>CAZVRY010000135.1:0-17831 GCA_964629545.1 uncultured Verrucomicrobiota bacterium | reverse complement strand
AAGAGTACGAATTCTGCCTCTTGCACTCTGCCTTCTGCCTTTCCGGTTGATGGGGAGGGCGTTCTGGAAGGCGTGACCTTGCCCATTCTACGCCCGCGGGCGTCGGACCGAGGATCGCGCTTGCCCCGCGGGGTCGGCTGATCGAGCCTCTGCCGATGCACAGCCCGATGCGTTGGGTGGGGTTCGGTTGGCTGGTGTTGCTGGCGGCCATGGCATCGAGCGGATGCGGCAGCTATGTGGCGCACCGCATGGCCCAGGCCCCCAATCGCTACCCGTCCTGGTTGGCTCCCCAGGCGCGCGTGTTCCTCGCCTGCGAGGGCGACTACCTGGGCCGTTTCCCCGCCCGCGCCCTGGAGGCCGGGCCCCCGCCCGCCCGGCTTCACTATCGGGTGGTGCCCCCCGCCGACTACCGGATGGAGCGTAGTGCCACCCATCGGGTGCAGCGGGGGAAATCCGTGTTCCGTCTGAGCATTCGCGCCGAGGTGCCCGGAACCACCAATGCCTGGTCGGCCCGGCCCCGGGGCACCGCCGTCCTCCTGCACGGCTACGCCCTGGCCGAGTTCGCCCTGCTGCCATGGGCGCTCGAACTGGCGCAGCAGGGCTGGCAGTGCGTGCTGGTGGACCTGCGCGGGCACGGCCAGTCCACCGGCCGGCAGGTTTCCTACGGGGTCTGGGAGATGCGGGATCTGTCCCAGCTACTCGACACGCTGGGCCGCGAGGGCATGCTGAGCGCGCCGGTGGCCGTGGTGGGCGAATCCTACGGGGCGGCACTGGCGCTGCGCTGGAAGACCCTCGAACCGCGGGTGGGCCCGGTGGTGGCGATCGCCCCCTACGCCGTCCTCTCGAACGCCGTCATGAACATCTGCCGGGACTACGCTCCCTGGCTGCCGCGCCCGCTCCTCCGGGCCGGGATGAAGCGCCTGCCCCGCGTGCTCCGCGTCGACCCCGCCGAACTGGACCCGCTCACCGCGTTGACCCGTCATCCGCCGCGGGCCCTGATCGTGGCCGCCAGCGAGGACAAGGTGACGCCGACGGCCGAGATGGACCGGCTGCTGGCCGCCCTCGCGCCCGGGAGCCGGCGCATCGTGATCGAAGGCGCCACGCATGAGACCCTCCCGTATCACTTCTCGGAAGTGCTTCCGCCGCTCTTGGACTGGCTCAAGGCCGGTGCGAGCGATGAGCAGGAGCACGGTTTCGGGATCGAGGAGGAAAAGGGCTCGCGAATTGGATCAGGCCCCCGTTCGAAAGGCCGCCGGAGCAGCCAGTCCGGAACCCAAATCCCCGCCCTGCCGACATGCGGCGGCGAAGGCATGGCCACCGGGGATCGCTTCGTTGATTCCCGCGCGGCGCACCCCCTTTGATCCTCCGATTATCAGGATGCCCTCGGCGGGCCGGCGGCCCGTGCTCTCCCTCGTGACGGCGCTGAAGGGCGTGGAGATAACAAATCCCCCCTGCTCGATTCAACGGCGACCCTCGGGGGATCCCCGGTCCGGGCCTCGGGCCGAGCTGACCACGATGCTGGCGTAGTGAGTCACCGGGCCAAGCTCCACCAGGATCCGGTCGCCATGAACCCTGCGGAGCGTGACCGTGGGAGGGGTCGGGCTGGGGGAGAGGACCTCAGCCTTGAGATGAGGCGCGGCGGTGGGCTTCAGCCACCGAGGCGATTGGACGATGAAGGAGATTGGGGGTGAATCGGTGACGACATCGGTGGCCAAGTCGAGGTCGTAATTGTTGACGTCCACGAAGAGCCGCCCAACCGAGGCATCCTCATAGAGGTTGATCCCGACCGACTCCGGAATCGAGGAGCATGGGGTGAGAATTGTCTCGGTTTTGCCGAGCACCGTCTCAAGCGCGCCCTTCAACCCTGGAAGGAGAGCAGCGCGCGTGGACACGGTGCTGGCGTTGAAGTAGGACAAGCCAAGGTTGTCGCGGATGAATAAGACACTCCCGGCGCCCACGGCGCGAAGTCGAGTGGCTGGCGCGGAGGGACCGCTTGGGACGCCAGTCAGGCCGGCGAGGGAGCTTCCTTGGGCATGCGGGGAGAAATTGCCATCCTCGCCCCGGCGGGTGCCACTGTTGCCCGTCACGATCAGTCGGCCGCCCGCACGAACCCACGGCGTGACCACGCGGGCGACGTCCTCCACGTCGAGCACCTCCGCATTGGCAATGATCAACCCTCGCAATCCGCCGAGGGTTTCGGCGGTCAGCTTCCACTCGGGGACGGGGCGGTACTGGCAATGCAGGCTGCCGAGGGCGGCGCCCCATCCGTTGTAGGCTCCCATGTGGGGCTGATGGTCCATATCACGGAACCCGGCCGGCGTCATGGAGGCCAGGATGGAAGAAGACGAGTAGTAGAGGCCCACGTCGGTGAGCGAATCGCGTCCGCCGAAGGTGGAGCGAGCCCGCTTGACGAAGCCAAAGAACTCGCGGTTGACGGTTTCGTGTTGCGTGCAATCCGGGTGGCCGTACTGGAGCATGGGAAGGGCGTGGTTGGCCAGCATCTCGTAGTAGAGCGTGTTGACCGCACCCGGGCTCTCCCGATAGGCGTCGTTCTCGCCCGACAGATAGAGCCAGACGTTCATCAGGCGGCTGCGGCCGTGTTCGCGTCCGAGTTTGTAGAAGGGGGCAAAGCGGCCCGCCGGAGGCATCATGAAACCGCGCGAGCTTGTCCCCATGTGCCAGCCGGGGGACAGTTCTGTGCTGACCAAATCCACTCCGCCGCGCACGAAGCCGAGGCTGTAGAGGGGGATGTCGTTGCCGAGCACCGCCAGGTCGGGATTGCCCATCTGGGCGGCGGCCTCCTTGGTGACCCTGTAGTAGTCGTTCAGGGCTTTCGTTCCGGTCTGGCGCTTGAAGATCTTGTAGGCACGCCAGATCGGATCGTCGAGCCAGTGGGCGTCATTCCACTGGGGAGCCCGCAGATCCATGCTCTCCCCGCCCAAAACAGCGAGCCGCTCCCGCAGGTAGCTCCTCACGTCAAAAGTGCGGACGTTGCAAACGCCCATCGCGGCGAGCTCGGAGGGGCCAAACCGGCCGGCCAGGTAATCACGGAAACCCACGACCGACCAGAGGCCGAAGGCGTGCTGGATGGGGGGGTAACCAAAGTTGTCCCAAGCGCTGAAATTGTCCGCCCAGATGCCGTCGATGCCTCCCTGGTCCACCCCGTAGAGGATCGAGGAACGCTGCTGATCCGTCCACATCGGGCAGGCGGTGTCCTTGCCGAAGCTGATACTGCCCACGAGATGAGTCTGTCCCTCCACCTCGATCGCGAGCAGGCCGCCTTCGCGCAGGGGATTCCCTGCGACTTCGTCCACGTATCCGAAATCGATCGAGTAGCCGCCCAGGACGTCCTTGGATGCGCCCGCGTCATAAACACGACTCTTGCGCGGGTCACCGCCATCCTCATCCAGATAGCCCGCGGCAGGCGTGCCGTCCGGGTAGGTCATCGCCCGGCCCCCGCCGCCATAGACCGGATGATGGCGGGTGTAAGGCCAACAGAAATCCTCTGCGTCAAAGAAGTTGTGAGCACCCGCCCAACGGAACTCCCCGCCCTTCGTGTCCAGCAGATCCCAGGACCAATAGAAGCGGAAGACGGATCGGTAGCCCTCATCCGTGGGATCGCCGAGTTCCAGGACGAAGCTGGTACATGTGCCAAAAGCCTCGTAGTAAGTAATGAACTTAAGCCCAGCGTCGTGCATCCGGCGGGGCTGGTCATTGCTGGCGATTGTCCTTTGGGCGTAGATGCCCCACGATGGATCCGCAAACGAGGTGTTGAAACCGCAGTCGCCGTTGAGGGACTGAATCGTCGCCACGTCCGCGTTTTGGATGATCAGGGGATAATCATCCCACCACGGACGTTGCTGAGCCGCCGGGATGGAAACTGGCCCCAGCAGGCATGCTAACAAAGGGAGTATCCTGGCACCCCCTCGGTCGTGCGTCTTCGATTTCATGGGGATTCGCTTTCTCGAGTGGTAACTGAATGTGCACCCCAGCCGGAGCGGCTTTCAAGTGGAAATGAAGCTGAACCAGACGTCCTTATCTTGGCAGAAGCCAGCCCCTCCTCACCGCACTCACCGGAGCCACACCACCGTCACCCCCTCGTTGGTCGCACCCAGGTCCGGGTCACGACGGAGGGCGGGAATCGTCTCCAGGAGGGTCAGGCTCCGGGAGTCGAAGACGAAGAACTCCTCGCCGGGGATGAGGTCGGGGAGGACGCCCTCCCCCCTCCGCACCCCGCGACCCCTGATTGTCACCCGCCCGGCCTTGTCTCAGGCCGGCCGGCGCACTATGTTGCGCGCCGCGCAACCAGACATCCTATGAACCATCAGTCCCTCGTCGCTCGCGCTCCCCGCGCCCCTTTCTGGAATCGTCGCAGCTTCCTCCAACTCGCCCTCGCCGGAGGCGCCAGCCTGGCCTGGGCGCCCCGCCTCTGGTCCCGCGAGCCAACCGGGGTCGCGCGGGGAGTGGTTTTTCACGACCGGGACGGCAACGGTCGGCGCGGCCCGCACGACCGGGGCCTCGGGGGCGTGGCGGTATCCAATGGGCGTGAGGTCACCCTGACCGACGACCACGGGCGCTGGGAACTGCCCCTGGACGGCGAGGCCACGACGTTCTTTGTCATCAAGCCCCGCGGATGGCGGCCGCGCCTGAGCGCGCACCACCTCTCCCTCGGCTATTACCATCATCAGCCGGCGGGCTCGCCGCGGCAGCAGTATGCGGGGATCGCTCCGACCGGCCCCTTGCCCGAGTCGATCGATTTTGCGCTGACCCCGCAGGAGGAGGGGGACAAGTTCAGCGCGTTGATTTGCGGCGATCCGCAACCGCGCAATCTGCGCGAGGTGGGCTATCTGGCCCGGACCGTGGTGCCGGAGCTGATCGGGACGGAGGCGGCGTTCGGGGTCAGTTTGGGCGACATCGCGTTCGACGATCTGACCACGCACGAACCGTTGGTGGAGGCGTTCGGGTTGATCGGCGTGCCCTGGTTCAACGTGCTGGGCAATCACGACTTGAACTACGACGCGCGGGACAACCGGTTTGCCTATGAGAGTTTCCGACGCGTCTTCGGGCCCACCTGGTTTTCCTTCGATCACGGCCCCGTGCACTTCATCGTGCTGAACAACATCGCCTGGACCGGCGCCGACCCGAATGTGCCGGCGAGCAAGGGGAGTTATGAGGGACGCCTGGGCGAGCGCCAACTCGAGTTCGTGGCCCAGGATCTCCAGCACGTCCCCAAGAGCCGGCTCGTGGTCCTGCTCATGCACATCCCGCTGCACCGCGGCTTCGATCCCCGGCCCAGTGGCTCCACCACCGACCGCCAGGCCCTGTATCGCCTGATCGAAGACCGGCCTCACACGGTTTCCTTTTCGGCTCACACCCATTTTCTCGGGCACGTCTTCCTGGACGAGCAGGATGGCTGGCGCGGCGCCTGGCCCCATCATCACATCATCGCCGGCGCCTTGTGCGGCAGTTGGTTCAGGGGCGCCCCCGACGCGCAGGGCGTGCCTCATGGCCTGATGGCGGACGGCACGCCCCGCGGGTTCTTCGAGGTCCAGTTCAAGGGCCACCAGTTTTCCATGGACGGCTACCGGTCCCTGGGCCAACCCCGCGACTACCAGATGCAGATCGAATTGCCAGGGGAGATCGCGGCGCCACAAATCGGGGCCGCCGAGGTCTTCGCCAATGTGTTCAACGGCACGGACGCGTCAGTGGTGAAGATGCGTTGCGGGGCGGGCGACGCCTGGCGCGCGATGACGCGGGTGGAGGCGGCTGACCCGCGCGTGGCGCGACTGCATGAACGCGACAAGGACCTGCAGCCGCCCTGGCTCCCGGCCCAGGCGCCCATGCCCAACTGCCCGCACCTTTGGCGGGCCGTTCTGCCGGAAGGGCTCGGCCCGGGCACCCACCTGGTGGAAGTGATGGCCACCGACCTGTTTGGCCACACCCATCGCGGCGCCCGCCCCTTCCGCATCGCCGGCTGAACCCCCGGCCAGCGGAAGCGACCGCTCGCTCCGGGCCGTGGCCGGCGGAGGGGCCCTGCGCCGTTCGAGTCGCGCAGCCTTCTGGACTGGGCCGTGCGGTTTGCATTTCGGCCGGTCCTGGGGTCAGATGAACGGCGCACCTATGAAACAGATGCAATGCTGGATGGCCGCGCTGCTGGTGGCGGCGGGGGCGGAAGCGGCGGGCCCGGATCCCGCCACCCTCTACGCTTGGTACAACGACGCCTCCCTCCAGGTCGCGGCGGACGGCTACACCCTCAGTTCCTGGTCGAACCTCGGGACCGCCGCCACGAACGCCACGTTGACGGCGGCCGGCCGGGACCTCACGCGCCTGGTGGGGGGGCCCCAGAAGCTCTGGCTGCGCCGCCCGAATGGATCCGCCGCCTCCGCGGTATCCCTGGACGGTGCGCAGGGCTTGTGGGTGGCCCAGAACGGGTTCGGGACACTGACCGGAAACCGGACGCTCGTGTTCCGGGCCCGGGTGCATCTGGCCAGCGCGCAGGGATTTCTCTTCGACAGCAGTTCCTACACGGTGGGGTTGTCGCGGGCCCAGGTGAATGGCGGGCATTGGCAGGTGGGCACCTACGGCGCCGGAGCCACCGGCGCAGCCCGGGCCGCTGGTTCGATCACCGCCCCCGCCACCACGAACACCTGGCAGACGCACACGTTCGTCTTCCGGGCCGAGGGCGGCACGCGCAGCATCACCCATTTCATCGATGGCGTCCCGGGCGCGGTGGCCGCTCCTTCCGTGGCCGGCGCCCTGGGCGGCTTCATCCTGGGCCTCAACGCCTCCGCCCAAGCGGGGCTGCGCCTCGATGTGGCGGAGGTGCTGGTCTTTCCGTCCGCGCTGGAGGATGCGCCGCGGGCGGAGATCGAGGCGTATCTGGCCGAGCGCTGGGCCGGGGTGGTCGAGGATCCGGAAGCGCCGCCGCGGCCGGGCAGCGACTTCGTCCGCGTGTTCGCCGCGGGCGTCGATGGTTACACCTGCTTCCGCATCCCGGCCCTGGTGACCACCGCCCGCGGCACGCTCATCGCGGCCGCCGACGGCCGCATCGGCAGTTGTGGCGACATCCCCACCCCCATCGACCTCGTCTGCAAGCGCAGCTTCGACCACGGGCAGACGTGGGGGCCGATCCAAGTGATCGCCGGCTACGGCAGCAACCCGGCGGACGTGGACAGCTATCCCTTCTATCAACTCACCAATATCACCCGGGTGGCGGCTGGCGATGCGGCCCTGTTGCTTGACCGGGTCACCGCCCGGGTCTGGGTGCTGTACGACAATGGCGGCGTCTGGAACGGCGTCCGCAAGATCAAGCTCGAACTCCGGCACAGCGACGACGACGGGGCCACGTGGTCGGAGGCCATCGACGTGGAAGCGCGCAACCCCGGCCTGCGCCCGGCCGCGGGCGAGTTTCTCACCGGCCCGGGGAACGGCATCCAACTGACCGGAGGCCCCCGCGCGGGGCGGCTCCTCTTCCCCGTCTACATCTACGGGAACCCGTCGTCGTCCCTGTGCCTCTACAGCGACGACCATGGCGAAACCTGGCAGCGCAGCGCGACCGCGGGGGTGGGCGGCGGGGAGGTGCAAATGGCCGAGACACCGTCGGGCGGGGTGCTGGCGTCGATGCGCGACAACGACTTCCCGGGCAGTGGGGTGCGGACGTTCAACCGCAGTGCGGATGGCGGCGTGACGTGGGGGACCCCCTACACCTCAACCCCCCAGCAGCCAGCGCTGCCCGACCCGGCCTGCCAGGCGAGTCTCTACCGGTTGAGCAGCACGAATGACGGCAACCTCAGCCGCCTAATCCACGCCAACGCCGCCCATGCCTCGTCCCGCGTGAACATGACAGTCCGGATCAGCTACGATGAGGGCGCGACCTGGCCGGTGGAACGGGTCATCTACGCCGGAGGATCGGCCTACTCCTCCGTCACCCGCCTGGCGAACGGGGACCTCGGGCTGCTGTTCGAGCGGGACCCTTACGGCAACCTCGATTTCGTGCGGCGTTCGGTGTCGCAACTCACCCTGGGAGCCGATGCGCTGCCGCCCTACCTGGTGTGGTCCGGCCAGGTCTTCACCCCGGCCCAGCTTGCCGATCCGGGCATCTCGGGTCCGGAGGCCGATCCGGACGGGGACGGGTGGACAAACCGCCGCGAGGCTGAGGCCGGCACCGGCCCCCTCGACCCGGCCAGTCCGTTGCAGGTCAGCATTGCCGCCCTCGGAAGCGAAGGGGTGCTCCGCTTCCTGGCCCGCTCGAACACCACCTACGCCGTGCAGGTGGCGACGGAACCGATCGTCGGGAGCTGGGCCGACCTCACCGAGGTCAACCGGCCGGAGAGTGGCGCGGTGGAAGTGCGGTTCACCCCCGACCGGGAACAGCAGTATTTCCGGCTGCGCGCGCCGGGGCCTTAGCCGTTTCCATGCAGTCGGATCAAGATCAAATGGGGCTGGCGGACGAACCGCTGACGCGTATAGTCACCGTCCCTCGTTTATGGCGAAGCCATCGAAACACTTTACGCCGGCGCACTTCATCAACCGCGAGTTGAGTTGGCTCGAGTTCAACCACCGCGTGCTCGAAGAAGTGCTGGATCCGGCCACGCCCCTGATGGAGCGGGTGAAGTTCTTCTGTATCGTCAGCTCGAACCTCGACGAGTTCTTCGAGGTGCGGGTGGCGGGGGTGAAACAGCAGATCGAGAGCGACGCCTCGGAGCGAAGCGTGGACGGGCTGACGCCGGTCGAGACGTTCCGGGCGATTACCCGGCGGGTGCGCCGAATGGTCGATCAGATGTACACGTGCTGGCGCGAGGCGTTGGTGCCCGCCCTCGCCCGGCAGCGCATCCGCTTCCTGCCTTTCGATCAACTCGACGAGACCCGCCGGCGCTGGGTGGCCGATCTCTACCAGACCAAGATCCGGCCGGTGCTGACGCCGTTGGGCATCGATCCCGCCCACCCGTTCCCGCAGTTGCTCAACAAGTCGCTGAACATGCTGGTGCAGTTGGACATTCTCCAATACGGGGAGGTCCGCACCCGGCTGGCCGTGGTCCAAGTGCCCCGCAACATCCCGCGCCTGATCCGACTGCCCGGGGACGAGACGACCCGGGACTTCATCTTCCTCGGCCACCTGGTCGGCCAGTGCCTCCAGGACGTCTTCCCGGGCACGACGATCCGCGGCTTCTGGCTCTTTCGCGTGACCCGCAACAGCGAACTCTATATCGACGAGGAAGAGGAGAAGAACAGCGTGCTCCGGGCGGTGGAGGAGGAATTGCACAAGCGCCGGCGGGGGGCGGCCGTTCGATTGGAACTCGAGCCCGACTGTCCCCTGGATTTGCAGACCTGGCTGCTGGAGAACCTGGGGATCCGGGAGGACGACCTTTACATCGTGCACGGCCCGCTCAATCCCGTGCGCCTGATGACTCTCTGCGAGGTCGATCCGTCCCCCGAATTGCGGGACCCCCCATTCCTGCCCCCGCTGGCGGCCGCGGTGCTCGAGCGGTCCGACCTGTTCGCGGCCATCCGGGACGGGGACATCCTGTTGCATCACCCTTATGAGTCCTTCGAGACGGTGGTGGAGTTCCTCCAGCAGGCCGCGCGCGACCCCCAGGTGCTGGCCATCAAACAGACGCTCTACCGGACCGGCGGCGACCGGCGGATCATCGGCGCCCTGATGGAAGCGGTGCGCAACGGCAAGCAGGTGACGGCGGTGGTCGAGTTGAAGGCGCGCTTCGACGAGGCCAACAACATCCAGTGGTCCCGTCAACTCGAGGACGCCGGCGTCCACGTGGTCTACGGGTTGGTCGGCTACAAGATCCACTCGAAGCTGACGCTGGTCGTGCGCAACGACGACGATGGGATCCGCCGTTATCTCCACCTGGCCACCGGCAACTACAACCCCACCACCGCGCGCATTTACACCGACCTGGGCCTGTTGACCTGCCGGCCCGATTTCGGCGAGGACGCCACCAACCTGTTCAACCTGCTCACCGGCATCTGCCAGTTCCAGCCGACGCACAAGCTGCTGGTCGCCCCCTTCGCCCTGCACGACCGCATGCTCGAATTGATCGAACGGGAGACCGGGCAGGCGCAGCGCGGATTGCCGGCCCGGATCGTGGCCAAGATGAACTCGCTGGTCGACCGGCAGATCATCGAGGCCCTCTACCGCGCCTCCCAGGCCGGCGTGACCATCGACCTGATCGTGCGCGGCATCTGCTGCCTGCGGCCAGGGCTCAAGGGGATCAGCGAATCGATCACCGTGCGGAGCGTGGTGGACCGCTTCCTCGAACACAGCCGCATCTTCTACTTCGAAAACGGCTGTCAACCCGAGGTCTACGTAGGCAGCGCCGACTGGATGCCACGCAACTTCTTTAAACGCATCGAGGTGGTGTTCCCCATCGAGGACGGGCGGCTCCGCGAACGCGTGGTCACGGAGATCCTCGGCCTCACCCTGCAGGACAACACCAAAGCCCGCTTCCTCCGCTCCGACGGCACCTATTGGCGGCCCGCCCGGCGCCGCGGCGCGGCGCCACGGCGCAGCCAAATGGACCTCATTCGCACCGCCCTCGACGCCGCTGCCCGCGCCACCTCCGGCCCCATCCCGGGAGCCAAACCGCGAACCGCCCGGATGCGGCTGAACCCGCGCCCGCACACCGACTGACCCCTCCAACCCTTCTGCCCATGCTGAACACTTACCTGGTCCCGGCTGCCGACCTGCAACCCCGGCGTTTGATGGTCGTGCTCCACGGGTTGGGGGACAGTGTCGACGGTTACCGGTGGCTGCCCGAGGCGATGGGATTGCCCTGGCTCAGCTACCTCCTGGTGAACGCCCCCGATGGCTACTACGGCGGGTATTCCTGGTACGACATTTACGGCGATTCCGGCCCTGGCGTGCGGCGAAGCCGGCAGATGCTGTTCGAGTTGCTCGATTACAAACGGCAGCAGGGGTGGCTGACCGAGAACACGGTGCTCTTCGGTTTCTCGCAGGGATGCCTGATGTGCCTCGACGTGGCCGCACGCTACCCCCAGCGGCTGGCTGGCGTGGTGGGCGTGAGCGGGTATGTCTACGAACCCGACCAACTGGTGCGTGAAATGGCCCCGGTCGCCCCCCAGCAGCGTTTCCTGATCACCCACGGCACCTTCGACCCCCTCATCCAACCGGCTCCGGTCAAAGTGCAGATCGAGCAACTGCAGAAGGCCGGGCTGGCCATCACCTGGCACGAGTTCCCCAAGGCGCACACCATTGGCGGCGAGCCCGAAGTGGCCGTCATCCGTGCCTTCGTGGCCGCGTCCTTCCCCCCCGCCTCCTGACGCCTCCGCCCACCACCCCGTCACGCCATTTGCACTCGGACCCTATGTTCAGGCTATCGCGAATTCTCTGCGCGCTCGTGTCGTCGGCCGCATGGGCCACGCTGGTGCACGGAGCCACCATCGCCGGCTTCAACCCAACCTTCGGCCCGGCCGGCACCCAAGTCACCGTGCTCGGCTCCGGCTTCCTGGGCACGACCAATGTCCAGGTCGGCGGACGGCTCGCCGACTTCACCGTGCTGGCCCAGGACCGGCTCCTGGTCATCGTCCCGGCCTGGCCCGTCACCGGCGCCATCCGGGTCGGCGCCCCCTCGGGGGGGGCCGTGAGCGCTGCCACCTTCCAGGCCCCGCCCCGCATCGACGGGTTCTGGCCGGAACGGAGCGGCGCAGGCACCTTGGTGGCCATCGACGGCGCGAACTTCACGGGCACGACCAACGTCCAGTTCAACGGTTCCAACGCCGTCTTCGCGGTCACCGCCCCCACCCAAATCAGCGCCACCATCCCCGCCGGGGCCTCGTCGGGCCCGGTGCGCGTCGCCACCCCAGCGGGCGAAACTCTGAGCCTGGAGCCCTTCGTCGTGTCCGGGCCCGCGCCGATCATCGACCAGGTCGTGCCCTTCGTCGGCGCCCCCGGCGCGACGGTGCGGATCGAGGGGGTAAACTTCACCGGGGCCACTCGGGTCTCCTTCAACGGCGTGCCCGCGGTCTTCACGGTGGTGGCCGGGACGCAGATCAACGCCACCGTGCCGGCCGGGGCCTCGACTGGCTTCGTGGCGGTGACGTCGCCCCAAGGCACCGGGCTCAGCGCGGTCGTGTTTACCGTCACGCAGAGCCCTTACATCCTGGGCTTTACCCCGACCTTCGGCACGGCCGGGACCCCGGTGGTTATCGAGGGCATCAACTTCAACAACGTCCGCGGAGTCAGTTTCAATGGGCGCTCGGTGGCCGGTTTCGGCACCCCTGCCCCCGGTTTCCTCGAAGTCACCGTCCCCTCCGGCGCCAGCACCGGGCCGATCCGGGTGACCAACGCCGTGGGCGTGGGCGTCAGCGCGGCCTCCTTTGTGGTCACCTCCGCCCCCATCATCGAGGAGGTCTCCCCGCTCCTGGCCGCCCCCGGCGCCGCGGTGGTCATCAACGGCGCCAACTTCACCGGCACCACCGCCGTCCGATTCAACGGGGTCGCCGCCTCGTTCGCCGTGACGGCGAACACCCAACTCCACACCACCGTCCCCGCCGGGGCCACCACCGGCCCCCTGGTCATCCAAAACGCCTCCGGCAGCGCAACCAGCACCGTCCCCTTCACCGTCATCGGCTCCGCCCCCGTCGTCACGGACTTCACCCCCAACTACGGCCCCCGCGGCACGCCGGTCGTGATCGAAGGACTCAACTTCATCAACGTCACCGCCGTGACCTTCAACGGGACCAACGCGGAACACTTCGTCGCCACCGCCCCCACCCAGATCCACGCGGTCGCGCCTGCCGGGGTGACCACCGGGCCGATCCGGGTCACCACCACCTCCGGGACCTATGCCTCGACCAACCGCTGGTTTCACGGACCCCCGCGCCTGACCGGATTCTCGCCCGCCGTGGCCACGGTGGGGGACGAGATCGAGCTGACCGGCACCAACCTCGCGCCGGTCGTCGCCCTCCGCGTCGGAGGCGTCCCCTGGCCGGCCCAGGCCGCGGACGGGCGCACCCTCCGGGCCACGGTCCCCGCCGAGGCCTTGGATGGCTCCGTGGCGCTGACCACCCCGGGAGGCTCCTTCCTTACCACAAACCAGTTCCGCCTCTTGCCCACAGTCTCCGACGTGACCCCAACGCTCGGGCAACCTGGGTCCCAGGTCACGTTGCGCGGCCACGGGTTCGCCAGCGCCACCGCCGTGCTGTTCGCCGGCACCCCGGCCGCGTTCCAGGTGATCGGGCCGACCGAGATTCAAGCGACCGTTCCCGCGGGAGCCCGCACCGGCCCGGTCGAAGTGCAAAACCCCGCCGGCTCGGCGTTCTCGTCCCAGACCTTCACCGTGAGCGGCCCGAGTGACTTGGCCGTGACCGTGGCGGCGGTCCCCGAAGTGGCCCGGCCGGGGGCGAGCATCATGTTCCACGTCACGCTCACCAACCGTGGGCCGGCTTTGCGCAGCCTCGTCGTGCTCACCAACGTCCTCCCCACCGGCTTGACGTTCGTGTCCGCCTCCGCCAGCCGAGGCACGGTCCTCACGTCGGGGGGCACCTCGGTCCTGCGGTTGGCGACCTTGGAGGCGGGCGCTGCGGTGGGCCTGGACATCCAGGCGGCGGCGCCCGCCGAAGGCCGCCACACCAACCACGCCTGGGTCATCGCCGCCGAGCCGGACCTGGCTCAACCCAATAACGCCGCCTCAAGCGTCGTCGCCATCCTGACCGAGGCAGCGCAGCGCTTGCGGATTCGCTCCCTGCTGGCCACCGAGCAAGTCGTGGTGTCCTGGCCGACCTCGGCGTTGCCCTTCGTGTTGCAGGTGACCACGAACCTGGGCTTGCCCGCCGGTTGGACCACGGCCGGGGGCGCACCGCAGGTCACCGCAGGCGAATGGCGAGTAACCAACGCGGCGAGCGGGTTCGAGCGATTCTACCGGTTGCGCTACTGACCGGGTGCCTGGGCGACTCCGGACAGGCAGGGGGCTTAGCCTCGGCGGACGCGAGCGGGAGGACCTCGGCCAGGGGTGGGCGGGCGTGGAGGGCCGCCGTTTTGGGTCTGCTGGTGCTGGTCGTCTTTTGGCCGGCAGTGGGCTTCGACTACACCAACTACGACGACCCCGACTACGTGGCCCACCAGGCGCTGGTGCAACGGGGGATCACGTGGGAGGGAGTGCGCTGGGCGTGGACCACGACCTCGATGGGCCATTGGCATCCGCTGACCTGGCTTTCCTAGATGGCCTGCAGCCAATGGCTGGGCAGCGGCCCGGCCGCTCAGCACTTCGTGAGTGTGGCCCTCCATGCCGCCAACGCCGCCTTGCTCTTCCTCGCCCTGGCCGCGCTCACCCGAACGCTCAACCTCCGCCAGGGAGAACACGCCGTCCGCCTCGCCGAACGCGCCGGCCAGCTCACCCGCCACCAAGAACCCTTCATGCTCGGCACCCTGGCGGCCGCCTACGCCGAAACCGGCCGCCAGGAAGAGGCCATCCAAACCGCCTCCCGCGCCATCGACCTGGCCGAAGCCAAAGGTCTTACCCAGGTGGCTCAACGCAACCGCGAACTCCGCGAAATCTACCGGAGCGGACAACCGTGGCGCGAGCCCGTTACCCCGTAGCGGCCACCCACTCGAAAAACCCGAGCGCTTCGAGTTCCTGCCGCAGGCCGGCGACCTGCTCGTCCGTCAACGGCTCCAACGGCAGCCGCGTAGGGCCCACCGGAACCCCCAACATCCCCATGACCGCCTTGCTGGCCGCCAAATACCCGTAACGAGCCAGCAGCCCAATCAAATGCACCGACCGGAGTTGCTCGCGTCGCGCCGTCGCCAGATCCCCCGCCGCAAACGCCCGGATCAGACGATGGTAAAGCGGCGCGGCAAAGTTGTAGCTGCTGCCCACCGCCCCGCGAACGCCCAGGGCCAGCGCCGCCAACAACGCCTCGTCAATCCCAAACAAGATGTCGTAGGCGCCCCCGTGCGCCTCCAAACACAACTGCAAACTCATCAAGTCCCGATGACTGAACTTGATCCCCGCCAGCGTGGGAATGCTCTCCCGCGCGCGCTCCAGAAAGACCGGCATCGCGTGGTCCAAACCCGTGAACGGCGGGATCTCGTAATAGTAAAACGGCGTCCCGGGCGCGGCCCCCGCAATCTCGGCGCAGCACGTAATCAGCCCGCCAACCGTCGGCGGCTTGAAATAGCTGGGCGCCACCGCCGCCACCGCCAGCGCCCCCGCCGCGTCCGCCTGGGCGGCCAGCGCGCAGGCGTCCGCGAGGCAGTTGGCCCCCACGTGGACAATCACGCGCAACGGCGTCCCCCGGGTCACCTCGAACCACCGGGCCGCCAACTGCGCCCGCTCGTCGCAACGGAGCGAGTGGCTCTCGCCGGTCGTCCCGCCCACGAACGCCAAGGTCACGCCCTGCGCCAGCAGATGCCCCGCCTGCGCCTCGACCGCCGGCAGGTGCAACGCGCCATCCGCGCGGAATGGAGTGTGGGTCGCCGCCACCAGGCCCGTCAAACGAGAGATCGCATTCATCGCTGCAACAACTCCTGCCGGGGCCGAATCAACAATACCAGCACGACCGACACAACGGCCGCGCTGGCGAACACCCCGAAAATCACGTTCAACGGGATCTGGGCATCCCGCATGGCCCCGAATCCCCAATCGGCAAACCCGCCGCAACTGATGCTGACCAGGTTCATGATGCCGTAGCCGGTCGCCCGCAGCTCGGGACGCACGATCTGGCAGAGGATCGGCATGTTGTTCCCGTCGAAGAAGCCCCAGCCCAACCCGAAGAGCATGAGGAAGAGCACCGCCACCAGCAACGTCCCCGCATTGCCCACGCCGAACAGGGCCGGAATGATCAGCGCCATGCCGATCGCGCTCACATAAATCCGTCCCCGGTGGTTCTTCTGCATCCAACGATCGGCCAGCCATCCACCGACCAACGCCCCCACCACCGCGGCTGCCTGCCAATACAGCGTGGCCGACACCCCCGCCTTGCCCTGCCCAATATTGAACTGCTGCTTCAGGATCGCCGGCATCCAATCCCGCACCACCCACCCCGCCAACGCCGGCAACGTGAAATACAACACCAGCAAGATGAACGAACCGTTCGTCAACAACTCCCGCGCCGAACGATCCACCGACAGCCGCCCCGCCCCTTCCCCGGCCCCCGCGCGCGGAGCATCCCGTAACAAGAACACCAGCGGCACCGCGTAAATGATCCCCGCCAACCCGCAGGCGTCGAACGCAAACCGCCACCCCAACTGGGGCGCGTCCGCCACATACCCGCTAAACCCACCCACCATCACCCCCACGTAGATCGCCATCTGATGCGTCCCCACCGCTCGCGACCGCGTCCGGCCCGAATGGTAGTCCGAAATCAACGCCAACGCCGCCGGGATATAAAACGCCTCGCTGATCCCCATCAGCGACCGCGTGAGCAACAGCCCGTCATACGTCGTCACATGACCCGTCGCCCAGGTCACCGCCGACCACACGAATAAGCTGCCGCAGATCGTAAAGCGCCGGCTGAACCGGTCGGCAATATACCCGCCAATCGGGCTCAGGATCGCATAGACCCACTTGAACTGCCCCAGCATCCTCCCCCAATTGGCCTCCGTCCCAATGCTCGTAATGTCCTCCATCACCGAGAACTTCATCGCCGCCAACATCTGGCGATCCAGATAGTTGAGCAGGGCGACCGGCCAGAGGAGCACCACCACCAGCCAAGCGTAGCTGAGAGGATTGCGGGGTGTCGCATGCATGCGCGCCGCATTGTCACGGCTCGCCGCGCAATGTCCAGACTTCCGGCGAACGCACCCCCGGCCGCACCTCGCCGCTCGGCAACACCCACCCGCCCCGCCACCACACCGCCGGCAACGTCACCCGCGGCGCCGCCACCCCGCCCCCCAACCACCATCGGCCACTCCCCACGTCGTAGCCCTGGATCGTCCCCGGAAATCCCGGATGCCGCTCCACCGGCGCAAAGCCCACCCGCGACCCGTCATCCCCACCCAAAACCCACCACCGCCCCCGCCCCACCGGCGCCGGCGACGGCGCCCCCACCGCCGCGTGCGGCAGGTCGGCCACCCGCCGCCAACCGCCGCCAGGCTCAAAACACCACACGTCCCGCAGGTAAACCCGGCGGGGCGCCCCATCCTCGTGCCGCACGGCCGCTCCTCCTGCCCAGTAAAACCCCGGCGCCAACCCGGCCGCCACCGGCAGGATCCGCCCCTCGCCCGGACACGGAACCTCTTCCCGCCAGGTCGCCCCAGGCCGCTCCAGGGCGAGCGAAAACAACCGGTTCAGCCCAGCTTTCTCCCCGGGTTCATCCGATCCGCCGCACACATACAACGTCCCCTCCACCACCGCCCCCGCCGCCTGCGCCAACCGCCAGGGAAGGTTCGGCAACGGTTCGATCCTCAGCCCGTGCCTCCCCCAGTCCATCCGAAAGGTCTCCGCGTAATGACGGTCCGCGTCGCTGCCCCCAACACACACCACCCCCGCCGGCGTGCTCACCGAAACACCGTAGGCCAACCGTCGCGGCAACCGCCCCACCCTCCGCCACCGTCCATCCGGACGGCTCAGCACAAACACGCCGTCGTGCCAAACCTTCGTGCCCCCTGCCCAGGGCTTGCCCGCCGGGAAATTGGCCCCCCCGGCCACCAACAGGCTCTTCCCCGAGGAACCCGCGAACACCCCCGCCCACCCCTCCTCATCCGGAAGCGACGGCAGGCGATCCCACCTTCCCAACCCCGGCTCCGTCCCCCCCGCCGCGCCCCGGCCGACCCCCATCCCGGCCAGCCAGACCGCCCCCACCAACGCCACCCCCCACCCGCCAGATCCGCCCCCAAACCGCCCCCCCCCCCCCAC
>CAZVRY010000134.1:0-17863 GCA_964629545.1 uncultured Verrucomicrobiota bacterium | reverse complement strand
GACGAGAACTTGACTCGATTTGATCAAGTTCTGGGCGGCAAGGATTCTAGTGTGGGCGTTCTCCGAACAGGGCGGTGCCGACGCGGACGAGGGTGGCACCTTCCTCGATGGCGACTTCGAGATCGCCGCTCATGCCCATGCTAAGGAGCGGGAGGGGGGCGCCGAGGCGTTGTTCGCTGTCGGATCGGAGTTCGCGGAGGCGGCGGAAGATGGGGCGGACCTTTTCGGGTTCTGGGCTCCAGGGGGCAATGGTCATGAGACCGTGGACCTCGAGCCGAGGAAGTTGGTTGACGGCCATGAGGGTTTCGAGCAGGGACTGCGGTTGGAGGCCGTATTTGGAGGCTTCGCCGGCGATATTGACTTCGAGGAGGATGGGCAGGCGTTTGGCGGCGCGTTCGGCCCACCGGTTGAGGTCTTCGGCCAGGGCCAGGCTGTCCACCCCTTCGATCATCGAGAAGAGGGCCACGGCGTCCCGGCACTTGTTGGACTGGAGATGGCCGATCATGTGCCAGCGGAGGTGGCCGGGGCAGAGGGAGATTTTGGCTTTGGCCTCCTGGATCCGGTTCTCGCCGAAGAGGGTGAGGCCGAGGTCGGCGGCCGCGCGGACGACGGCGGGGGGTTGGCCTTTGCTGACCGCGAGGAGGGTAACGGAGTCGGGGGAACGCCCGGCTCGTGCGCAGGCGGCGGCGATGCGCGCCTGGACGGTCTCGAGATTGGATGCCAAGTCCATGGATTGAGTGTGGCATGGAGGGGGTGGGGAGGAAACTGGGATTTCGGATGGCGGATTACGGGTTGCGGATGGCGGGTCGGGATTGGTAGGAACGGGTTCGGCATGGCGGACAGGTCATTTTCCAGGCGTGGCGGGTGGTGGGTGGTGGGGCAATCGGTCTTGATGACTGCCGTGGTGGCGAGCGGGGCAGCGTATCGGGGGGCATGGGGAGGGTGGGCGACGTTCGCGCTGGGGTGGGTGTTGTTTGGGGCGGGCGGGGTTTTGGGAGTGTGGGGGGTGGTCGCGTTGGGGCGGAACCGGACGGCCTTTCCGCGGCCGCTGGCTGGGGGTGGTTTGGTCGTGACCGGACCGTATGCGCGGGTGCGACATCCGTTGTATGGGAGTGTGCTGTTGGCCTCGTGCGGTTGGGGTTTGATTTGGGCGAGTGTCCCGGCGTTGGTGGGGGCGGTGGCGTTAGCGGGGTTTTTGCGTGCAAAGGCGGCGCATGAGGAGCGGTGGTTGCGCGAGACGTATGCGGAATACGAGGCCTATGCGCGCCGGGTGCGGCGGTTGATCCCGTGGGTTTGGTGAGGGGCGTTTTACGGCGTGCGTTCGGGGAGGCGATGGCCTAGAAGCGGGCGGTGAAACGATGTTGGTGGCAGCCGATCGTCGACTCCCCCTGGTGGGTGTTGGGGGTGTGCGGGCTGTTGGCGTTGCCCCTGCTCTGGCGTTTGCCTGGACTGGGGTTGACGGCGGACACGCGGGTGCTGTTGGAGGGAGATCAGCGGAACCTCAGCAGTTACGAGAAGGTGCGCGACATCCTGTCGGGGCTTGAGGTCGTGGTGGTGGACTTGGAATGTGGAGAGGTTTTTTCGGCGGAGGGGATCGAGGCGATCCGGCGGGTGAGCGAGGCCTTCACCGCGCAGCCCGGGGTGGTGGACGTCAAGAGCCTGACCCATTCGGTGAAGCCGGTGCGGCGGGGTTTCTCGTTCGACATGGTCCCGCTGGTGCCGCCGCAGGGAGCGTCGCCGGCGGAGTTGGAGCGGCTAAAGCGGTATTGCCTGAGCCATCCCCTGATTCGGAATGTGATGGTGGCCGGCGATGGGCGGCACACGCTCATTACGGTGACGTATCAGCGGGAGTTGGAGAGCAGGGCGAGCCAACGGGCACTGCAGGCGGAGGTGGATGCGGTGCTGGCGCCGTTCCGCGCGGAGGGGTGGCGGTTCCGGACGTTGGCCTTGCCGCTGGTTGGGGAGGAGATTCGCGCCACTCTGCGGACGGACCTGTTGCGGTTTCTGCCGGCCACCCTGGCGCTGGTGCTGGTGGTGCTGTGGTTCACGTTCCGCTCCTGGACGGCGATTGCGCTGGTGCTGGCGAACCAGGCGGTGCTGGTCTGCTTGCTGCCCGGGGTGATCACGGCGATGGGACTGACGTTGAACCTCTTCTCCGTGCTGCTCTTCCCGCTCCTGGCCGGGATTCAACTCGAGCAACTGGCCCATCTTTACATGGAAACGCAGCGGCGATTGGCCGTGGGGGAGTCGGCCCGGGAGGCGGTAGGCGGGGCCGCCGGGACGGTGGCCAAGGGGTGCGGGTTCGCGCTGCTGACTACGGGGATTGGGTTGTTGTCGCTCATCAGCAGCGAGGTAAAGCAGATCCGCGATTTCGGGCTGCTGGGGGCGGTGGGGATTGGATTGATCTACGCCTGGACCTTCGGGCCTGGGCTGGCGTTGTTGGTCGTGGTGGCTCGCCGGTGGACCTTGGGGACGCGGCAAGCCGGCGCGGGAACTGTGGGCGCGGCGCTCCGGGCGGCGCGCTGGGTGGCCTGGGTCGGGAGATCGCGGGCGCTGGTGGTGGCCATGGCAGGCGCGTGGGTAGCGTTTGCGCTCCTGGGGTGGCAGCAGGTTAGGACCGACATCCGCGCGGTGGAGTTCCTCAGCCGGGACAGCCCGACCCGCCAGGCTGTGGAAGCGCTCGACGAGGTCTACGGCGGGGTGAACGTCGTCCAGATCGAACTGGATGCCGGCGTGACAAACGGGGTCAACCGGTTGGACTTCCTGCGCTACGTCGAGCGGGTCCAGCGGTATGCTGAGAGTCGACGGGAGATCTCAGGGGCGTATTCCTACGCTCAACTGCTGGCGATGATCCACCAGGTTTGGGAAGGGGAGCGCCCGGAGGCCCTGCGGTTGCCGGACAGCCCCTTGCTGGTGAACCTGTTCGTGACCGCGCTGCGTTCCTACAACTACCCATTCCTGGCGGCCTTGGCCGACGGACCGGGGCGCGTGGCCTACCTCGTGTTGCGGACCCGCGACATGCCATCGGAACGCTACCTGGCGGTCGTGGACGATGTCACCGAGTTCGCCCGGCGCACGCGGCCTCCGGGGGTCGAGGTGTCGGCGGCCGCGGGCATTCACTCGATCCTGGAAGCCGACCGCAGGATCATCCGGAGTCAGACGCGGAGTGCTGGGGTGACGGCGCTGGTGATCGGGTTGGTCTTAACGATCCTCTGGCGGTCGCTGAGGTTGGCCTTGGTCGTGTTGGCGGCCAACGCGGTGGCCGTGGCGTTGGTGATTGCGGCGGCGGGGTATGCGGGCATCCCGCTGAACTCGATTACCATCATGGTGGCGGCGATCTCGCTCGGGATTGCCGTGGACAACGCCATCCACTTCGTGACGCGGTGGCAGGATGAAGTCGCGGTGGACGGCCAGAGGACGGCTGCATTGGCGCGGAGCCTGGCGGCCAAATGGCGGCCGATGGCCTGGTCCAGCGCCGTGCTGGTTGGAATGTGCCCGGTCTTCTGGTTTTCCTCCTTCCCCCCGGTCGTCCATTTCGGCGTTCTCTCCGCCTTGTCGTTCGTCTTCGCGCTGGTCGCCACCCTTGTGCTGCTCCCGGCCCTGTTGCCGTGGTCCAGTCAGGGACGGCCGGGACCGAAGGCGTAGAGATGCCCGGCGGTTCGGACGTAGAGGTGACCGTCGGCGAGGGCGGGCGTGGCCATCACGGTTTCGCCGAGGGGATTGCGGGCCAGGACTTCAAGGGACTCCGAGGAGCGGAGGACGACGGCGACTCCCGGTTGGGAGATCGCCACGATCTTGCCGCCGGCGGCTACGGGGGAGGCGTAGTAATCGCCGAGGGCACCCAGGCGTTCCTCCTGGTAGAGAACCCGACCGGTCCGGGCCTCGAAGCAGGAGGCCAGACCGCCGTTCTTGACCATGAACAACCTGCCCTCGTAGTACAGGGCGGTGGGGACGTAGGGGAGGCCGCGGGTGTGGCGCCACAGCACGCGAGACTCGCTCAAGTCGCCGCGCCCGTCCGGTCGCACGGCCAGGGCCACGTTCTGGGAGGCGTCGAAAATCCTGGCCAGAGGCTCCCACTCTGCCGGTTCGAGATGCTCATCGCGGTTCGCGTCAATGTAGTTGAAGTGTTGGCGGGCAGGACCTTGCGGCGCTTCGTCCCGCGACAACCGACCGTCGCCATCGCGGTCGCCACGTTCGAGTTGGGACTCGAAGCTGGGCATGGCGCGGACACCCGATCCAGGGGTCCAGCCCGCGAAGAAGATGGTCCCGTCGCCGCCGACCGCGGAGGCCACCGTTTCGTTGGGCAAGCCGGTCACAAACCACCGTTCGGCGCCGGTCTGGACGTCGTAGGCGACGAGGCGCAGCGTGCCGGGCAGGACGACCGTATCCGGGTTGGCGGGAGGCCAGAGCAACGGGGTGGAGAAGCCACGCCGGCAGGCCGCGCGATCAACCCGCCACACCTCCGCGCCGGTTTCGCCGTCCAAGGCCAGCAGATGGGAGCCGGTGTCCTGGTCCCGAGCCAGGATGACGCGTCCGCCAGCCAACACGGGCGAGGCGGAGGCGCCATGCTGGGTGATCGGCGTGGGCAGGGGGCAACGCCAGAGTTCCCGGCCTTCCAGGTCGAAGGCGATGGCACCGAAAGAACCGAAATAGGCATAGAGACGTTGGCCGTCGGTTACGGGGGTGGAGGCGGCGGGGTTGCTGTTGCGGGAACCTCGTTCGAGGGCGCCGGGCGTCACGCCACGTTCCCACAGGAGGCGTCCGTCATGGCGGTCGAGGCACAACGTGAGGAGTTGCTCCCCAGCAAACGCCGTCAGGAAAAGCCGGTCGCCCCAGAGAATGGGCGAAGAATGGCCTGGTGGGACCTCGACGCACCAGGCCTGGTTCGTGCCCGGTCCGAAGGCGGTGGGGAAATCGCCTTCGCCCAGGCCGGAGCCGCCGGGCCCCCGGAATTGAGGCCAAGCCGGGGCCCCCAGGGCGATGGCGGCCACCGTCAGGCCGAAGACACTCAGGGTCAGGGACATGCTGCGCGGCGTGTTCACGGTCGATTGGGCGGGAACGCGCGCGGAACTTAAGCTGGGACTACCGTTACGCCAAACAAAAAGTCCCCGGCGGGGAACTCAAGGGCGGCAGCCGGGATGACGGGTTCCACAGCGCCCCCCGAAGGCGCTTCATGGTTGCCCTGAATTCATGAGGCTCAACCGAGGCTCCCCATGGGGGGAGCGGCAACGAGCAGGGCAGGCCGGGTCTGGTTTCTCCATTTCGATCGGGGAACCCTCCCCCCCTTCCTCACCCGACCGCCTCCAACAACTCGTAATCGATCAACGCATAAACCAACCGCCCATCCCGACGCCGCTTCAAACCACCGTCCGGTGCCCGACGCACAATGATGTGCGCCGGCTTCATGTCCAGGACCCGGAATCCGGCCTCTCGCAGTTCCTCCTGCACCTCTCGCATCGCCTCCACGGTCAAACGCCGCCCATCCTCCCCTCCTACCTGCGCCGCGAACTCCTGCACGTCGATCCCCTTGATCCACCCGTACAACAATAAGTACTGACGCTCCGTCTCCAACCGCATCTCCGGCATCCGCGCCTGCTTCACCGCCATCCGATCCGCGCTCCGCCCCGTCTGCCAAAACGCCAGTCGTTCCGGTGGACAATATATCGCCAATGGCCGCTTGGTCGGAATGTAGCGCCCGCCAGCCCCCCACCGCACCCCGCGCAGCTTCATCAACACCGCCACCTCCTCAAACGGGCTGTTGAACTCCGCATGCGTAAACTCCCGCATCGTCACCGTGTCTACCGGCAGATCCTCCCCCACCCGGTTGAACCGAACCACCAAGTCCAGACTCCGCCCCCGCCATGGCTCGGTCTGCGAACGGTAAATCGTGCTCGTGCCCCGCAACCGCTGACGATGCGTGTCGAACCACGCCGCCCCAAACCAATGCCTCGGATCGAGTTGCTCCGCGAAAGGAAGGCCAAACCCCGTCAGAAACAAATCGCCACCCCCCGCCAACCGCACCTGCCAGTAGTCCACCCCGAGAACCCGACACTGCTCCGGTTCCCTACCCCCGCCCTCCGCCTCACCGCCAAGATCAGATGTCATCGTGGTTCCCTCGATCCTCACCCAACCCCCACGGACCGCCCGTGTCCCGCGCCGCCAGCATCATGCCTCCCCCCCCTCCCGTCCAGCCCCTGATCGGCCGCTCGAGAACGCGGAACACCGGCTGTGAGATCGAGGTGCTTGAGAGAGGACCCGCGCCCCCCCAGCTTGCCCCAAATCGAGGCAACCCAAGCCATCCCCTGCCCGGTTCTCGTTCATCGACCATGTCCCATCCCCGGATTCGGTCCTTGGCCCAGAGCCTGCTTATCCCCCACGTATGTCATCGGTGCAACTAGGCCGAATCAGGTTCACTCACTCCCGCGATCACGAGCCCGCCCAACGCCGCGAAATGCTCTGGGAACCCGCCGAACCGGCTGACCCCTCTCGCCCTGCCAGCCCCTGCGGCCTGGTCCTCGTCTCTCGAACCCGCCGCGTCCTCCACGCCCCCCGAGCCTGCCAACTCCGCACTCCCTACGGCACTTAAGGCCTCTGCACAAATAACTTCGGTCGCTGCCAGGAGTGCCCCCGGGCCGGTGGCAAGGCGCGGGGGATCGGGCAAAACGGAAATCAGAGGTTCGCAACGGTGTCTGGTCTTCCGGCCTTAACCGTATCCATGCAGTCGGATCCGTCGCGCTTGCTTGATCGAACCCCACCCCCACCCTCCCCCCCGCCCCGCCCCCCAATCTCCGATCTCCGAACTCCGATCTCCGAACTCCGATCTCCGAACTCCGCCGCCTCTCTTTCAGTAGCCTTCCGCCCCCCGACCCGCTAGCCTCCCTGCCGTTCCGTCTACCGTCCCGTCACCGGAAGCGAGAACACCGACCGTGCACGCCATCCGATTCGACCGCGTCACCAAGGTCTACCAGGGCCGACAAATCGCCCTGGCCGACATCGGCTTTGCCCTTCCCCTAGGTTCTACCGTCGGCCTCCTCGGAGCCAACGGCTCCGGCAAATCCACCCTCCTCCGCCTCGCCCTCGGCCTCCTCACCCCCACCGCCGGCGAAATCACCGTCTTCGATCACACCATGCACCCGGGCGCAAAAGCGCTGCGCCAACGCATTGGGTTCCTCGCCGACGAACCCTCTTTCCCTAAGGACCTCACCGCCATCGGTTACCTCGAGTTCGTCGCCCGCTGCTTCGGACTCGGCCGCCGCGACGGCCATTCCCGCCTCGGCAACCTCCTCCGCGCCGTCGGCCTCATCGAAGACGCCGGCCGCCGCATCGGCACCTACTCCACCGGCATGAAAACCCGCCTCGGGATCGCCGCATCCCTCATGAATGACCCCGAACTCCTCGTTTGGGACGAACCCACCGCCGGCCTCGACCCCATCAGCCGTGGCCAAACCCTCGCCCTCCTCGAACAACTCCGCGGCCGCAAAACCATCGTCCTCAGTTCCCATATTCTCGGCGACATCGACCGCGTCTGCGACCGCCTGCTCATCCTCAACCAAGGGCAACTCCTCTTCAACGGCTCCCGCTCCGAACTCGAAGCCCGCCTCCCCAGCCGCCAACTCGAACTCCGCGCCCGCGGTCACCTCGACGCCTTCCGCTCCGCCCTCACCGCCCAACTCGGACGCCCCGACCTCTCCCAGGAACCCGGCAAGATCCGCCTCGAACTCCGCGACGGCGAGACGCCCGGCGACCTCCTCCGCCCCCTCCTCGACGTCGCCCTCTCCACCGGTACCACCCTCGAAGGCGTCAACTCCACCGGACGCCAACTCGAAGACGCCTATCTCCAACTCATTACCGACGACGAATTCCGTGGTTTCCTCCGCGCCACCCCCGCCTGAGCCGGCCCCCACCGCTCCCGCGCCGACGAACGTCCACCCTCAGGACGTCCGTCGCCCCCCCGGCAGCGCCCGCTCCGTCTGGCTCCTGGCCATGGCCGACCTCCACGCCGTCAGCCAATCCTGGCTCGCCCGCGGCTTCCTCCTCGCCTCCGCCCTCCTCTCCGTCCTCGCCCTCAAAGGCATGCAGGCCGAGCAAAAGGCCGCCTCCCAAATGCTCGAGGCCCTCTACGTCTCCTACCTCCTCCTCTGGACCCATGGCATCATCTTCATCGCCGGCGGCGCCTTCACCCGGGAACAAGACTGCCTCAACGACGCCATCCTCAGCCGCGGCCTCACCCGCGGCGAATACGCCGCCGGCAAACTCTTCGCCCGCTCCCTCGCTATCCTGCTCCTCGTGGGGGGCGTCCTCCTCCCTGCCTCCCTCTGGGCCATCCGCCAAGACCAACTCACCCGCTCGGCCTCCGGCCACGTCGTCTCCCAAGCCCGCAATACCCGCGTCGAAGCCTGGGACCCCCGTAAACTCTTCGCCAACGCCGAGGGCCAACTCGTCACCGTCACCGTCGAAATCGGCGCTGCCGTCCACGCCGGCGATATCCTCGCCACCCTCGATGACCGCCCCCTCTTCGACCAACTCGAAACCGAACGACGTGCCGAAGAAACCGCCCGCAACGAGGTCCACAACGCCCAACGCCGCTTCGAAGACGCCCAACGCGCCGTCGCCCAAGCCAGCGACGCCCTCGAGCGCGCCGAGCGCTCCCTCATCGCCAAAGACCTCCTCAGCCGCTTCGAGCAGTCCGACCGCGAGATCGATATCCGCTCCCGCAAACGCGACCTCCAAACCGCCGAAAACCAACTCCGCATCGCCCAGGACGGCATCGCCACCACCCAACGCACCGTCGAAAACACCCAGGCCCGCGTCCGCGAAGCCCGCCAACGCCTCGCCGCCGCCACCCTCGTCGCCCCGCTCTCCGGCTACGTCACCGAACGCCCCGCCCACCCAGGCCAACACGTCAGCCGCGGCACCCATATCCTCACCCTCGCCCGCCTCGACGACTACCTCGTCCGCGTCCCCGTCTACGATTTCGAGGAATTCAAACGCCTCAAACCCGGCCTCCAAGCCCTCATCAAAATCGGCAAGACCGAGTTCAAAGGCGCCATCGAACAACTCGGGGCCACCACCGAAAACGACCGCTGGGGACGCCCCAGCAATACCGCCCTCGTCCGCTTCCAGGGCGACGGCACCCTTGGCCTCCTCGGACGCGACGCCGACGTCCGCATCGTCATCCCCCCGCAAGAAGCCAAACCCAACCGCGTCACCGCCCTCTTCAATACCCTCACCGGCAGCGGCTCCGACGACCTCGAGTCCCGCACCTCCTCCGTGCCCCTCCTCTGGATGCTCGTCGGCCTTGCCAAAGTCCTCGGCTGCGCCGCCCTCCTCGTCGCCCTCACCCTCCTCCTCCTCGTCCTCTCCCGCAGCACCCTCATCGCCATCCTCGGCACCATCGGACTCTGGCACGTCTCTAACCTGCTCTTCGACTTCGCCGGCCTCCCGGACCTCTCCTACCTCGAGATCGTCCGCACCATGGACAAAGTCCTCGGCGGGGTCGCCACCCTCACCTCCGAACTCACCACCCTCGCTTGGCTTTATGGCCTCGCTACCGCCCTCGGCGCCCTCATGCTTGCCCTCTTCATCCACCGTGACCCTTCCCGCTAACCATGCCCCCCCACCCGCCCCACCCTACCCATCGCACGCCGCTCACCCGCACTCCACTCCTGCCCCTCCTCCTGGCTCTCCTCTGCCTCACCCTCCCCGCCTTCCCTCAGGTGCCACCCCCAACCACCCCCTCCCATCAGCCCCTCCCTGACCTCGACCTCGTCCTGCTCTGGAACGGCGACCGCCTCACCGGGACCCTCCGCCATGACGCCCTCCGCCTCCGCCTTCCAGAAGGCACCCTCACCCGCCCCCTCCACCAAATCCATGCCCTCCACCTCGCCGACGGCCGTGGTTCCCCCGATGTCCTCATCGCCGCCAACCACGACCGGTTCAGCGGACTTCTCCTCGAAACCTCGCTCCGGCTAACAACCTCCCCGGATGCCCCACCCCGGGAAATCCTGCCTCCGAAGATCCGCCAACTCATCCTCCACCCCCGCCCACCCCACCCCACCCCAGCCGCCCCATCCCCCCAATCCGTCCGCATCCGCCTCCGCCGCGGCGACACCTTCACCGCCACCCTCCCGCCCCACTTCCTCCGACACGCCGACTCCGCGCAAGCCGTCGACCTGTCCTCCGAACCCTGGACCGCACTGAGCTTTCCTCCCCTCGACGGTCCCCCGGCTCGCCTCCTCCGCCACTCCAACTCGCCCCTCCTCGTCACCATCACCAACGACACCCTCCCCTGCCAACTCGACCTCGGCCCCACCCTCACCCTCTACCGAGCCTGGATCGAAGAGATCCTGCCCGCTCCCCCCCCCGCCACCGATCCCGCCCCAGCCCCAACCCCCGACCCACCGCCTTCCCTCCGAACCATCCCCGGGATGCGCTGGATCGCCCCCGGTGAATTCCTCATGGGGAGCCCTGCCGATGAAGCGGAACGCGACCTCGATGAAGGTCCCCAAACCCGCGTCATCTTCCCCACTGGCTTCTGGATCGGCCAATACGAAGTCTCCCAAGCCGAGTTCGTCTCCCTCATGGGCCACAACCCCAGCCTCTACCTCGACGACCCCACCCGCCCCGTCGAGCGCGTCAACTGGCAGGAAGCGATGGCCTACTGCGAACACCTCACCCAACGGGAGCAAGCCGCCGGCCACCTCCCCGACACCCACGCCTACCGTCTCCCCACCGAAGCCGAATGGGAATACGCCGCCCGCGCCGGCACCAGCACCCGCTTCTCCTTCGGCCACGATCCCCACGCCACCCTCATCGACCGCTTCGCCTGGTACGACAAAAACAGCGCCTCCTCCTCCCACCCCGTAGGCGCCAAAGAGCCCAATCCCTGGGGCCTCCACGACCTCCATGGCAATGTCATGGAATGGTGCCTCGACGCCTGGCAAGGCTCCCTCCCGGGCGGCACCATCACCAACCTCGCCCACCGCAGCCCCGCAACCCTCCGCGCCGCCCGCGGCGGATCCTGGCTCTATGCCCCACCCTTCTGCCGCTCCGCCAACCGCGATAGCTACGGCCCCCTCAACCGCTGCAGCGACCTCGGCTTCCGAGTCGTCCTCGCACCCCATACCCCATGACCTCCGCCCAAGCCAAAACCCGCCACCGCCACCTGACTGACGAGATCCGCCGCCACGACCACGCCTACTACGTCCTCGCCCAACCCCTCATCAGCGACCATCAATACGACCAACTCTACCGCGAACTCCAAGACCTCGAAAAACTCTTCCCCTCCCTCGTCACCCCAGATTCCCCCACCCAACGCGTCGGCGGTTCGCCCTCCGACGGATTCCCCCGCGTCCAGCACCTCCTCCCCATGCTCTCCCTCGAGAAGATCGAGGCCGCCCAACACCCCACCCGCGAGGAAGAACCCGACCCGACCCTGCGCCACCGCCGCCAGGACGAAAACACCCTCCCCCAACTCGCGGCCTTCGATGCCTCGCTCCGCAAACTACTCCGCACTAGCGAAATCGAGTATGTCATGGAACCGAAGGTCGACGGCGTCTCCATCGGCCTCCACTACCGCCACGGCAAACTCACCCTCGGCGTCACCCGCGGCGACGGGCGCTTTGGCGACGAGATCACCGCCAACCTTCGCACCATCCGCTCGATCCCCCTCGAACTCCACCTCGAAAACCCACCCCCTCTCCTCGAAGTGCGCGGCGAAGCCTACATGGCCACCCACGACTTCGAAGCCCTCAATGCCAAACTCGCCGCCGCCGGCGAGAAAACCCTCCCCAACGCCCGCAATGCCACCGCCGGCACCCTGAAACAACTCGACCCCCGCATCGTCGCCTCCCGCCCCCTCCGCGCCGTCTTCTACGCCGTCGGCGCCTGCGAAGGCCTCGCCTTCGACACCCACGCCGCCATGCTCGAATCCCTCGCCCGCTTCGGCTTCCCCACCCAGCGCCCGTGGTGGCTCTGCCGCAACCTCGATCACGTCCTCCAAATCTACCGCGACCACGTCGTCGCCCACTACGACGACTCCCGCGACCTCCGCCGCCAAGTCCCCTACGACATCGATGGCATCGTCCTCAAAGTCAATCGCATCGCCGACTGGGCCCGCATCCCAGCCAAGGCCCGTGCCCCGGGCTATGCCATCGTCCATAAACCTATCCCGTGGATCACTCCCGCCGAAACCACCCTCCGCGCCATCACCATCCAGGTCGGCCGCACCGGCGTCCTCACCCCCGTCGCCGAACTCGACCCCGTGTTCGTCCAAGGCTCCACCGTCGCCCGTGCTACCCTCCATAACGAAGACGAAATCCGCCGCAAAGATGTCCGCATCGGCGATACCGTCGTCGTCCGTAAAGCCGGCATGGTCATCCCCGAAATCCTCGAGGTCGTCCTCGCCAAACGCCCCCCGCACGCCACCCCCTTCGACTTCGTCGCCCACCTCCACGGAAAATGCCCCGCCTGCGGCGGTCCCATCGCCAAAGAAACCATCTCCGGCGGCGATTCCGAGGAAGTCGCGTGGCGCTGCCAAAATGTCGCCGGCTGCCCCGCCCAAAAGACCCGCCGCCTCGAATACTTCGCCCAACGCAAAGCCCTCGACCTCGAATCCCTCGGCGGCATCGTCGCCGAAAAACTCGTCGAGTCCGGACTCGTCCGCGATCCCCTCGATCTCTACCACCTCCCCGAACCCCAACTCGCCTCCCTCAACCTCGGTTCCCCCGACGAACCCCGCGTCTTCGGCCAGAAGAACGCCGCCAAACTCCTCGACGCCCTCCAACGCGCCCGCACCCTTCCCCTCCACCGCTGGATCCACGCCCTCGCCATCCCCGAGGTCGGCGAACAAACCGCCTGGCAACTCGCCCAAGTCCACCCCAACCTCCCCGAACTCGCCCGCTCCCCCATCCTCCACGCCATCCGTGACCTCGCCCAAAAAAAGACCGAACGCACCCTCGTCAACCCCCGCTCCCGCAAATCCCCTCCCAAAACCCCCGTCGAAGCCGCCGATCGTCAACAACGCTACGACCAACTCGCCCGCGACATCGAACGCCTCGAATCCCAACTCGCCCTCAGCGGCGCCCTCCCCGCCCTCGCCGAGGTCGGCCCCGTCGCCGCCTCCGCCGTCCTCGACTTCTTCGCTTCCGACCAGGGCCGTGCCGTCCTCGCCCGCCTCCAACAACTCGGCATCCAACCCTCCTCGCAACGCGCCCCTTCCACCGCCAACCCCCTGCCGCTCGCCGGCAAAACCTTCGTCCTCACCGGCACCCTCCCCAACCTCCCACGCGAGGAAGCCTCCCGCCTCATCCGCGCCGCCGGCGGCGCCGTGTCCAACTCCGTCAGCAAGAACACCGATTACGTCGTCGCCGGCGCCGACGCCGGATCCAAACTCGCCAAAGCCCAACAACTCCACCTCGCCATCCGCGACGAACCCGCCCTCCTCGCCCTCCTCAACAACCCGAGCCAGCCCCCGCCCCCCTCGCCCTCCTCCCCCATCCAACCCTCCCTCTTCTGACCCCCGCGCAAACCCCAAACGCCACGATCCGCCCCCCACAACCGCCCCTCTACTTTCCACTAATATCATCGTAAAGCTATCGTAATACTTAGTCCTCCCGCTTGACGCAGGGGCGTTCCGATGGTTTCCTCCCCGCGGATTACGCCGCAGCTTTCGGGCATCTGAGTAGTATCTGTTCTTTGATCGCCCAACCAATTTCGGCGGTGGCGAGTACGGTCGCCGTCGGAAGTTCCCCGTAATCCCACTGCAGTACTGTTTCCGAAAATTCCCCGGGCCCTCGTGTCATCCCCTGACCGAAGGGCCCGGTTTTTTTTCTTTCGACGCGATCCCGGCCCGCTCATAACAAGGCCGGTGAGCGCCAATATCGTTTACTTCGATGTCGAAACCCAGCGGTCCGCCGACGAGGTCGGCGGGTGGAATCATATCAGCCGCATGGGCCTCAGCATCGGCGTCACCTACAGCACGCAACGCGGCGATTACTGCATCTACCACGAGAAAACGGTCAACGACCTCATCCAGGAGCTCCAACGCGCCGACCTCGTCGTTGGCTTCAACAACCTGCGCTTCGATTACGTCGTCCTCAACGGTTACACCCCCTTCGATTTCACTCAACTCCCCACCCTCGACCTCATGGTCGACCTCCAAAAAACCCTCCAACACCGGCTCTCCCTCGACGCCATCGCCGCCGCCACCCTCGACCTCGAGAAAACCAGCGAAGGCCTCCAGGCCATCCGCTGGTTCAAAGAGGGCCGCCTCCTCGAAATCGCCGAATACTGCTGCTACGACGTCAAAATCACCCGCCTCATCCACGAATACGGCCGCGCCCACCGGCAGATCTTCTATCGTAATCGCTTCGGCGCCAAGATGACCGCCGCCGTCGCGTGGTAACCCCCCTGCCCCCGCTCGCCTCCCCCTCGCCTACTTCCGCACCATCATGGCCTGGTTCGTCTTGCGCAGGCGCTCCGATAAAATCAACGCGATGTTCCGCATGATCACCATGCCCAAATGCGGCTCGCGCTGCACCACGTCGTAAAACGCCGACCGCTGCACCACCAGCAAAATGCTCGGCTGCGTGGCCGTCGCCATCGCCCCCCGCGCCGCCCCGTCCAGAAAGGCCAGCTCCCCAAAAATCTGCCCATTCCCCACCACCGCAATCGGCTTGGACCCCTCCTCCAAACAGATCTCGATCTGGCCTCGCATCACCACATACGCCTCGCTCCCCGAATCCCCCTTGCGGAATATCTTGTCCCCCGGCCGATAGAGCTTCTGAATGAACAAGCGCGCAATCTTCCGTAATTCCCCATCCCCCAACCCGTCGAAAATCGGCAACGCCCGGAGCAGATTGATGATCGCGTTCCCCACCTTCTGGTCCTGGAAGTTCTGATCGACGATCTTGATGATCGCGCGCGCGTTCGTGGTCAGCGTCGCGTTCTCCAGTTCGTAAACCAGGTTCAGCTTCACCAGCTTCACCACGTCCGCCTGCCGATCCCCCCGGCCATACAACGCCGGCAAATACGCCACCGGCACAAAGCCCAACTGCTCCGCCGTCTTCAACAACCGCGGCGCCGTCATCAACACGTCCACCTCCACATACACCGCCGTCAAGGTGTCCTGGCTAATCCGTAACGCGTGCCGCAGCAACCCCCCCATGCTCAGATCGTCCACCGAGAAACCGTCCACTAAACGCAAGCACCGATCCCGCTCGTCAAAATGATAGGCAATCCCCCCCACCACCCGCCCCTCCCGCACCCCGATAAACCCTCGCGTCGGCGTGCTGCTCGCCACCCGCAGATACCCAATCCCCAAATTGTATCCCCCGGAAATCTCCACCGGCGGATTGTCCGATTGCACCTGAATCCGTAACTGCTGGAACTCCTGCGCGGTCGTGTCCCGCATCTGCAGCTCCGTCTGCAACGGATACCCCGTTACGCCATCCTTCACCAGCATCGGATTCGAAATCTTCAGCGACATCAAGACCGCCGCCGCCAGATCGCTCACCTGCGACAACGACTCCGACAACGGATGTCGCGTGACGTGATCCGAATGCCCAAACCGCACATAGAACAACACGCCCTCCCTCATCCGATGCATGTGCTTGAACGGCTGGAACCCCGCACAGCAAAAACCCAGCTTCTCGAACAACACCTGCTGCTGGTTGTCCGACGCCAACACCCGCACCACCATCATCAAACCACGATGGGCCCCCAACTCGATGACCTGCCGCACCAACGCCTCCGCCGCCCCACTGCCAAAACTCTCCTGCCGAAACACATTGCGCCCCAAATTCGCAATCGGATTCGTGTTCGCCGGCTCCGGATGCAGAAAACTCACACTCCCCTGCAACACCCCGCCGTCCTCAACCACCCACGTCTCCGCACCCTCCTGCCCCCCAAACTCCCGCCCCACCCACGCCCGATCATACACCACCTGATCCGGATAATCCTCCCCCAACACCGAGCGGACCAAATCCACCCATCCGGGCGCATCGGCAACTGTGGCTTGACGAACCTGAAACCCCATGAAGTTACTTAGTGCCAGGCTTGTAGCGGCCGCGCTCCCATCCGGAAACCCCGACCGTCCAATTCATGAACGTGGTGCCCGCGACAGGACTTGAACCTGTACGATGTTACTCACTAGAACCTGAATCTAGCGCGTCTGCCAATTCCGCCACGCGGGCCCCTGAACGACCCCAACCCCAGCCAGGCCCCTTCCACCAAGTCCGCCCGCCGACGCCCGAAGCCGCTCGACCGACCCAGTAAATATCCATCCCCCAGCCCCCCGCAAGCGGAATCCTCAACTCGCCAGCAGTTCTGCCACCGAACCTGGTTCCCGACCCTCCAGCGGGGCGAGGCTGCCGGAGCGCCGCGACCTCCGGCACCCTGGGCGGCTCGCCCGTAGGCCCGACTCCCCCGACTCCCCAAGCCCATGGCGCCCCCCGCGTAACCCGGTTCCGGGCAGCTCTCATGGCCCGTGTCAGACTCACGCATCCTGCGTGCTCCTGACTCCGCCTCCGCACCCCTCCGCCTCCCACCCCCGTCCGCCTCCGCCTCCCTGCGGTCGGCCGCGAAACGACGACGCCGCAGATTCGCTCGAAACGCGTGGACCACACGGCGGACGTCTTGGATGGAAACCCGTAAACGGCGAACGACGAAGCGGTTCGGAAGAGCCTCAAGCCGGCGCGATCCCTCCGACGGCATGGACGCGGGCAGCCCGCCCCTGCATCGGCCAAGCCCCCCGCAGCCATCCTCGTTCGCTCCCATGCCCCACCCGCCGCATCCCAAAACCAGGGGTTATTTGATAGATTCGCGACCCCCATTACCTCCTTGGCATCGCCTCTGCTAAAAAAGGAAAATGCGTTGACACTATCGTCAGCTTGACTAGAGTTCGCGCACCGTTAACCCAAACAAACCAATTGATATTATGAATCGAGTTTTGCGGAACAAGAAAGCAGGGGCGTTCACGCTCATTGAGCTGCTGGTCGTGATCGCCATTATCGCCATCCTGGCAGGCATGCTCCTGCCCGCCCTGGCTAAGGCCAAAGCCAAGGCCCAACGCATCAAATGCGTGAACAACCTCAAGAACGTCGGCCTCGCCTACAAGGTCTTCGCGAACGACAACAACGACCAATTCCCCATGTTCGTTTCGTTCACCAACGGTGGCTCTGCGGACTTCGTCACCGGTGGCACGGCCGTCCAGAACATCTGGCGCCATTACCAAGCCATGTCTAACGAGCTCAGCACGCCCAAGATCGTCCTCTGCCCCGCGGACAGCCTCAACCGCAGTGAAGCCCGCGACTTCAACACCAACCTCTTCCGCGCCAACACCAACATCAGCTACTTCGTCGGCCTCGAAGCCGAAGACACCAACCCGCAAATGCTGCTGGCCGGTGACCGCAACATGACCAACGCCACCCCCACCCCGGCCCATACCCGGATGGAAACCGGCGTGATCGTCAACCTCGGCACGAACACCATGGTCGCCAACGGCCCCGGCTGGACCAAGGACCTCCATCAGAACGCCGGCAATATCGGCCTCGCCGACGGCAGCGTGCAGCAATACAACAACTCCCGCGTCCGCGAACAACTCCGCAACTCGGGCAACGACCTCAACCGCATCGCCTTCCCGGGCAACGAGCGCTAAGTCGCGTTTCTTACCTTCCTCAAAGGGCACCCGTCAGGGTGCCCTTTTTCTTTTCTCCACCCCCCCCCAAGCCCCACCCCCCTCCCACCTCCGCAATTATTGATGATTCCTTAAGTGGGCACACAAGGGAGGGTTCCCCTCTCCGTTTCTCCCTCTCCCCAACCTGAGACAACGCTTCGCTGGCATGGGTTGGGGAGAGGGATGGGG
>CAZVRY010000133.1:0-18028 GCA_964629545.1 uncultured Verrucomicrobiota bacterium | reverse complement strand
CAGCGGTGACCCGGTCGCGCCAGCGTCGTGGAGTGCGGCGGTGCCCCGCCGCTTTGGATCCGGGCGCGGGACCACGCCAACCGGACCGGCCGAGTCAGTCGCGCGAAATCCAGAGCGCCAGAGCACTGGCCTCGATTTCGACGGTAATGGAATGAGCTAACGGGAGGGTGGTTCCTGGGGCTCAGGCGAAGGTGATGGCAAGTTGCTTGTTGCCGAACCACGGCATGGGGACGGGCTGGTTGGCCAAGCCGGCAGCAACCAGGAACGGGTTGTGGGCGCGCTTGTCCAAGGTCACCTGGACCTGCGAGTCGTCGATGGTCACTGTCGCGGAGACATCGAGGGGATTGCGGAAGAGTTTCTTGGCTTGAGCGCGCCCATACTCGCGCCCGACCTTGGCGGCCAGCAGGCGGTAGAGGGAGCTGGCCATGAGGGTGATCTGGAGATCGAAAAGATGGCTGTAAGTCTTCGATCTGCCTCACGATCCGACGATGGCCCGCGGGCAATCGCGTGCTAATGACCCGTTCGCACGGTTCCGAAGTCAGGCCAACCTCCCTCCGTGGAAATCGAGGCTAGAATCCTTGCCGCCCAGAACTTGATCAAATCAAGTCAAGTTCTCGTCCCGTCCCTCCTGCCGGCAAGGATTCTACAGAGCGAGGCGTGGAGATTGGGGTCCAGCCGGCGAAGGCGCGTTGCACGAGAATGGGGGCCGGAGCGGGTCTGAGGTCACGCCTCGCTAGTCGTTCGAGCCGGCCGACTTCGCCGAAGCCGCCTGGTGCGTCACGATGGGGACGAAACCGACCTCGAGACCCTTCGGCGGGGTTACGATCAAAGCCGGGTCCAGGGCAACGAGCTTGCCTCGCGTCGGTGGGGCCATGTAGTCGCGATCCATGGGCCAGTTCGCGTGCAACTTCTCCACGAAGGCTTGGAGCTTGGCTTTCTTCTCGTCGGTCCACCTGTACTGCTGGAAGGAGGGCTGATCCACAAAGCGATACCAGGAGTAGGTCACAACTGAGCCATCCACGAGCCGGGCCGTGAAAGGGCCGCGCTTCGGGCCAGGCTGGGCCCATGCGCCCACGGTCGGCGAGGTGTAAGGCACGCCCGGCTTGGCGAGCTTGAATTCCTGGGCGCGCAGGGTCGTCTCGGCCGGCACCTCGGCCGCGGGGACGGCGACGCGCTCGTCGCCGACGTGTTTGTAGTACTGAGGGAACAGCCCCTTCGCGCTCAAGTCGTTGGTGAACCACTGCAGACCCCAGACGTTGCCTTCGAAGATGCGGGTGTCGAACGCGCGCTCCACGCCCACCAGCTTCTTCCCGGCTTGATCGTAACGCGTGGTGCGGGTGTTGAGGGTGGGCCTGAAGGCGCCTTGCTCGTCAAAGCGCCCGGAGCACGCGGGGCCCCCGTCGCGCCAAGCCCTGAAAGCGTCGTAAAGCGCCGCCTTCGAGTAGTAAGTGACGTCCTGCACGAGATACGCCCGCCCCTCGGCGTCGACCGGCCACTGAAGCTTGGGCAGCTTCGAGTAGGTCGTGCCCTGGGCGTCCTGGGCGTCGAAGCGCGGGACGGTGTTGATCTCCATCGCGCCGCCGCCCATGACGCCGGGACGCGCGTCGAGGCCGCGGCCATAGAGGAAGGGATAGTTGAACAGCTTCCCGATCTTGCTCCACGTCTCCGGGATGTAGTAGGCGATCGGGCCCTTGAAGTTGGCGGCGCTGAGGAAACAGGTCCAAGACTGCTCGCCCGTCGGCGGGTCGTCGGTGGTGGCATCGGTGAACGGCAGCGCCATCCAGGCGTAACCCAGGAACTCGCCGTTGGGATTGCCTTGGAACGGCAGCGCGTCGGGCGGGATCAGCAAGCGATGGCTAAGCTGCGCGATGCCGAGGCGATGGTCCGGAAGCGCTTCGTTGTCATAGAAGAACGACCAACCGGGCGAACCGACCTCGTAATCGTAGCACTGGGGCGTGGCGTTCATGCTGAACTTGGGCGGGCCGTAGCGGAAGTGGTTGCCCGCCCAATAGCCGAGGCCGCCTTCGACGGTTTGGAAGACACTGCTCCAGGTGGGACCACGTTCCTTCCAGGTGCGGGCGAGCGTGCCTTCCGGCGCCAGCGGCTGGTCCTTGTTGTCGGAGTTGTCCGGCTGAATCCAGGAACTGGGCAGGCCGATCTGGAAATCCGCCAGGGGCTGATCGACCAGAGGCCAGACAGCCGCATAGAAGCCCATGCCCGCGCTGTGGCCGCCCTCGGGCGGCAACTTCTCGTGGCCAAACCCGATGTAGCCGTGCAGGCCTTGGGAGTGGGAGGTGACTGCGCCGGCCTGCTCCGCCGCAGAGGCAAGGGTGACTCCGATTGCGGTCGCGGCCAGCAGCCCGCGGAGATGTTGGGTTGGGGTGGGTTTCATGAAGTGTGGCATGCGTGAGTGACGGTGTCGGGGCGCCCGGCGGGGTCGCCGGCCAGGTGCAAGCGAAGGCAAGCCAGTGCGGTCATTCCAGCTCCTGCCGCGTGGCGATGGGGACGTAGCCGACTTCCAGGCCGCGCGGCGGGGTGACCATGAGCGCGGGGTCGATCTCCGCGAGCGCGCCCGAGTCCGGCGGCGCGAGATACGTGCGGTCTTTGGTCCAGGCGCGATGCAGCTTCTCCACGCGTTGCTGCACCACGTCGCGTTCCTCGGGCGTGAGATCGGCGTTGAGCATCGCGGGTTGGTCGGCGAAGCGATACCAGTAGTAGGTCACCACGCTGCCATCGCCGAGACGCGCCTTGAACGGCCCGGCGACAGGGCCGGGCACCTTCCAACAGCTGGCCGGATCGTCCGGCGTGGTGCGGGGTTGCTGGGGCTTTTCCTTCGGCGTCACGAAGCGGTGGGCGGTGAGGCCCAGACCGGGTGGCACGTCCTCGGGCGCGACCACGGACCACAACGGCTTCGTCCCCTCCGAGCCGAGGCGATAGTACCCGGGCAGCGTCACCAGCCCGCCGCTCCGGCTGGTCAGCGTTTCGTCCCAGCGGAAGCCAATCGTCCTCGAGTCGGGCGCGATCGAGGTGGCAAAGGACTTCCAGGCGAGCCGCGCCCGCTCCTCCTTCGGCACCTTGGGAGGATGGAACGTCCAGCTCGATCCGCCGCCGGCCTTGAAGGTCTGCACGGCGGACGCTTCCGAGTGGATGACTCCATCCGCCGGCGCGCCGCCGTCGAACCACCGCTGCACGGCATCCCACAGCGCGGCCTTCTTGTAGACCGTGTGCCGGTGCAGCAGCGTCGAGCGTCCGTCCGCCGATACGGGGAACGCCGTGGGCGCCAAGCGCGCGAACTTCGTCCCGTCCGCCGCCGTCTCGAAGATGGCCGGGATGTGCTGGGTCTCCATCTGAATGGCCTTGTTCGGCTCTGCCGGAATCGAATCCAGCAGCAAGCCGGTCCACTCGGGATGGTCGAGCAGCGCGCACGACCAGAAGTAAGGCGTGAAGAAGGTGGCCGGGCCTTTGAAGTTCGCGGTGTTCAAGAAGAGCGTCCAGCATTGGTTGCCGGTCGGCACGTCCTTGCCCGCCGTGGTGACCTTCGGATCCGTGAGCGGCAGCGGGAGATAGCCGTAGCCGAAGAGTTCGCCACAGGTGCCCTGTTTGAGATTCAAACCGTCGAGCGGAAAGAGCAGCCACGGACTGAGCTGGGCGACGCCGTAAAGGCCGCGCGGCTTCTCCCAAGTGCCCGCGCCGTAGCCCGGGCCATTGGCGATGTACTTAAAGTTGTCGCCGACTCCGCCCATGATGAACTTTGGCGTCGTGGTGGGGAAATGGGTGTCGCGCCACCAGCCAAGACCGCCTTCGATGTCGGTGTAGCACTTGCCCTCTGGCTTCTTGCCCGTCTCATACTGCGGATGCATCCAGGTGCCAACGAGTCCGCTTTGGAACTCGTGGCCGGGATACGTCTCGACCAGCGGCCACGCCGCAGCGTAGAGGGAAAAGCCGGCGTTGAAGTTCGTGGGGACCCGTTCGCCACCGTAGAGGAGATAGCCGAACATCTCGCCCTTCTGTACCTCGGCGGCGACCACGGTGCCCGCGACGTCGTGGAGGAAGAGGGCGGTGAGGGCAAGCAGGGCGTTTTTCATATTCGGGTTGTTGATTCTCAGGGCGCAAGCCATGGCCGGCAAGATCAGTTTAGGGCGCCGGCTTCGCCGCCGACGCCACCTGGACCTCGGCGACCCGGTCGTAGCCCTCAGGTTCACCTCAGTTCCCATCGCGCCGTCATCGCGGAGCCCCGTCCACGCTCGGGCCGCCCTCGGCGGCCTTCCTGTCCCTCAGGGTGCCCGGCACTTTTTCGAGAGCGGCTTTCAGGTCGACGACGATCGCGGCGGCCTCCTGCCAACGCCGGGCCAGGTCATCCCGCTCGAGTTCCTTGCGAAGCAGATTGCCGACCTGCCTCCGGACCGTGTCCTCGGGCAGGTCCTTCGGCATCGCCACCTTGACGGGAGTCTCCTCGAGGATCCAGTCGTCACTCCGCTGGGCGGCCAGGGCCACCCCGTGGTTATTGACCACGTTGCCCAGCGGGTTTCTCGCCCAGGCATAGCGGTAATGAACCGGCGCGGGAACGAACCGGTTCGTGAGGACCAGGATGTGCCGGTCAACCTCCACCCGGTTGCGGTCGCTCTTGGTTCCGTCGCTCAACCAGTTGGCCTCGGCCGGGTAGAAACGGCGGTCCTCGCCCGCGATGGCAAACCCGAGCATCTTGCCGTCGCTATCATCGCGGGTCTTGACCTCGGTGCTCAAGGTCAACCGGATGGAGCCGCCGGAGGCCTCGACCTTTTCGACGGTGGGCGGAAGCCAGTAATCCTGCGCGTCCCGGCCCTGGAGCAACCCGTAGCGCGTGACCAGCGCCCACTTGGCCGCGCGCTCCCCGGCGGGAATCTTGATCTGGGGATGATACCAGGACTTGCGCAAGTCGAAGCTGCTCGCGAACCCGATATTCCTGTCCCCGGCGCGGCGCAGGTCGAGAAAGGTCTTGTATTGCGCCTCGCGAAGGTAAGCCCCTGCGTCATACATGGGCGGCAGGAAGTTCTCCAGGGTCTGGGGTTCGTCGGCCGTGCAGAGCGAGATGATGCAAAACGGGAGCTGTGGGTCGTCGAAGTTCGCCCGCCACGCGGCGATCATCTTCCCGAACACCTGGTAGTACATCCGCGCGCCCGCGGAGCCGTGGAAGCAGTTGTTGTAGCCTTGATGGAACACCGCGCCCGCCACCGCCAGTCCGCGGAGCGGTTGGATCACGCTGGCGTAACGACAACCCGGGCGGTTCAGGTCGGCGACTGGGCCCAGCCGCAGGTCGCTCGGCGGCCGGCTGTCGGGCGGGATGGGCTGGCCTGCGGCTTGAAGGCTCCGGAGGCGGTTCTCGTAGGCGGCCACCCGCGCCTTCAAGTCGGCCCGCGGATCGAAGGCGGCAATCTTGTCGTCCCACTCCCTGAGCATCGCCCGCGTTTCCGCGCCTTCGATTGTCCGCAGCACCTCCTCGGGCGTCCAGGCCTCGACCGTGGTGCCTCCGACGGAGGCGTCGATGAGCCCGATGGGCACGCCGGTGGCCATGCTCAGCCGCCGCCCGAAGATGTAGCCGATGGCGGAGAATTCCCGCACGGTCTGAGGCGAACAGACTTCCCAGTCGCCCTTGCGAAAGTGTTCGCTGAACCAATCACTCCACTCGTGCAAACGCTCGAAGCTCCGCACCGAGTCGAAGCCCTTCCCAACCGGCATGGTCAGAAGCCGCAGTTGCGGGAAGTTGGCCGAGACGATTTCCAGTTCGCCATCGTCCACTCGGCTGATGGGGAATTCCATGTTGCTCTGGCCGCCCAGAATCCACACATCGCCAACCAGGATGTTCGTCAGCTCCAAGGTCGCGCTCTGGCCCTTGACCGACAGCGTCAGCGAAGCGTGGCGCGCAGGAATCGGCGCGAGCGTCACCTGCCAGGACCGGTCTGCCGCCGCCTTGGCCGCGGCCTGCTGGCCGGCGAACCCGACCGTCACCTCGTCGCCCGGCTCGGCCCAGCCCCAGATGGTCAGCGGCTTGTCGCGCTGAAGCACCATGTGCGACTGAAAGACGTTGGCGACACAGAGGCCGGGACCGATGGCCGGAGTCTCCACCACGTCGGCTTTCGGCCTGACGTTCTCCGCTGCCTCGCCGGCCAGCGCCACCGCCACGACGGCCAGCGGGATTACACCCTGCAACCACGATGCGCGGTTCTTGATCATGGATGGTTCCTCCGGGTTTCCCAACCGAGCCACGCGCCCGTGGATTCGTCCCCCCTGACTTCGGTGATGTCGGTCTTCATGCGGCTGGTTGCATCAAGAAACGATCTCCTCCCGCGCCGCATCCCAGCGCACCAGGCGCCCTTCCTGCTGCGCCTTCAGCGACATGAGAAACGTCGCCGTCTCGACGAACGCCTCGTCGGTCGAGCACTTGGGCGTGCCGCGACTGCGGATGCAATTCAACCAGTCGACCATGTGATTGGGTTGGGCCGGCGTCTTGCCCCGCGCGTAGCCTTTCGGCCGATCCGGCTTCCGGTTGTGGCCGGCGGGGATCACTTCGAACGTGGTCACGTCGTGCGCGATGGCATCGAAGCGCAACGTCGCGTCGCGCCCGCAAATGGTCACCGGCTGGCTGTCGGTCGTGTTCATGCTGCCCTCGAAGGTGACCGTGCGGGCCAGTTTCTCAAACTGGTAGGTGGCCACCCAGGTGTCGGGCACTTCGCGGTCGTCGCGCAGCAGGGCGATCTGGCCGGAGCAGATGCAGGTGTCGGGAATGCCGTGCCCGAGGAGATACTGCACGAAGTCCATTTCGTGCGAGAGAAGGTCTCCGGCGTAGCCGGTGCCGTAGGCGTAATAGCAGCGCCAGTGCCAGAAATGGCGTTCGTTCCAGGCGATCTTCGGCGCTGGCCCCAGCCAGAGATCCCAGGCCACCTCCCGCCGGACCTGCTCCGGATCGGGGCGCTCCCATTGGTCGTAATAGCCATACCAGCGCCAGTTGGGATGGTGGGGCTCGGTCGACTTGAAGCGGCCCGTGCGCACCAGGGTGATCGGGCCGAGGGCGCCGCTGGCGATGATGCCCTTGGCCTGCAGCGCACACGTGGCCTGACGCGCCTGGTGTCCCAACTGAAACACCACGCGGCTCTGCTTCAGCGCGTCGCGCATCAGCTTGGCCTCGGCCAGGGTGCGGGAGAAGCCCTTCTCGCAGTAGATGTCTTTGCCCGCCTTCACCGCATCGAGGACCATCTGGCAATGCCAATGGTCGGGCGTGCCGATGACGACCGCGTCCACGCTCGCATCGGCCAGGAGTTCGCGGTAATCAACGTACGCTTTGGCCTGGGGATTCAGGCTGCGCTCGAGACCCTTCTGGCGATGCGGCCCGTAGACGTCGCAAACCGCCACCACCTTGACCTCCGGAGCCTGCGCGACCGCGTTGATGAGATCGCCGCCGCGAGTGCCGAGACCGATGCAGCCGACGCCGATGGTTTTGGCCGGTGAACCCGCCGCGAGGATGGCGGGGGGAAGCGCTGAAGCCGCCGCCAGAGCCGTGGCGGCCTGGCCGGTGGCGCGCAAGAACTGACGACGATTGGGCAGGGATGGGTTGTTCATTGGCTTGGGTCCTATTTCATCTCGTTGCGTGTGGTTGAGCAATCAGAACATGGCAGAGCCTCAGCGGCTGCGCGGGCGCTGCCATCCCAGTCGCGCCCTCGTCTCGCACCCTGGCCCTCGCCGTCCAACTCGATCGTCTCATGGTCGCTCGGGATCAAGGTAAGGTTCCTGGGGCTCTCGGGTGTTATGGGCCGGGAACCAGGCTCGCCATCTCGACCAGTTCGGGTTTGTCCGTGCTTGCCTTGAGCGCCGCGATCGTCTCGCGCACGTACTTGGCCTTCTGGCGGCTGAGGTCGCGGGGGAAATCCTCTTCCCCTCCGTCGAAATAGAGCGCGTGCGCCTCGAGTTGCGGGATGATGCGCTGGGCGTGGGCGCCGTAGCCGCGGAGCAGTTTGAGAATGTCCACGATGCGCTGCTCGCTGGCCCACGGCTGCTGCTCGCGGACAAACGCGGCGGTCATCTCGATGCCCTCGCTGATGTGGTGCTGGACGAACAGCGCGAGCCCTGCGACCTGGACTTCGCTGGCGAACATCTCGCCGCTGGGCGCGGGGGTGACGACCGCCTCGCGAATCGCGGGCAGGAGGGGCTTGAGGTCGTCCAGCGAAAGCTGGGCGTAAATGCCGCTCACCTCGCCACGGGCGCGTCCGTCCTGATTACTCAGACCGGCGGCGATGGCTTGGCGGAGCAGGTCGCGATCCACCCCGTCGAGCGGGTTCCTTAGCAGCTTGCCAAAGACGGCGAAGCAGAGGTAGCGCTGCTCCATGCCGCGCGGGTCCTGGTCGGACGGGCCTTTGGCCAGCATGGTCAGCAGTTCCGGCACCGCCTCCATCGCCTGGCGTCCAATGCCTGCCAGCGCGTCCGCGGCCTTCACGCGCAGCCAGAGGTCCGGGTGCTGGAGTTGCCGGCGCAGCGCGGGCACGGCGCCGGCGCCTTGGGCCCCCAGCGCCCCCAGCGCGTCGCAGGCGCCGTAACGGGTCTCCAGGCGCGAGGACTCCAGCATGGCGAGGAGGGGCGCGAGTGCGAGACCCCTGCGCCGGGCGAGCGCCGCCCCGGCGCGCTCGCGGACGGTGGGCGACCAACTGCCGAGGCGCGCGAGGAGTTCCTGCGTGTCCAGTTTGTCGTAAAAGGAGGTGCGGTCCTTGTTGTTCCATCCCCGGCCATCCGCAATGAGCGACTGCGCGGCGGCGGCCTCGAGCTGCGGGATGCCGGAGGGGCGCTTCCCCGTGAGGTAGATCTTCCGCCGCGGCACGGCGTAGGCCAGCAGGCAGGCGCCGCTGGCGTCCCAGCCCTCGTAGGAGTCAGGCCTCTCCTCCGGCGGACCTTGGTGGATGAAGGTGCCATCCCACTGCCTCTGGAGGTCGTAATACCAGCCGCCAAACTCGGTCATCCACGCCCCCGTCGCCTGCGGGCCGGACAGCGCGATGCCCGGCATGGACCACAGGATGTTGAAGAAATTGCCCGTGTGCCCGCAATCGCGCTCCGGCCCGTGCGAAGCCACCCCCAGACGCGAGAAAAACTCGGCGCCACGGCTGTCCCCGAGCAGGCTGAAGAGCACCGCCCCCATCCCGCACTTGCCATTGTCATCGTGCTGTTCCGTCCAGGGGTGATGGTCGCCGTAGGGGATGGCTCCCTTGCCGATGTAGAAGCGCAGCAGCTTCGCACTGCGCTCGATGGCGGTGGTCACCGAGGGGTCCTTCACCCCCGCCTCGCGTGCCATCGCGAGGCCGATCGTCAGCGGCACGCCCGGCGCGTTCATCATGCCGTAACCGCCCAGTCGGCCACTGGGCAGTGCAAAATCGTGTCCCCATGAACCCACCGCACTCTGCCCGCCAGCGGCCTCCAGCGCGAGCCGCTGTAAGTCCGGCAGATGCTCCCGGTCTCCCGTGGCCATCGTGTATTCCGCCATCAGCATCATCATGTAGCCGTAATACCACGTCCGGAATGACTCGATCCTGACCGCCGCTGCCCAGGCGACCTCCCTTTTCACGAGCGGGACGTAAGCCGGCTGGCCGCTCGCCAGCAGGGCCAGCGCATTGAGCGAACGGGTGATGGGCTCAGCCTCGTAGCCCGGAGCGGCGATGCGCCTGGCCAGCGCCTCGCAGCCGCGCTCCAAAATCTTCTGCGACTTCGCGCACTCAAACGGCGCCGTCGCGCTGTAGCTGCCGAGCACCGGCAGCCTCACCACCACCTCCTCCGCCTTGCCCGCTCGCCAGCGCTGCAGCCGCAGCGCACCGCCGCCCGCCGCCGACTCCGCCGCGGTCAGCGCCTGGCCGAACTCCGTGCGGGGGTCGTAGGAAAACGGTGTCCCCCCCACGCCCAGCACCACATCGCCCACGGCGAGCACCCCATCCGCCGGCGAGCCTTTGGCCACCGCGGTAATGGCCATCTGCCGCGCGTCCGAGGTCACCAGCTTGTCGCAGAACATCCAGCCCCGCGCCCCCGTCGCCCCCAGATTCCAGTCGTGGGTGGCCTGCTTCGGGATGGTGGCGCCTTGGGTGAAATCCGGGATGTCGAGCGGCTTGGTTGCCGCCCAGGATGAGGGCGGGACCAGCGCGAGCGCGGCCAAGGCCAGGATTGACTTCATGGTGTTAATCTCTCGCACGGTCTCCATGGGGAACTCCATTTGCGTCTAGGATTCAATCAGCCCGTCGCTGACCAGCTTCCGCCAAGCGTAGCGGGATCCATCGTGAGTTGCCTGGTCCGCCAGTTTCCAGCCCGCAAACAGAGGCAGAAACCCGCTGGCCGAGGAGCCGTAACGACGAAACCCGTCGGCCATGGTCTCGTTCCAAGGCGTCAACCCGGCTGGATTCGATCGCATACGCATGCCACCTCGAGGCCCGGAGTCAGGGCGCGGACGGTTGCCGGGAGCTGCAACCTCCGCACGCGGCGGCTTTGCCGGCGGCCAACCGTTGTTCAATGGCCTTGGACGTCGGCGTGACGGACAGCCCGCCCAGCGCGGTGCAACGCAGTTCGCGCGGCATCTGGCCGGCGACCCTCTGGGCCGTCTCAATCACCTCGTCCAGCGGGATGAGCGGGTCGTAGTCGGCCAAGGCCATGTTCGCGCAGGCGAGGGCGTTGCTGGCGGCCATCACATTCTTGCCCAGACACGGCGCTTCGACGCGGTTGGCGATGGGATCGCAAATCAAACCCAACATGCTCTGGAAGGCCAGGGATGCCGCCGCCACGGATTGCGCCAGCGTGCCCCCCGCCATGTCCACCAGCGCCGCCGCCGCCATGCACGCGGCTGAACCCCCTTCCGCCTGGCAGCCGCCCACTTCCGCCGCGAACGTCCAGCGCGTGGCGATGAACACCCCGATGACCCCGCTGGCCAGCATGGCCTTGGCCATCGCTTCCTCCCCCAGACCCATCTCCTCCGCCATCGCGATCACGGCGCCGGGCAGCGCGGCGCACGCGCCCGCCGTCGGCGCGGCCACGATCACGCCCATCGAACTCTTCACTTCCATCAGCGCCGTCACGTAGAGGACCATCCGGTTGAGCGCGCCGCCCTGCAACAGCCGGCCCGCTTGCAGCAACTCGTTGAACCTGCCGCTCTGAGGCCCCAGCACCCGGTCGTCATAGCTCGTCCCGGCAATCCCCTGGGCGATGGACCGGCGCAGGATGCGCACGATGTTCACCATCTGGGCGATGACTTGCGCTTCCGTCAGCCCCCCCCGCGCCCGCTCATAGTCCACCGCCAGCTTCCAGAGGGGCGTGTTGCGGTCCGCGTCCTGACGCAGCATCTCCCCGCAGGTGGTGAACGGAACGCAGGTGTCCTGCCGCGAAAGCACGGGCAGCACCGGAGACAGCCGTTTCACCGCCGCGAGGTCGAACGCCGCGCTCAGGGTGGCGAGGGTTTGCTCGCTGAGGAACTCGGAGGCTTTCACCTCCACCAGGGCTTCGCCCCCGGCTTCATGCACCTGCACGGCGGCGGCAGGCAACAGGGTCGCCAGTCGCTGCGCCAGTGCATGGCCATCCCCACGCACCCAGAGCAGGGTCTCAAAGCAATCGCCGGACATGGAGACGAAAAACGCGTCGACGTTCACCACCTCGATCATGCCGCCGCCGGTGGAGACGGCGCGCAGGAAGCGCCCTTCCTGTCCGCGGCGCAACGTGAGGCGGTAGGTGTTCGGATGCGGATCGCCCGCGTCCACCGTCTCGATCCGGAGGCGCACCCCGGAGTCCTGCAAGGCCTGCATCGCGCCGGGCAATCGCTCGTCGTCGGCTTCCCAGCCCATGAGCCCGCCGGCCAATCCCATGTCCGAACCTTGGCTGTCGTGCGTGGTGGGCAGCGAGCCGTGGCGGTCGAACTCGATCAGGACGTCGTCGAAGGCGCCGTCCATCAGATCGCGCGCCAACCGTCCGATGCGCAGCGCGGCGGCGCAATGCGAACTGGACGGCCCGCGCATCACCGGGCCAATCACGTCGTTGAAAATACTGACGAGCATGTCGTGGGCTGGGGAACGGCTGCACACGGTCCGCGGCCAGGCCGGTGGCCGCTGCGACCCGTGACTTGCATTCAGTCTACCTTTGCTTCCGGACCCGTCTTGGCTCATCTTGACGCCCTGGCGTGAAAGTCAGCACAATCAGAGCGGTGGGTGCCCGATTGTCGGCCAGCAACCTGGCGGTGGAGGCCGGCGTGTTGGCGGAACTTTTCGACCACGCCCCCGACCTGGCCTTCTTCGTGAAGGACGGCGCGGGACGCTACGTGGCGGTGAATGACTCCCTGGTCAGACGGCACGGCTACCGCCACAAGTCCCAGGTGCTGGGCAAACGCCCGTGCGACATCTGCCCGGGCGATTTTGGCCGCCGGCCCGCCGAGCAGGATGCTCGCGTCCTGCGCAGCGGAGCGCCGCTCATTGACCATCTCGAACAGCAATGGTACCTGCCGCGGAAGCCCGTGTGGTGCCTGACCACCAAACTGCCGCTGCAGGACGCCGCCGGCAAGGTGATGGGGCTGATCGGAATCTCGCGCGACGTGCGGGCGCCGGTGGATCCTCGCGACATCCCCGTGGAGTTGGCGGCGGCGCTGGAGAGCTTTGAGAACAACCTGGCGGAGCCTGTCACCCCCACCCTCCTGGCCCGGCGGGCCCGACTCTCACCCGCCAAGTGTGCCCGGCTTATCCGGCGTTTCTTCGACCTGCCCCCCAGCCAGTTTCTCACCCAAACCCGCTTGGCCGCTGCCGCGCGCCTCCTGCGCGAAACCGGCAAAAGCGTCGCCGAGGTTGGCCAAGCCTGCGGCTTCTACGACCACAGCGCCTTTAGCCGGGCGTTTCACTCCGCCATGGGCGTAACGCCCAGCGCCTATCGCGAGGCCACCCAGAAGCCTCCCCGCCTCGGCGACTGACCGCCGGACCTGGTCGCGCGAGCCGAGGAGGAGGTCATCGCGATCGGCGAGGACGGAGACGCGAGGGGCTATCGTCCCCATCTCCAGGTGCGGGTTCCCCAGACGCTCCAGGAGCCTGCCGCGGCGGCCTGCGCCGCCCAGCCTCCCCTCGTAGCCGTCCCGGAACCAATCCGGGTTTGGATGGAGGACACGATCGAGCGGTGGATTGAGATTCGCGACGGTAACGGAAGGTTGATCAGCGCCCTCGAGTTGCTTAGCCCAGGCAACAAAGTGGAGGGGGCCGAACGGGACCGCTACCGACGGAAGCGTCGCGTGTTCCTCAGCGGCGGCGCCAACCTGGTGGAGATCGACTTGGTCCGGCGGGGGACGTTCGTTTTCCCGGCCGCGGTTGTCCGGCTGCTCCGGAGGAGGCGCAGTGGGTGGACGAGGTGCTGCGCGCGCACGCCTTGCGCTGATCGCAGCAGCAACGGCCTGGGCGGGGCGGGCGGGCTCAGTTCTCCAACAAGTGGAACACGCGCAGCGCGCCGTCCACGAGGCGGACGCGAACGGTGTGCCGCCCCGCGGGGAGGCCGTCCGCCAGCATGAGCGCCCACGGCAGGTGCAGGGCCCGGCTCCATGCAGTCCGCGTGTCCACGGTCTGTTCCGGACGGTCGTCACAGCGGAAAGCGATGGTGCCGGCGTCGGGGCCGCTGGTGATCATCAAGCCCACGCCGGTGCCCTCGAAGGTGAATTCGAACTCCGCTCCGGCCGTGGTGGCGACCAACGCCGGCACCTGGACGTAGCCGGCGCGGGCTTCCTTGCCGTCGGTTGGCCGCCACTGCGGATCGAGTGCGAACCCGCGGAGGATGCGGGCGTCCTTCAGGTCGGCAAAACGGCCCCGGTCGTAACTGGCGGCATCCACCGGCGGCGGGAGGGCATGCGGCTGGGCGGCGGCCACCGGGGCTCCCCAGGCCGCATCGAGCAGGCGGCTGACGCTGTTGGCGTAAAGCTGCTGCCCGTAGGGCGAGGGATGCAGGTTGCGGAAATCCTCCGCCCAGGTGAATTCCCCGGCCACGATGCGGTCGCTGACTTCCCGCGACAGGTTGACCGACGGGCAGCCATAGCGCTCCGCCACGCGTTCATGGGCGGCGATGGTGTATGGGGTTCCACCCGCGGCCCAGGTCTGCAGATGCTGGTCGTGCACGAAATGCAGCAGGACCACGTCCGTCCGGGGACTCTCGCGCCGCACCTGCCGCACCACCCCTTCCATCCCGCGCAACGCCAGCGCCGCCGCGTTGGTCTGGCCGTCGTAGTTGTGGTCGTTGACGGCGGCCTCCACGAACAGCAGATCCACCGGCCCCCCCGCGAGCACGTCGGTCTTCAGTCGAAAGGCATGGGGGACGGAGCCCAGGGACGGGACGCCGGCGGCGACAAACTCGAACCGGGTTTGCGGGAACCGCTGGGCCAGGTAACGCATGACCGCGTCGCGCCAGCCGGGATTGAACGTGATGGAGCCGCCCAGGAAGGCGACGCGCCCGGCCCGCTCCCGCGCGAACGTTGCCCCACTCCGCCCGAGGCCATGGCGCAGCGCGAAATACTCCCGACCCGCCGGCAGCACGGTGCTATGCCACAGGATGAAGCGCGCCGACTCGAACGCCTCCGGCAGCGGGAAATGGTGCCCGTGGCTCTCGGCCGTGCCCTCCGGGACCGTCACCAGATCGATCGTGTGCCCGAGCCGCTGCAATCGCCGTTGGGCTTCGAGCGTGTTCTGCTCGGGCGGCACCACGCGGTCGTTCATACTGATGACGTGGCGCAAGGGAAGACGGACTGTGGCGATGGGCTCGAGCAGGTCCACCGGGTTGCCGCGATAGGCCCGCAGCCCCGCCTCGTCCTGGAGCCCGTAGTATTGCAGCGCAGCGGCGGTCTCCCGCCTGGCACCGGGCCAGCCCAGCGGCCAACTGCTCAGGTCCATCACGGGAGTATCCGCGTAGAGGCAGGCGACGCCCTCGGGATGCCGCGCCGCATAACGATAGGCGTGCAAGCCGCCCCGGCTGACCGCTTCAAGGGCCGGCCGGCGGGCAAAACCGCGTCCCTCCGTCATGTGCGCGTAGAACTGGTCCATCAGGTCGAGCGCCGCGTCGCAGCCCAGCAGGTCGAGACACTCGACATAGCCTACGGCCCAGCCGTGGCGCAGCAGTTCGACGTCCACCTCGGCGTGAAAATCCGGGAAGGAGGTCCGCCACACCCACGGCCTGCCGGGCGCGCTGGCTGCGGGTTGGGTAATGAAGCAACTGCGGCCGGCGACGGTGAAGTTGGTTCGCAGGAACCCCTGCCAATCGGTGGTCTGAGCCTGCGCGGGCGGCGATGCCGCCATCAGGAGCGCGCCGAGGCAGTTCGGGAGGAGAACTCGCATGGCGGTGGTCATGGCAGGTTGAACTCGGCTGGTCAAGCCGGCCGCAGCGTCGCCCGGAGCGTTCACAGCCCCACATGCCCCCCGCCTATCTCCCTCTCCTGGCATCGAACCTGTCACCCGGTCGTTGACATCGCCGGAACCGGCGGGTTTGCATCGCCGGATGCAGCGAAGCGACGTGATCGTGGTGGGTGGCGGCATCCTGGGGACCTCCTTCGCGGCCGCCCTCCTGGCCCGCGGCCGGAAGGTGGTCCTGATCGAGCGCCACACCCGGCCGGGGGATGGATCGGTGCGGAATTTCGGACTGGCCTGGCCATTCATCATGCCCGGCCCCGAGTGGGTGCCCGATCATTTGCGAACCACGGAGATCTACTCCGAGCTGGCCGCGACCCTGTCGTTCGACCATCAGAAACAGGGAGCTCTGCTGGTGGCCCAATCGCCCGACGAGCACAGGGTGATGGAAGGGTTCGCCGCCCTGGCCGGCGGATGGGGAATCGAGGCCGAGTGGATGTCGGCGGCGGCCGCCTGTGCCAGACAACCTCTGCTGGGAGCCACGACCCTGGGCGCGCTGTATTTCCCCGCGGCCGCAGCCGTCAACCCCCGCCGCCTGGTGGCCGCGTGGCTGGAACGACTGGGAACTCACTCGAGGGCGGTGGTGCGTCGGGCCGCGACGGCGGTGGCGCTCGAAGTGAAGGCGGGTGCGCACCGGGTCCTCACCTCGGCGGGCGAGCGGTTCGAGGCCGGCCGGGTCGTGGTCTGTTCCGGCGAGGACTTCCAGACGCTGCTTCCGGAGGTTCTGCGGGCGAGCGGCCTGGTGCGCTGCAAGCTTCAGATGCTGGAGACGGGCCCCGTGGGCGCCGCCGGGCCGTCCGTGGCGTTTGGGCGGTCGCTCCGGCATTACCGGCTGTTCGCGGGGTGCCCCGGGTTCGCGGCGCTCCGCAGCGCGCCCGCCGAGGAGGAACTCGATCGCCTCGGCATCCACCTGCTGCTGAAGCCGACGCCCGAGGGCACCCTGGTGCTCGGGGATTCGCACGAGGACCAGCCTGGGGAAGCGCCGCGCGATTTCGACTATTCGAGCCGGATTGAGGAGCGCCTGCTGGAACTGGCGCAAGCGGCTCTGGGCGTGCCGCGGGGGGCACTGGCGCCACAACGACGCTGGCTGGGCTACTACAGCCGGCACGCGACCCGCGCCTACTTCGAAGCCGAACCGCAACCCGGACTCCACGTGTTCTCGGGCCTGACCTGCGGGATGTCCGCCGGCCCCGGCTTCGCCGAACGGCGCTCTCGCGATTGGTGAAGCAGGGGGAACGGAAGGCGAACGATTCTGCTGCCGCATCGGTTGCCGGCGGGCCGCTGGACTTCGAGCGTTGCGGGAGGCGATGACGGCATCAACTCTGGCATTGCCGGTTCCCCTCCGCTTTTCGCACTATGCGCCCTCTATGTCGCGCCGACAGTACCCCTTTCACTTGATCGAACCCAAATGGCAAAGCCACTGGGCCGCCGAAAACACCTTCCGCGCCTTTAACCCCGGCGAACCCATCCCCGCCGACCACCCCTTCGCGCGCCGACACGGCCTTGCCGGCCCCACTGCCGCCGAACAACTGCCCCCCAAGTTCTACATCCTCGACATGTTCCCCTACCCCTCCGGCGCTGGCCTCCACGTCGGCCACCCCGAGGGCTATACCGCCACTGACATCCTCGCCCGCTACCGCCGCGCCACCGGCCGCCATGTCCTCCATCCCATGGGCTGGGACGCCTTTGGCCTCCCGGCCGAGCAATACGCCATCAAGACTGGGCAACACCCACGCGCCACCACCGAGCAGAACGTCGCCACCTTCAAACGCCAAATCCAATCCCTCGGGTTCAGCTACGATTGGTCCCGTGAAGTCGACACCACCGACCCCCGTTACTTCCGCTGGACGCAGTGGGTCTTCCTCCAGCTCTACAACGCCTGGTTCAACCCAGCCACCCAACGCGCCGAACCGATCTCCACCCTCCCCTACCCCCGGGAACTCCACTCCGAATCCCCTCAGCCCGCCCCCGCCCTCGAGGCCAAACGCCGCGCCCACCGGGATGCCCACCGCCTCGCTTACGTCAGCGATGCCCCCGTCAATTGGTGCCCCGAACTCGGCACCGTCCTCGCCAACGAAGAGGTCATCGACGGCAAGAGCGAAGTCGGCGGGTTCCCCGTCTTCCGCAAACCCATGCGCCAATGGATGCTCCGCATCACCGCCTACGCCGAACGCCTCCTCGCCGACCTCGATACCATCGATTGGTCCGACGCCCTCAAAGAAATGCAGCGCAACTGGATCGGCCGGAGCGAAGGCGCCATCGTCCACTTCCCCATCGCCCCCGCCTCTCCGCCCCTTCCCCCTCCCCCCCCCACCGCCCCACTGACCACTGCCCCACTGACCACTGCCCCCGTCATCACCGTCTTCACCACCCGCCCCGATACCCTCTTCGGCGCCACCTACATGGTCCTCGCCCCAGAACACCGCCTCGTCGACGAAATCACCACCGAGGAGCAATGGGCCGCGGTCGAAGACTACCGGGCCCACGCCGCGCGCAAGAGCGACCTCGAACGAACCGAACTCGCCAAGGAAAAGACCGGCGTCTGGACCGGCGCCTACGCCATCAACCCCGTCAACGGCCAGCCGCTCCCCATCTGGATCGCTGACTACGTCCTGATCAGCTACGGCACC
>CAZVRY010000132.1:0-18147 GCA_964629545.1 uncultured Verrucomicrobiota bacterium | reverse complement strand
CGCCGGAGGATCCAAAGCGGCGGAGCACCGCCGCACTCCACGACGCTGGCGCGCCCTCGCCCATCGCCCGGTTGACACCGTCACCGTCACACGGCGAACGAACCGACGCGCAGGGGGGAGGTTCATGGGGAGCTTCCAAGTCGGACGAACCGACGTGCATGGGGCCCCTAAACCTGGGCAGTGGGGTGGGGCGAGCGTACTCGCGAGCGGTCAAGTGCGTAGGACACGTCGGCTCGTCAGGAGCCCCACCGACAGTTCCGCAGAAACAGACCCGCCGGTGGGGATCAATCCCAAGTCGGCTCACTTCCGCACCTGGCTTCAGCGCAGCCCTGGCCGTTTGGCTGGGATGGTCCAGTTCTTGTGCCAGGTGAGCTCCCACAACCGCTCGAGCTTGACCAGTTCGACGTGGTTGTCGGCAAACGAGACATTCACGGCCCCGGGCAGCTTCTGGGCCGGATCGAACGCCTTCGAGGCCGCCCGCAGGGTCGAGGCGTGCCGAGGGATCGCGATGCGCGAGATCCCCTCGGCCGCGAACTTGTCGCCGTCGAACAGGTTGCGCGCCGGCCGGTCGGTCTCCCGTGGCCAGGCATCGACCCAGATGGAGTCGGCGAAGAACGGGGTTTTGGCGGGCTCGCGCACATCGGACTCGGCCCGGAAGAAATTCGTGGGCGATCCGTAAGGCGAGGCGGTGTAGAGGTAGCCGTTAAGGGCGTAACTGCCCTGGTAAGCGTAGGGGCCGGTGGGCGACCCGTTGTAGACCAGCCAGGGGCGCGTGACCCAGCCCTCCGGGTTGGCGTCGCGACGCAGGGCCTCCGGGGTCCGCTCGGGGGCGGACGGACAGAAGCGCACGTTCTTGATGGCCGAGTAGCGTTCCATCAGCCGGCGCATCCACAGGTCGGGCCAGGAGTCGTAATTGACCGGCCGGTTCTCGTCGCTGAAGTACATCCAGTTGGAGAGGCCGACCTGCTTGAGGTTGTTGGCGCACTTGATCGATTGGGCCTTCGTCTTGGCCCGCCCCAGGGCCGGGAGGAGCATGCCGGCCAAGATGGCGATGATGGCGATGACGACCAGCAGTTCGATGAGGGTGAACCCCCGGGGGGCGCGGTGCGCTGAGACCGGCCGGCGAGCCAGCCGCGAGCCGGGGCGGGAGAGGGGACGACACCTGGAGGTGATCATGAACCCAGGATTGAAAACAGGTTCACCATCGCCGTCCAGATCAATCCGCCCGCCAGCGCGAAGTAGATCACAGTCAACCCCACCGCCCCATAGGCGAACCAGATCATCACGCCGTCCTCTTCCATCATGCTGACCGCCAACAGCAGGATCCCTACGCCGGGCAAGGTGTTCGTGAACGGGAGCACGGGCGGAATCGGCAGCGCCAGCAGGAAGGCGAGGAAGATGATCAACCCGCAGTTGGCCAGGCGGGCGGCCGGCCACGCGAGCCAAGCGGTCCGCCGTGGCTTGCTCATCCGCTCGATCCACAGCAAGACCCGCCGACCGCTCCGCAGCACCGCGTGCTGGAAGTTGGCCGGCAGCGGGCGGTCGCCGAGCCACCGGGGCAGGGCCGAGGGGAGGCCGAGGGCCAACCTGAAGGCCAGCCATCCCACCATGAAGCCGAAAAAGACGCTCACCCCCGGCACCGCCACCGGAATCAGGAACGGCATGCTCAGGACGACAATCATCAGGTAAACCCCGCGCCCCTCCGTGCGCGCGCACATCTGGTTCATCGTCAAGGCAGGCCCCCCGCCCTGTTCCTCGGCCAACAGGGATTCCAGACTGCGTGACAACGGCTCGCCGTGCATCGTCCACCGCGGCATGCCGCGTGCCCCTATGCATCCCTCCTTTTCTGCGAAATGCAACTGACTTCGCGCCCCCCGGATCAGCCGGGGGCGGGCGAGACCTCGCTTCGGCCCCTTCCGCAGGGCGCAGCCTTGCACGCACTCCGGCCTGCGGCCAGGAGGAGTGAGCGAGCCCTGCTCGCCCGGCGAAGACTCCCGGCTTGCGCCCGATCCGCCGTGACATCCCCGCCCCGCCCTTGTCTGTTCATCAAGAGTGCGCCGCTCATGAGCGTGCTCCGATTGGTTCGTGGTCCTGATGAAACCTGCACCTCGCATCGCCGTGGAATCGACCGACCGCCTCGAGGCTCCCGCCGTCCTCGAACGCCTCGTGCAAGGAGCGATGGCCGCCGGCGCCAGCGACCTTCATCTCCACCTCCAAGGCGCCATCGCCGAGGTCGCCCTCCGCATCGATGGGGTCCTCAACCCGTCCACCTCCCTCGCGGCCGATCTCGCCCAACGCGTCATCGGGCGGATCAAGTACCTCGCCCGGCTGCAGACCTGGCAGGACACGCTGCCCCAGGACGGACGCATCAACGGTCCGGACCTGGGCCTGCCCCATGACCTGCGCGTGGCCACCTACCCCACCGTGACGGGCGAGAAGGTCGTCCTGCGCCTCTTCACGGACGCGGGGTTGCGTCGGCTCCATGAGCTCGGCTTGGATCCCGCCGCTCGCGCCGCGCTGGAGTCGTTTCTCCGGAGGCCCGCCGGCCTCCTCCTGCTGACCGGCCCGGCGGGCAGCGGCAAGACCACCACCATCTACGCGGGCTTGCTCGAACTGCTGGAACTGGGTGGACGCCATGTCATCACCATCGAGGACCCGGTCGAGCAACGAATCCCCGGGGTGATGCAGACCGAGGTCTGCGAGGCGCGCGGCCTCACGTTTGCCACCGCCGCTCGCCACCTGCTCCGCCAGGACCCGCAGGTGCTCGTGATCGGGGAGATCCGCGACGACGACACGGCGGCGATTGCGGTGCGCTCGGCCCTGACGGGCCACCTGGTCATCAGCACGCTGCATGCGGGATCGTGTGGGGGCGTGCTGGAGCGGTTGCTCGTGCTGTGCCGCGATCATTCCGCGGTGGCGGCGGCCGTGGAGGTCGTTTGGAACCAGCGCCTGGTCCGGCGCCCCTGCGGGAGATGTCGGGGCGAGGGGTGTGCCGATTGCGCCGGGACCGGCTATCGCGGGCGCCGGCCCATCGCCGAATGGGTGCGGGTCGACGGGGCGGCACGCGAGGCCTTGCGCCATGGCCGGGTGCTGCTCCCGGCCGCGATCTCCCTGGAAGCGGCCGCCCGGGAGCTCGTGGGACAGGGCCTCACCGATGGGGCCGAGTTGCGAAGGGTAATCGGATCATGAAACTCGACCAGTTCGCGTTCTTCAACCAACAGTTGGCGGCCATGCTCCGCGAGGGGATCCCGCTCGAAGGGGCCTTGCGCCAACTCACGGCGACCATGCAACAAGGGTCCCTCCGGTCCGAACTCCAGGCCCTCGAAGCCGACCTCTCCCGCGGCCTCCCTCTCCCCAAGGCGATCGAGTCCCGTCAGTTCCCCGACCTGTATCGCCGCCTGGTCGCGATCGGGGCGCGGGGGCAGGACCTCGCGGGTTTCTTGAGCCGCCTGGCGGATCACTACCACGAGCAACACCTGCTCTGGACACGCCTGCAGGGCCTCCTCACCTATCCCGTCCTCGTCCTCGCCGCCATGTTCGGCCTCTCCTGGCTGTTGCACGACTTCTTGCGCAAGATCTATGGCGATCCCAGCATCGGCCTGATGCGGGACGCCTGGGATGGCCTCTCCCTGCCGGGCTTGACTCAACTGACCCTCCCGCTGGTCGTCCATAGCTGGGTCCTGCCGGCGAGTTTCGGACTGCTGCTGATCCTCGTCCTGGTCGCCCTCGGTCTCCCCCGGCTCCGCGACGCGGTCCTCTGGCAACTGCCCGCCTTCCGCGAAGCCACCCTGGCTCGCATTGCCAACACCTTCGCCCTCCTCCTCGAGCGGGCGGTTCCCCTGCCCGAGGCGGTGGGGTTGGTGGGCGACCTCGAACCGCGGGGGCGCGTGGCCGCGGAGCTTCGCACGTGGCGTGAACGCCTGGCCCAAGGCGTCACGGAGTTGCCTCGGGTGACCGCCGGTGGCCGGTTCTTCCCGCCGCTTTTCACCTGGCTGGTCGTCCACGGGGGCGCCCCGTTGACGGCCGGCTTTCGCCGCGCCGCCGAGATCTACCACGCGCGTGCGGCGGCGCGGACGGAGATCATGCTGCACGCCGCCCTCCCGGTCACCGTCTTGATCCTGGGCCTGTTGATCGCCGTGCTGGCCGTCGTCATCGTTTCGCTGGTGCTGCCCTTCGTCACCATGTTGGATACGCTCGGAGGCTGAGATGATGGCCATGTCTGCCGCGCTCCCATCCTTTGCTCTGCTCGGTAGCCTGGGCGGCTCGGACTTGCTCTCGCTCTTGGCTTGCCTGGCCCTGGTGACCGCGGTGGTCCTGTTTCCCGGGTTGCTGGCGGGCTTCTGGATCAACTTCCTGCTGGCCGCGCCCATGCGGCGCCGCGAGCGAGCGCGGTTTTTCCTGGACCTGCTGGAAACGGCGTTGCAGCGCGGGCAGGCTCCGGAGCGGCTGCTCGTCGATCTGGCCGCCACCCGCGACCGCACGCTGGGCGTTCGAGTTCACCTGCTCGCCGCGTATCTGGAGGACGGCTTTCCGCTGCCCCGGGCTTTGGAGCGGGTGCCGGGTCTGCTGCCAGCCGGCGTGACCGCCATGCTGAAGGCGGGGGCGCGCCTGGGCAATCTGGGCGCCGTGCTGCCGGCGTGTCGGCGCGTGCTGCGGGAAGGCGCCTCCGAGGTCCTGGGCGCCACCAACTACGCCATCCTCCTGCTCCTCGCCTTCAGCCCCTTCGCGATCTGGGTCTCGGCGTCCCTCTACGTGTTCGTCCTGCCGAAGTTCGAGGCCATCATGGCCGACATGGCCATGGTGCCCCACGAGGCGATGCGTTTCGCCGTCCGTCATCCCTACTTGATCCTGGGTCCGCAGGCCCTCTGTTTCCTGGCGTTGCTCGCGGGAGCGATCTTCTACGTGGGCGGTCCGCGGTTGCTCGAGTGGACCCGACTCCCGGGGTTGCCCTGGGCGGACTGGCTGGCTTGGCGGGTGCCCTGGAAGCGCCGGCGACTCGAGCGCACGTTTTCGGTGATGCTCACCTCCCTCCTCGACGGTGGGGTGCCGGAGGCGGAAGCGGTCGCGCTGGCAGGAGACTGTACCGGCAACGAGATCGTGCGCCGCCAAAGCAGGCGCCTCTGCGCGGCGCTGGCTCGGGGACAATCGCTCCCGGAGGCCTTGACGATGCTTCATCGCGACCGGGAGTTGGCCTGGCGTTGGCGCAACGCGGCCCAGGGACGGGGCTTCCTGGCGGCCCTGCGCGGCTGGCACGACGTCCTGGAAGCGCAGGCCTTCCGCGAAGAGCAAACCGCCGCCCACCTCGCCACCACCGGCATGGTCGTCCTCAACGGCGCGCTGGTCACCGTCATGGCCTTGGCCACGTTCGGTTCGCTGGTCGCCATCATCGAGGGAGCGGTCCTATGGTAATGCGCCCCAACCACCGCCCCCACCCCCAGCGCGGCGCGCTCAGCACCGAGTTCGTGGTGGCCATCGCCCTCCTCATTGGCGTGGCGCTGCCCCTGGCCGGCAGTTGGCTCGGCGAGGCCCGTGCCCTCCGTGCCGCCTACTGGCGCGCGGTCGCTATGGAGATCGTCGACGGCGAACTCGAAGTCATCGCCGCGGGCGAGTGGCAGCAGCTTCGTCCGGGCGCACACCCCTACACGGTCCGCACGCCCGCCGCCACCAACCTGCCCCCGGGCCGCTTCACCGTCACCGTCAGTAACCGCTGGGTCCGGCTCGAGTGGCAGAGCCAGCAACGCCGTGGCATCGGCCGCATCGAACGGGAGGTCACCCTGCCATGAAACCGCTCCCGAGCCGGCCCCCGCACGGGCCCCCGCGCCCCGCGTCCGCGCTGGCGGGCATCGTGCTGATCGACTGCCTCGTCTACCTCGGCATGTTCCTCCTGATCGTGAACCTCGCCTTCGCCCTCCTCTACCGGACCTGGGACACCCACCGCGCCCTGCGCCGCAGCGCGGACGACATCGCCGCGGTGGTCCGGGCGGGCGAGGTTTGGCGGGCCGACGTGCGCGCGGCCAGTGGGCCACTGCGCACGGACCCCACGCCGGAAGGTTGGGACCTGCACGTCCCCCGGCGGGAGGGTGACGTCCTCTACCGGCTGGCGGCCGGGCGGTTGGTGCGGGTGCCGCCTGGACGCGCCCTGCCCACCCACGTCCTGCCCAACGTCAAATCCTCGAGCATGCAGCCGGACCCGCGCAGCCACGTCACCGCCTGGCGCTGGGACCTCGAACTGAAACCCTCCCGCGCCAAGTCCCGCGTCCGCCCGCTCTTCACCTTCCTGGCCGTTCCTCCCGCCGTCCCATGAACCTCCCCTTCCTGCCTGCGCCCTCGACCGGCGAACGCGGGTCCACCGTCATCGTGATCTTCACGGTCATCGCGATCATGCTGACGCTCTTGTTCGCGAACGCGCGGACGGTGACGACGCTGGATCGCGAGTTGCGCCTGATCGAGCGCCGCCAGGTCCAGCGCTGGAAGGTGGTGGCCGAGACCCGGCGCGCCGCCACCGCACCGGCGCCGGCTCAAGACGCAGCGGCAGTCCCCACGGCGGACCCCGCACCCCAGTCGCCGGCCGGTCCGCCCCCGTCCCCATGACCCCGCTGCCTCCTCCAGGCCACTGGTTGGGACGCAAGGCCGAGATGATCGAACGCTCGCGCGCCTGCCTCGTCGGCGGTTGCCTGGGACTGGTCCCCATTCTGGGGGCGCCGGCCGCGCTCTGGGCCCTTCATGAGTACCGCCAGGTTCGCCTGCTGCAAGGTGCAGACTGGAACCCCGCCCGCCCGCATCTCCGGGTGGGCGTAGGCACCGCGCTGCTCGGCCTCCTCGGTTCCTTGGCTGCCGTCACCGGGGCGCTCATGGCCCTCGCCGCCAACGCGCTCTAACCCGCATAGTTCACACGCGCTTCGGTCAGAGAGGCAAAAAAGGCTGAATCCTCGCTCCTACTCCTACTCCTAATCGCAATCGTAATCCCGTCCCCTCGCGGTTCACGTTTCCCCTCTCCCTTTCTCCCTCTCCCCAACCTGAGCAAACGCTTCGCTTTCAAGGGTTGGGGAGAGGGATGGGGGGATGGCTCATGGGGAGAATCCTCCGAATCGGGACGTCGCTCATTGAACCCTTGAACCGAGGGCGAGCAAGAGCAAGAGCATGGATTCAGCCTTCAGCCTTCAGCGTTTAGCCTTTGGCCTTTTCACGGCACGCCCACGTCCAGACAGATCAAGCGGGTGAAGTCCCGGGCTAACAGGCGATTGCCCGCCAAGGCGAGCGGTCCCCAGGCGTCATGCCCTTTGAGCACCTGGGCCTGGCCCAGCGTGACACACTTCGAGGTGGAGGCCTCGATCATGGTCAGCAATCCCGTGTCGTTGACCACGAAGAAGCGGCCCTCCGCCAGCAGGTACGGCCCCAAACCGAAATTCGTCCCCGGCTCGCTGGTCCACACCACCTTCCCCTCCAGGTTCAGGCAAACGAAACGCCCGTCCGGGCGGATCCCGAACAGGTGGCCCTGGTGGAGGATGGGCGTCTGCTGCGTCGAGCCGAACACCTCCGGCTCCAACCGAAACAGCGTCCGGGCCGTCCACTGCCCGCCTTCCTCGCTGACCTGCAGCATGAGGCTCCCCGCGTTGTAGCCGCCCGACAGGAAGACCCGTCCCTCGCCCACGACCACCGGCGTGGGGACGGTGGCGATGCTGATCTTCCAATCCTCCGTCTCCCACAACAGGGTGCCGTCGCGGGCGTCCACGCCCACCACGCCATGGCTGGCGCAGTAGACGTATTGCCGGCGACCGGCCACCTCCAGGACGGCGAGCGAGGCGTGCGTCATTTTCCAGTCGCGGGGGTTCGGTGTGCGCCAGACGACCTGGCCGGTAGCCAGGTCGACGGCCATGACCAAAGCCTCGGGACCGCCCGGGGCCAGGATCACGCGGTCGCCCTCAATGATGGGGCACTGGCCGGCGTACCATTGCGGGACGGTGGCGCCGAAGTCCTTCACCAAATCGAGTCCCCAGCGCAACTCTCCGCTCACCCGGTCGAGGCAGACCACGTGACACTTCGGGCCCATGGCCACGACGTAACGGTCGGTGACCGCCGGAGTGGTGCGACTCATCCCGTGGTTGCGCTTCACCGAGAGCGGGTAGGCGAACCGCCAAATCTCGCGTCCATCGGCCAGCGACAAACAGCGCAGGGCGTCCTGCTTCTTCTCGCCGTCGTAATCCATCAGGTAAACGCGGCCTTCGAACACCGCCGGGCCCGCGTAGCCCTCCCCTACGTCGATGCCCCACCATTCCCGCGGCCCCCCCGCACCCCAGGACCGAGCCAGCCGACCCTCGGGCGCCGCGATCCCGCTGCCGGCCGCCCCGCGGAACCCCGGCCAGGCGCCCGGCAAAGCCGCCGGTTGCCCCGGCCCCGGGGTCAGTTTCCCGGCCAGCACCGGGTTGGAACCGCCCGCACCTTCCGCGGCCGCCGGCGCCCGGTCCCGGCCCGGCACGCGCGGTTCGAGGTGGCCCACCGGGTTGCGCAAGAGCCACACCGCCAGGGCGCAAACCGCCGTCCCCAACACGACCCCGGGCAACCACTCGAGCACACGGGTGGGGATGGATCGACCGGACAGGCTCATGGCCATCCCCATGGTGGCGCGTCGAGATGCCCTCCACAGCCCCGGAGGTTCGACGCGGAGACTTTGGCTGCCGCGCGCATGGACCCACCCTAGGAAGCCGCCCCCGGTTTGTCAAAGCACCCCGGCGCGCAGCCAGGGATGGAACGTCGTCATGGCCATGGTGACAGGCTCGCCATCCACCCACGACCCTCCTCCAGCCCGGCTCCGGGCGGGGGCCACCGCGCGGCGCTCGCCCGAGCCGCGGCCACCGGCGGACGGCCCCGGTGTTGCTGGCCATTCCCGCGGGCGCGGGCATTTCTCGCTGGCGAAATTGTGGCCGAAGGCTAGTGTCTCGCCAGATTCGGCTCCATGATCCTGATCATCGACAATTACGATTCGTTTACCTACAACCTGGTCCAGTACCTGGGCGAGCTGAAGGCGGAGTTGGCGGTGTATCGGAACGACCAGATCTCGCTCGAGCGGATCGAGGCGTTGAACCCGGAGCGGATCCTGATTTCGCCGGGTCCCTGTTCGCCCCGCGAATCCGGGTTGTCGAACGAGATCATCCGCCGGTTCGGCTCGAAGCGGCCCGTGTTCGGGGTGTGCCTCGGGCATCAGTGCATCGGTCACACGTTCGGCGCCGAGGTCGTGGTGAACTATCGGATGATGCACGGCAAGACCTCGCCCATCCGGCACAACGGCCGCGATCTCTTCGAGGGGGTGCCCAATCCGTTCGAAGCCACGCGTTACCATTCCCTGGTCATCCGGCGCGACTCCATCCCCGCCTGCCTCGAGGTGACGGCCGAGACGGACGAGGGTGAGGTGATGGGGGTGCGCCACCGCGAGCTGCCAATCTGGGGGGTGCAGTTCCATCCGGAGAGCATTCTGACCGAGCACGGCCGCACGATTGTGGCGAATTTCCTGAAGCTGCGGGCCTGAGTGCTGGATCGATGAGACTCTACTTCCTGCGTCATGCCGAAGCGGTGGATGGTTTTGACGACGCCGCCCGCGAGCTCTCGGCGCACGGTCGCGAGCAATGCCGGCACCTGGGGCATTGGCTGCGGACGGCTGGGGTGACGTTCGACGCGGCGTTTGCCAGCCCGCTGGTCCGCGCGCGCCAGACGGCCGAGGCTGTGTTGAAGGCGGCGAAGTTGGCCAAGAGCCCGGCTCTCGTCGAACACGCCGCTCTGTTGAACGAGAGTCCGGCGGCCGCCTTCGCCCGCTGGCTGCCGTCGCTCCTGCCCCACAAGCACGTCCTCCTGGTCGGCCACGCTCCCTCGCTCGCCGAGCGCGTGCGCTGGTTGCTGGACATCCGCCACCCCGAGGCCTTCGACATGCCGAAGGCCAGCCTGGCTTGCGTGGCCACGGACGACGCCCGCTCCGGCACCCTCAAGTTCTTCGTGACCCCGAAACTGTTCAGTCGCTGACGGACGTGACCAACGTGACCGGCCCGAGCAGGCCGGCGGCGAGAGGGGTCCAGTCGGGACGGGCGCGAATATTCGTGCGGGTCAGGCGCTGCTCGACCGGCAGGAGGCGGTCCGCGACCAGGCGGTTGCGCCAGGAGTTGGCCACTTCGACCGCCAGCGTGTTGGGCCCCGTCCGAACGGCGTCCGTGATATCGACCCGGAACGGGGGAGTCCACGCGATGCCGCAGTCCCGCCCATTGACCGTCACCCGGGCTAGGCCCACGTCCTGCAAGTCGCCCAAGTCGAGCAGGAGGCGGGTTCCAGGAGGCGGGGCCGCAGCCTGGAATTCGCGGCGATAGGTCGCCCGTCCGGAATAGGCCTTCACCCCGGGCTCGGGTCGTTCGGTCCAACTGACCAGGCGATCGAACGCGACGCGGGCGGGAGCGCCCCAGGCCGGGTCGAACTCGACCTGCCAGGGGCCGTCGAGGGTGGGCCCCGGGGTGGTGAGCAGGGTGTTGCGGGCCCTGGTGCCTTGGCGGTCGGACGGGATGGGAGTGCGGAATAGAACGAAGATCGACCCGTAAGGTTCGAAATCGAGCGGCACCTTCGTCCGCCCGGCCTCCTGGGCGAACGCTCGCGCCGGAGTGGCCTGGCCGGTCAGGGGATCCCAGAGCTCGGGCTGCCGGGCCGCGATGCGAAACCAGGCGTCCAGGCGGGCCGGTCGCGCCGACTGGTTGCAAAGAAAGTAGAGGTCGACGCCGTCGAACTCGCGATGGATATAGTTGAAGTCGGCCCCTGGGCTGGCGGCGCGCGGCTCGAAATCCGGCGCGAGACCATCCCCGAGCAAGACGTCCCGGGCGGCGCGGCCCCACAGGACGCGGCCGGCGCCCACACGGCGCTCGCCGGCCGGGGCGTCGGCCGGGCCCCAGAGTTCGTCGGCCAACCGCTGGCGTTCGTCCTCGCAGGCCGGGTAATCCATGAGCGTCACGAGGCGTTGAGTCTTGGGGCCGAGGACCGTGGCGCCGGCGTGGACCAGGGCGTGCACCTTGCGAAGCGCCGCCAGAGAAAGGACTTGGTGATCGGGCAGCACCAGCAGTCGGAAGCTGGGGCCGTGGGGCAAGGTCAAGCGGCCGTCGCGCACGGCCAGCGGGCCGACCAGCACATCCTCGTTGAGCCAATCGAAGTCGAACCCGGGCAGCACACGGGCCGGATCCGCCTCCTTGAGGCGCGCGATGTTGGGCACGTGGTCGCCGTAGTAGTAGAGGACGTCGGTCACCACGCGGCCGCGCTGGAGCAGCCATTGAGAGCGGTTGAAGTAGCGGATAGGGGCCTCGGCCAGCGGCCACCAGGTGACCTGGGGATTGAAGTGGGTGCCCGCAAAGTACTCCTGGCCCGGCAGGCCCATGGAGGCGGGCGAACAGGTGAAGGTATGAAGGAGCACGAGGTTCAGCCCGCTGCACACTTCATGGTCGAAACTCGGCTTCTGGGAGCTCCAGAGGGTGTCGTTCCAGTGGGGCCCGATCGAGGTAAAGGATTCCGCTCCGACCAGCAGCTTGTTGTAGAGCTGGGCGGCGCTGGCGGCCTGTTTCACGAAGAACCGCTGTTCCGGCTCGGGCCGGTGGGGCGACGGCACCCAGAACTCGCTCATCATGATCTCGTTGTGGCCATAGTTCTTCAGGCCATCGAACGGGCCCGCGTGCGGCCCGGCCGATTCCGGCTGCAACCCCAGCCCCCGCTCGCGCGCCAGCGCGGCAAACGTCCCGTAGTGCCGGTCCGCCACACACTCGCTGATCGTCTTCCGGAAGTCGGCCAGGAAGCGCGTCCCCAGATCGCGGCTGTCGATGATCTTGCCTGCGATCACTGGCAGGAGCGGGGTCGGGTCGTAGCCGCGCCGGGTTCGGAACTCGGCGGCGAAATCGTCCGTCCAATTGACGCCCCCCAGCTCCCAACTGTCGGTTTGCAGGTATTTCAAGGTGCGGCCGCACTGGGGGCCGATCTCGCGCAGCAGCGGTTCGACGTGCCGGTCCCAATACCGGCGGAAGATCGGGGCGCTCAAGTGATCGACCACCCGTCCCTGCCAGGCGCCGCTCGACGTGGACACGTGGGCGCCGCTGCAGGTGTAGCCGAAACGCAACACCACCCAGGACCCCTGCTCCGGCCGCCACGCCAACCGGCCGTCCGCTCCCAGGTGCGCCGTCAGATCGATCACCTCGTCCCGCCGCGCCTCGACGTCGCCCGGCCGCTCCGGCTCGTCCTCGAGCAGGAACCGCGTGTCCGGGGCCGATCCCCCCAACTCGGTGAAGACGGCCTTCTGCGCGAGGTTCCGCACCGGGCGCCGGGGGTCGCCCCCGGCTGGTGGTCGTTGCGGGTAAGCCAGCACCGCGATGTCGCGATAAAACCCGTCCCGGGCCTTGGGGGGCGCGAGGTCGACGGGGGAGGGATCGGCGGCCGTGACCAACCGCTCGGACCAGGTCAGATGCTTGGTGGCTTCCTCCGGGGTGACATCGGGGCCGCCCAGGTTCCAACCGCTCTGGATGTTGAGGCTGAGGATCAGTCCGAGGCGGTCGGCCTCCCCGACGGCATGCCGGAACAAGGCGCGCCACGGCGGGCTGCCGAACATGGGCCCGGGCGGGACTTGGTCGTTGCCGCGTTGCTCGGCGCCGCCGGCGTCGAAGATGCAGGCTCCGCTGAAGCCCATGGCCTGCATGGCCTCGAGGTCGCGGGTGATGGCCTCGGCCGTCACGTTCCCGTTCAACCACCACCACCAGCAGCGGATGCCGGCCGACGGGGGCGGCTGACGAAATCCCTCTTCGAGGCTGGGTTGGGCCTGGGCGATCCCCAGCATGAACCAGGCGGTAAGGCAAACGGCGTTCAGTCGATGCGTCATGGCAGGTCGATCATGACTCCGAACGGGCCACCCCGTAAACCCTGAGAAACGCGTCGAACGGCGCCTCGATGCGAACGGGTTGCCGGCGGAACGGATCCCGATAGGCCAGCATCACCGCCCGAAGGCCCAGCGGGTATTCCGCCGACGGCGCGGGCGCACCCCCATAGACCGTGTCCCCCACGATCGGGAAGCCTTCCGCCTGCAAGTGGACCCGGATCTGGTGGGTTCGGCCCGTGCGCGGATGCACCTCCACCAAGGTGTAATCAGCAACGGTGCGCACGACCTCGAACGACGTCTCCGCCTCCTTGCCGCGCGGCCGATCCACCACCACCCGGCCCACCCGCCGCGTGTCCGGGGCCAGCGGGAGCCGGCAGGTCCAACTCGCCCGCGGCGGCCGGCCGCGCACCACCGCCAAATAGGTCTTCTCCATCTGCCGCGACTCGAACAGGTCGCTATACGCCTCGACCGCGCCCGGGCTCTTGGCCAAGAGCAGCACGCCCGAGGTCTCGCCATCCAAACGGTGCACCGCCCGCAAAAAACGCAGGTTGCGGGAACGCGCCCAGTAATCGCGGGCCGCGATGGAGGAGGTGAGGGCGGCTTGAAGGTTGCGCTGGGTCGATTGCCATGAGAACGGCACCAGCAGCCAACCCGCCGGTTTGTCGATGGCCAGCACCGACCGGTCCTCGAACAGAATCGGGAGGCGGATGGGATCCCGCGGGTCGCCCAACTCGACGAAGCTGCTGGCCATAAACAACGGACAAGGTTCGGCCTCTCCCCCCGACGGGGAGGGCACGCGGGTCAGCGAAGCGGGTTGAACCAGAGGTCGATGGGACGCCGGACTCCGGAGGGGCGGAACGGCAACCGGACCTTGGCGCCCAATCCGGCCGACTGATAGCCCGCCAGGAGCATCTCCTGCACGAACCGGCCGTCCTCGCCTGTGGCCTGGGGCGATTCCTTGCCCCGGACGCAACGCGCGAAGTGGTGCATTTCCTGGGGAAAACCGTAGTTCCAGAGTTCCTCGTAAACGGGCCAGGACCAGCCGCGCGTGCTAGGGGCCTTCTCGACCGCGTAGCCGTAACCGTATTCGCTGTAGGTGGGCAGCGCGTTGCCCATGTGCAGATCGGCCACCGTCAATCCCCCTTCCCCAAACACCTCGATCCGATCCTCCATCCCCCCGCGCCGCGCCCAACTGTCCTCCACCACCCCCTTCGCCCCGTTCGCGAAGTCCATAATGCAAATCACCTCGTCCTCCCCCCGCGTCTTGTCGGCGTGCACGTAGGTGCCCATGTGACACGTCACCCCGGTCACCGCCGGCCGGCCGAGAAACCACCAGCAAAAGGCGATCCCATGACAACCCATGTCCATGAACACGCCGCCTCCGGACTGGTCGACCTCCCAGAACCAAGGCGCGTGCGGCCCGAAGTGTTTCTCGCTTTGCTTGACCTGGTAGACCTTGCCGAAGGCGCCCTCGTCGGCCATGCGTTTGGCCTTCACGTATTTCGGCGTGAAATACAGCTCCTCCGCATACATCAGCAGCACCCCCTGCACCCGGCAGGTCTCGATCATCAACTCGGCCTCCTCCAGCGTCATGCACAGCGGCTTCTCGCAGACCACATGCTTGCCCGCCCGCGCAGCGTCCACCGTCATCGCGCAGTGCAGGTGGTTGGGCGCGGCAATCGTCACCATCTCCACGTCGGGCTCGGCCAGCAGCGCGCGGTAGTCGGTGAAGACCCGGGGGATGCCGTGACGCTGGGCGAAGCGCTCGGCGTTCCCCGGCGTGGGCGAGGCAACCGCCACCACCTCCGCCTCGTCCGGCATGATCTTGAACGACTCGGCGTGGATGTCGGCTTCGAATTGCGACCCGATGATCCCGACTTTGACGCGTCCGGTGTTAGGCATGGCTGGCAGGGTTCGGGGCCACCGCTCAGGCGCTGCGGCGTTTCGGGTCGAGCAGGACGTAGAGGACGCCGCATTGCAGCAGCAGGGAGAAAAGGACGCCCACGCCCAGCAGCAGTTGGGGCTCGGTCAACCCGAGGGTCGGCAACCTCCGCATGCCGATCACCAGGAGCAGCACGCCGACACCCAGCGTGGCGGCCTGCGCCACCCGGGCGAGGGAACGGTCGGAACCAAGGGGACGCGTGAGCCATCGAGTAGACATAAGCGGGGAACGATGATGGTTGAACTGGCTGGCTTTCACATAGCCCAGCCGCCGCGGCCGCGCGATAAAAAAACGGCAGTTCTTCCCCGCGCCTGGGCTGCCGTCTGCTGTCAAGGGCGCGGGGAGAGGGTGGCCAGCTTGTCCGCCGTAGCCTGGGCGAAGGCGGAAGGCCGGGTGAGGGGCTCTTCAAATCCCAAGACGGGAACTGCTGGGAGAGGATTGAGTCCATGGTCCGAGTATGCCAGACTCGACTCATGCGGACTTCACGTGAACGCGAGGAATGGCTGGCCCAGTGCCGGCGCCAACTGCAGCGCGACACGGCCACCCGACTGCGCTACGGGTTTGCCAGGACACGCAAGCCAGTCCTCGATGACGCTCCCTACCGGATTTTCAACTCCACGGCTGAATACCGGGCATGGTGCGAGGCCCATCTGCCGCGCTTTCTGGGATACCATGCCCCGTCCAAGTGAATTTGCGCCGCTGCAGGCCCAGGAGTTGGCCCGGGCCTTCGCGGATGCCGGAGTGGACTACTTGTTCATCGGCAAGAGCGGAGCCATCCTCTTGGGATATCCAGGCGTCACGCAAGACGTAGACCTCTTCCTCCCCGATGATCAGGCGAATGCGGAGAGAATCGTCGTGGCTTTGGACCGGCTCGGTTTCACCCTCGACGATCCCCTGCGAACGGCGATCCGCGAGCGCCGTGACTTTGTCCAGATCAAGTCCGGCCCGTTCGATGTGGACTTGGTGTTCGCGCCTGACGGGATCGAAAGCTATGAGCAGGCGCGGGCGCGTCGCGTGCTGCACGACGGATTCCCCGTCGCTTCCTTGCGAGATATCATCGCGAGCAAACGGGCGAGCGGCCGAGAGAAGGACTTGCTCGAGCTCGAGTTGTTGGAGGACTTTCGCCGTGAGTATGAGCGGTTACACTCGCCCCCGTTGCTCAGCGCCAGCGAGATCGCTCTGCGCCCCCCGCCCGAAAGCTGAGCCGGACAGCAACGAGCCGGCCCGGGAACTCCGTTGAAGGCAGCCCAAGCGCGGGGAGGGACAGGGAACTCCTTCCTTCAAGACGAGAATCGCAGCAGGGTGTCCTCCTCCCGTTGACAACCATTTTGGAACCATTTAGGTTGCCCGCGTGAGCATTAACTTCACGATCAAGGACTGCCCGTCCGAAGTGAAGGTCGCACTGGAACGTTCCGCGCGGGTGAACCGTCGGAGCCAGAACGCGGAGGCCATCGTTTGGCTGGAGGAACGCGCCCGGGCCATTCGCCAGCGGCTGCGAGAGCCCGACTTGCTCCGGCGGATTGAACGAACTGCCTGGATCACGGAGATGACCTCGGAAGAACAGGACTCCCTGCGCCGTTCTGGCCGGCCATGATCGTGGTCGATAGCAGTGTGGTCTTCGCCCTGGTGGTCCCCCGCGACGCCTACCACCTCCTGGCGTTGCAGGCGCGTCGCAAGGACCCGGACTGGCAGGCGCCCGCCCTTTTTCGGAGCGAATTCCGGAGCGTCGCCGCCGGGCACTTGCGTCGCGGGGAGACCATGTCGAATGTCCTCGCCGCCGCCGCTAATGCCGAACTCGCCCTTCAGGCCCACCCAGTGACCGACCAGGAAGTATTCGCGGTCATCCAGGAAAGTCCGTTGTCCGCCTATGACGCCGAGTATGTGGCTCTGGCCAAGCGTTTGGGTTGCTCATTGGTCACCACCGACAAGCAAATCCTGGAACACTATCCAAACTTGGCGACTCGGCTCCAGGAGTTCGCCGCGCCGGGCATGGAGTGACCCGCAAAGATCGCCCGGGAAGGATCTGTTTTGCTTGCCCGCCGCCGTCCGTTGGACTATGGGAGGTCCATGGACGCCAAGGACGCCCTGATCGCTCTGAACCTCATTGACCACGTCGGCCCCGTGCGGCTCCGACAATTGCTCGACCACTTCGGTGACGCCCCCGCCATCCTCCAGGCCAGCGCGGACGAACTCCGCCGGGTGGGCGGCATCGGAATCGAAACGGCCGAGGCCATCGCCCAGTGGGAAAACACCGTCGACCTGCCGGGCGAACTCCGGCGCATCCGCGACTACGGATGTCACGTCCTCACCCAGGCGGATGACCTGTATCCGGCACACCTCCGCCAGATCTATGATCCCCCCATGGTTCTCTACGTGAAGGGAACACTGTTGCCGCGCGACCGGAACGCCGTCGCCATCGTGGGCTCGCGCCAAACCACCCATTACGGGATCGAGATGGCCCGCAAGTTCGGCTACCAGTTGAGCGGCGTCGGGGTCACGGTGGTCAGCGGAGGGGCGCGCGGGATCGACACCGCCGCCCACCAGGGCGCCCTCAGTGCCAAGGGGCGCACGATCGCCGTGTTAGGGACGGGCCTGAACATCGTGTTCCCGGCCGAGAACGCCGAGTTGTTCGAGCGGATCGCCGCCCAGGGCGCGGTCATGACCCAGTTTCCGTTCAACCGGCCCGCCGACAAGCAGTCGTTCCCCATACGCAACCGGATCGTCGCCGGCATGACCTTGGGCACGGTGGTGGTGGAGGCCACCCTCACCAGCGGCGCCATGATCACGGCCAACTTCGCCATCGATTACGGCCGCCAGGTCTTCGCCGTCCCCGGCCGGATCGACTCGCCCCGCAGCAAAGGCTGCCACGAACTAATCAAGCGCGGGGCCAAACTGTGCGAGGGCGCGGATGACGTGCTGTCCGAGTTCGAATACCTCTTCCCGCCCTCGCCCCGTTCCGCTTCGTCCCCGCCTAGCACGGACTGGCCCGCCCTGGTCTTGACCGAGGCCGAGCAAGCCCTGCTGGATGTCGTGCCGACCGACGAGGAGCGGACCATCGACGAGTTGATTCGACTGAGTGGACTGCCGAGTTCCGCGGTGGCGGTGGCGGTATTGGGGTTGGAGATGAAGCGGTTGGTGAGGCAACTGCCGGGGCGGCGTTTCGTGCGGCAGCGGTAGCACCGGGGACGCGCAGGAAAATGCGAAGCGGGGAGAGAATGTCCGCACCGAAACGTCGCCGTCTTGAATCCCTGAACCGAAGCGATTCCCCTCTCCCTGTCTCCCTCCCCCCAACCTGAGTCATCGCTGCGCTGGCAACGGTTGGGGGGAGGGA
>CAZVRY010000131.1:0-18169 GCA_964629545.1 uncultured Verrucomicrobiota bacterium | reverse complement strand
CAGAAGCCAAAATCGCCTCCAGCAAAATCGGAAGTTATTTTTGCACAGACCCTTAACGCGCTCGCGCCTTTGGGTCTAGCGCCCCATCTCATGCGGGCTCACCTGGTCTGGACACGGCGCGGAGCGAACGCCGCCGGGATTCGTCGCCGATCGGGGGCAGACACCCAGCGAGGGCCGCCCAATCCAGGCGGGAGGCCGCCTCTCGCCGGGTGAATTCCCGCAACCGGAGTCGCCTCTTGGGGGAATTCACCCAGGTCTCCTGGGGCCATCTTCCCCATCGGTAGCATCCGAACTCCCGTCTTTTCACGGGTGAAGGGTGGTCTCACCCGAAGATCAGGCGTGTCGGCACAGGGGCTGCTTGGCAAGTCCTCCTCCGGAGTATGGCACCGATCCTGGACCCATACCACGGGCGCGCCTGCCGCCATCTCCGGGCTGTTATCGCACACCGTTGCCAGGCGCCCTGTGACAACGTACGTACCATGATCCTGGACCGCGATTCGCAGGGCACGTTGAGCCGCGCGCCTTCTCAGGCGCAGGATGCTGACGGGGGATTCGCCGCGGAAAAGCACCTCATTTTCGCCGTTTGCGCCCTCATCCTCACGGCCATCCTTTATTTCAAGTGCTGCAACTACCGCTGGTTCTGGTACGATCCGGTATTCCAGTTTTACAGTCTCGGGGTCGCCGCTTACATCCTCACCCGGGCCGTGTTCTCCTGCTTCTATCGCGAACCGGCGGACCGCGGTCATTACCCGAGCATCACGGTGGCCATCGCGGTGAAGAACGAAGAGAAGGCGATCGCCGAAACCCTGCGCCACTGTTACGCCTCCGGCTACCCCGCGCATCTCATGGAGGTGATTGTGGTGGACGACGGCTCCACGGATGGGACCTGGGCCGTGCTGGAGGAACTCGAGGATGCCTACCCCAATCTGCGCACCTTCCGCTTCCCCCGCAATCAGGGCAAGCGCCACGCCATGGCCCTGGCCGCCCGCGAAGCCCACGGCGACGTCCTCGTCTACGTCGACTCCGACAGCTTCGTCGAACCAGGCGCCCTCTACCGCCTGGTCCAGCCGTTCGCGGACCCTCAGGTCGGGGCCGTGGCCGGCCACATCGCGATCACCGTCGACGACCGTTGGATCCTCTCCAAGATGGAACGGGTGCGCTACTTCGTTTCCCACCGCATTATCAAGGCCTCCGAGAGCCTCTTCGACGCGGTCACGTGCTGCTCGGGCGCCTTCTCCGCCTACCGCAAATCGGAGGTGCTCAAGGTGCTCGACACGTGGCTCCACCAGCGTTTCCTCGGCACCCAGTGCACCTTCGGCGACGACCGGGCTCTCACCAACCAGATTTTGCGCGACAACAAGGTGGTCTTCCATCACGGGGCGACCGCCTGGACCACCGCCCCCGAAACCTGGTCCAAGTTCTTCCGCCAACAGTTGCGCTGGAAGAAATCCTGGACCCGCGAGACCTGGGTGGCCGCCCAGATCCTCTACCGCAAGCACCCCGTGGCGGCCGCCAGTTACTACGCGAGCATCGTGATGACGCTCATCTCGCCTCTCATTGTGCTCCGCGCGCTCGTCATCATGCCGATCCTCGCCTCCGCCACGGTCGTCCCCTACGTGCTGGGCTTGGCCCTCGTCTACCTCTTCTTCTGTCTCGTCTTCCGTTACCACACCCAGTCCCGTTACTGGCTCTACGGCCTCGCCTTTGCCGGCCTCTATGTTGGCGTCCTCTGCTGGCAGAACTACTACGCCATCGCCACCGTCCGGCGCACCCACTGGGGAACCCGATGACCTCCCCCACTCCCGCCACCCCCGCCGCTTTGCGCCCCTCCTACCGGAAGGAGTGGCGCATCGCTTTCCTCCTCCTAGCCGCACTGGTCCTGGTCCTCCACCTCCGCCCGGACCGGTCTCGCCACCTGCAACCCGTCAGCCCCCATCCTGCCGCCGCCAGCGATCGCGCCGATTACTACCTCGTGGTGCGCTGTCCGGAACTGCCCAGCGAAGCCGAGGCCTCGCGGGACGGAACGCGGCGCCTAATGGCCTGGATGCGCGCCCTCCTCGACGCCGGCTTCCACCCGCGCCCCTTCGTCGACGTCATCGCCAGCCTCAGCCGCGGCACGCCGCTGCCGGAGCGGACGGTCGTCCTCGTCTTCGATCCCGCTTACCGCGCCACCGTCGAACAGGTCTTGCCCCGCCTCCAGGAAATCCGGGTGCCCGCCCTCTGGATCACGCGCTCGCCCGGCGTCCTCCGGTCCGACCGCCGTTTCGTCAGCAACCGCGCGCGGCGCACTTGGTCCGGCTATGCCCTCTGGGACTTCGCCTTGTCCGAAGACCCGGCCGCCTTCCAACTCGAAGCGGACGGATTGCCCGAAGACGTCCCCTCCGCCTACAGCTGGGCCGATCCCTCGGGCCTCACCGGGATCAACTCCTTGTCCCTCGGCACGCCCCTCCATCGACTCCACGCCAACGCGCGCTGGTCCGCCGCGGAGTTCGTCGATCGACTGAAAGCGGACCTTCCCCTCCGCCGCCCCTCCCCGCTCTCGGCCCGCCGGATCCAAGGTCGCGATTGGGGTATCCAGGCCGACCCCCACGAGGTCGCCGCCTTCCGGTTGGCTGCACCGCCCGAGGCGCGTCAGGCGACCGTCCGCTGGCTGGGCACGCGGGGAATCGGCGATCTCAAACTGAGCCTGCGGGCCCACGCCTGGTGCGGCGAACTCGCCCTCGACCTCCGCGCCAACTCCGCCCTCAGCAATCGAATCCACGTCAGCCTCACCGAGGACAGCCTTCGCGTTCAGCAGGAGTTGCAGGGCCGCCTGGTCGCCGATCAGCGCCTGGCCGCCACCCCCAACCCCGGCGGCAGCACCCGCCTTCAACTGCACTTGCGGGATGACGAATTGCGCGTCTCCATCGCCGGCCACGCCGCCTCCTGCTCCGTCCCCATCGTCGTCCCCGCCACCGATGAAGGCACGGTCGCCCTCTCCGTCTACCACCGCATCCACGGCGTCGCCTTCGCCGACCAGATCCTCCTCACCGCCGAACCTCTGCCTCCCCCGGCCGACTCGGGCCGGGCCGTCGCCCACCGGCGTAACGGGCCTCGACTCCCCTCGCCCGGATCTATCACCCCCCGCCTGCCCCCTCTCCCTGTCTCCCTCTCCCCAACTCTGACGGATGGCGTCGCTAACACGAGTCGGGGAGAGGGGAAAGGCTGAGGCGCCCGGCCGCGGGGAAAGTCAGGCCGTTGCGGATGGCAAGCGAATGTGAACGATCCGGGCTCGCCCTCTCGCGCGCCTCCCCGGCACGAACCGCCTGTTCCTCCATTGCCGATTCATGAAGTGGCTATCCATCGCCTGCGCCGCAGCCCTGTTGCTGCTTGAGGCCGCGGCCGCCAGCGCCCCGCCCAGCCCCAGGCAACGCGCCATCGAGGCCGTCCGAACCAACGCGCCCGCCGAGGCCATCGCGGCCTTCCGCGACCTGTTGGGCGACGACCCGGAGGATCTCGCCGCCCGCCGGGATCTGATGTGGCTGCTCTGGCAGGAGAACGACCCTGCCGCCTGCCTCCAGGAAGCCGAGGCGCTCCTGCAACGAAAGGCTGACGACCTCGAGGCCCTCGAACTCGTCGCCCGTTCCTGCCATCGACTCGACCGCCCCGAGGACGCCCTGGCGGCCTATCGCCGGGCCCTCCAGGCCCACCCTGCCCAACCTCTCCTCCGCCTCGAATGCGCCCGCCTGCTGGAGTCCCTCCGGGACTACCCAGGCGCCCAAGCCGAACTGACCACCCTGCGCAGCCTCGATCCTGTTCCTCCGGCCGTCTTTCCCCTCCAGGCCCGCCTCGATGAACGGCGCGGTGACTTCGCGAGCGCGGCCACCCACTGGTCGCTCGCGGCCCGCGCCTTCCCCGAAGACGCCGCGTTCCCCGTCCGCGCGGCCCACTCTCTGCTCCTCAGCGGACACGAATCCGAGGCCATCGCCCGCCTCCAAGCCCTCCTCCAGGCTAACCCCCACCTCGAGGCCGCCCGCGAACTCCTCATCCAACATTCCCTCCTGCATAACCAGGTCCAAGACGCCATCCGCTGGCTCGCCGCCAAGCCATCCTCCCAATCCGCGGCCGATGTCCCCACCCTCCTCCGCCTCGCAGGGCTGCACCAGCGCCACCGCGACGACCCGGCCGCCCTCGCTGTCCTCGACCGCGCCCTTGCCCTCGCGCCCGATCATCCCGAAGCCCTCCTCCTGCGCACCGAAGCCCTCCAACGCCTCCAGCGCTGGACCGAAAGCCTCGTCCCTTGCCGCCAAGCCCTTGACCTCAATCCCGCCTTCCCCGCCGCCTGGCTCGCCCTTGCCCGTGGCCTCGAGAGAACGGGCGATCCCACCGCCGCCCTCGAGGCCGTCCGGCAGGCCCGCCAACTCGATCCCACCAGCCCCTTCCTCCTCCTCCGCGAAGCCCGCGCCCTCGCTTCCGCCGACCGTACCGAGGAAGCCCGACTCCTCCTCCGAACCTGGATCGCCCGCCACCCTCCCGGCCAATCCGAAGTCCCCGTCCTCCTCTACCACGGCCTGATGACCTCTCCGCGCGACCCCGCCCTCGCGTCGCGCATCCACCTTCCTCTCGCCCGCTTTGTCGAACACCTTCAAGGCCTGCGCCTGGCCGGCTACGAGACCGTTTCCCTCGCTCAACTCCGAGACTGGCTCGCCCACCGTCAGGAGCTGCCGCCCCGCCCGATCGTGCTCACCTTCGACGACGGCCGCCTCGACAGCCTGACCAACGCCACCCCCGTCCTGGCTGAAAACGGCTTCACCGCAGTCATGTTCGTCGCCGGCGTCAACGCGGCCCGCAACCTCCCCGGCTACGCCTCCTGGAAGGAACTCGCCGCCGTGGCCCGCTCCGACCGCTGGGAACTCCACAGTCACGGCGACCTCGCTTCCCTCAACATCCCCGTGACGTCCGACGGTCTTACCGGGAAGTTCCTCGCCAACCGCGCCTGGCTGCCCGCCACCCAGGACCTCGAATCGCCCAGCGCCTGGCAGGATCGGATCCAATCCGACTACGCCTCCATTCGGGCCCAACTTGAACGTGTCAGCGGCACCCTGCCCTTCGCCCATGCCTGGCCCGAAGGCAACTTCGGCCAGCAGGCCTTCGTCAATGTCCCCTCCGCAGCCCCTGCCAACCTCGCCCTCACCCGGCAGACGTTCTCGCTCGGCTTCCACCAGGGCGGCTCCGGGGTCAACCCGCGGTCCCGCGATCCCATCCTCCTCGAACGTCTCGAACCCGACCCCGGCTGGACCGCCGCCGACCTCCTCCAACAACTCGCCGAGCGCTCCCCGTCCGGCCTGGTCCATCGTGAACTCCTGCGTCTGGCCCTGCAGGCGCGCGATGCCACCGACGCGCGGCACTGGCTCGAAGCACTTCGCCAACACCCCACGCCGCGCGCCCCCCTTGCCTGGGAGGAAGCGCGCGTCGCCTTCCTCGAACAGCATTACGACCTCGCCGCCCAAGCCGCTCGACAACTCCTCGATACCCCCACCCAAGACCCCGGCCCCAGCCGCACCGATCTCTGGAATTTCCTCACCGCAGTCTACCGCGCCGATAACCAGACCGACCGCGCCATCCAAGCCTGCCAAGCCAGCCTCGCCCTCGATCCTCGTCAGGCCCAACCCCTCCTCGACCTCGCCTCTCTCTTGGAGTTCCAGCGCGACTACCCCCGCAGCCTCGCCACCGCCCTGCAACTCCAAACGCTCCACCCCGACGAACCCCGCGTCTGGCCGCTCCTCGGCCGCCTCTGCGATCTCCTCGAACGCTACCCCGAGGCGGTCACCGCCTGGACCCAGGCCGCCCACGCCTTCCCCCTCAACCCCGACTACCCCTTCCTCGCGCAACGATCCCGCTACCACGCCGGCGACCAGGAAGCGGCGCTCCAAACGCTCGACCGGAGGTTGCGCGAAAACCCCCGCGATGCCCTCACCCGGCAATTCCTCGTCCAGTGCGCCCGCGTCCGAAACGATCTCCCGCGCGCCCTCGCCCTCCTGCAGGAACAAGCCGCACTCGAACCCCTCCCCTCCTCCAGCCTCCGCCGCCAGATCGCCGCTCTCCACACCCAACTCGATCAACCCCTCGAAGCCGAAGCCGTGCTCCGCCTGGCCGTCCACGACGACCCCGACGACGGCGCCAACCGGCTGTTGCTGGCGGAAACCCTCCTCCGTAGCGGCCAACCCGCCGAGGCGCTCGCGCAGTTCCGTGCCGTCGCCGCCCTCAACCCAGCCTCTCCGCGAGCCTGGCTCGGCCTGGCCGACGCAGCAACCCGCTTGGAACGTCCGGCCGAAGCCCTGACCGCGATCCGTCAACTCCGCACGACCGATCCCCACAACCGCTGGTGGCTCCTGCGTGAGGCCGCCACGCTCTACGCCGATCAGCAACGCGCGGCCAGCCAATCGCTCCTCGAAACCGCGCTGCACCCCGCGGCCGCCCCAGCCCTCCCCGTTCTCTGTTACCACGGATTGACCCGCGATCCCGCCGACCCCTTGCTTTCCCATCCTATCCACCTCCCTGTGGCCACCTTCGAGGACCACCTCCAAGCGCTCCAGGCCGCCGGCTACACGACCGTCACCGTCCCCGAGGTCGCCAACTGGTTCGCGGCCCGTTCCCCCCTCCCGGCTCGTCCCATCCTGATCACCTTCGACGACGGTCGCCTCGACAGCCTCCGGCTGGCCGACCCCATCCTCGAGCGACTCGGATTCCGCGCCGCGATGTTCGTCAACACCCAGCATGCCTCCGCCAACCTGCCCGGATACGCCACCTGGGAGGAACTGGCCGCCTTCCAACGCACCGGCCGCTGGGATCTGCAGGCCCACGGCCACCTCTCCTCCTCCCGCATCCCCCTCGACCCGCACGGCCGCCAAGGCCTCTTCCTCGTCTCCCGCCAGTGGCTCGCTCAACCGGCACGCCCAGAATCCCTCAACGAATGGCAGGAACGCATCCGCGCCGAACACCGTCACACCCTCCAGCTCATGGAGGACACGCTGGGCGTCCGCCCGGTCGCCTTCGCCTGGCCGGAAGGGGACTTCGGTCAGGAGGGGATCCCCGGCTTTCCCGACACCGCCGCCCGCAGCCTCGAGATCATCCGCGAATTCTATCCGCTCGCCTTCCACCAGGACGCCCACGGCCAGAACCTCCCGACCGACGATCCCCGTCTGCTCAAACGCCTCGAACCCCCGCCCGCCTGGACCGGCGCTCAACTCGTCCGTCAACTCCAAGACGACAACCCATCGGCCCGTATCACCTACGAATTACTGCGCCAGGACGCCTGGCAAGGCCGCATCCACCGCGGCTACCAACGTCTCGCCGGGCTCCGCCAGACCCAGGCCTCCCCCGCCCGCCTCGCTGCCGCCGAAGCTCTCCTCCGCACCCTGGCCGGCGATCCCGGCCATGCTCGCATCCTCCTCGAAGTCCCCAGTGTGGAGGCCGCCCCCCCACCAGAACTTGCTTCCCTCCAGGAAAGCATCGAGCAACGTCAGCGCCCCGAGGGCCGACTTGCCTTCGAGGCCTGGGCCGATAGCGACGACCGCCAGACCCTCAGGGCCCGACTCGCCGGCGGGTTCCAGGTTGCCCCCAGCACGCGACTCGACCTGGAGACCTCCCTGGCCGAACACCGGGAGCAATCCTTGGAACGAAGCCGGGAAGCCGCCGCCCAACTCTCGCTCTCCCACCGCCCTCATGTCTTCCACCGCCTCCAAGCCACTCTCGGCGGCCATGCCTACGACGGCCCCGGCCAGGATCTCCTCTCCGCCTCCCTCCGCTGGGACGCCAGTTGGTCCGACTCCTGGCGCTCCGGCCTCGGTTATGACTACGAACCCGGCTACACCGTCCGCTCCCTCCTCGAGGATATCCGGTCCCATCGGCTCCAGGCCGACGCCACCTGGGACGCGCGCGACGATCTCTCCCTCCGACTCGCCGGCCGCTTCTGGGACTACACCGACGACAACACCCGCGTCGATGCCACCGCCCAGATCGCCTACGAGATCCCCTGGATCCCACGCCTCACCGGACTCTACCGCTTGACGGTCGCGGACACTCGCAACACCTCTCCCGCCTACTACACGCCCCAGGAACTCGTCCAGAACCAGGTCGGCGCCGAATACCTCTGGCAACCCTGCGACCGCTTCGCCGGCCGCCTCCGCTACCTCATCGGTTACGGGCAGGAAACCGCCCGCGGGGGACAGGTCGTCCACGCCATCCACGCCGACCTCCACCTCCGCAAGGTCCTGGGCCTCAACCTCCGTCCCTCCCTCGACTACCAACAAACTCCCTCCTACCGCATGTTCCGCGCCTTGCTCCAACTGGACTGGCGCTTTTGATCAGGCGCAGCCCGCATATTTCACCCCCAACCTGCCCCCTCTCCCTTTCTCCCTCTCCCCAACCCCCTGAATGGCCCCGCAGCAAGGGGTCGGGGAGAGGGGAAGGGGTGAGGGGGACCGTCGGATCGACAGACAGACCGTGGCTCTTTCCAAGCGTGTTTGAAATCTGCGGCTCAGGGCCTGGCCCCCAGTTGACGCTCGGCCAGGCGAGCCTTGAGCCACGTGTCGGGCGGGGCCTCCCGCCAGGCCGTGTACCATAAATCCCCCAACATTTGCGCCGCCTTCAGGATCTGCTCTGCCAGGAACGCCTTCCCCTGGCGCCCCTCCTCGCCGTTGCCGCTGAATTGTCCCGCCTTCTCCATCGCGTAAAGCGGCTCCACCAACCCATGCTGCTCCCGCAGGAACGCCAGCACTTGCGGGAAGACGTCCTCGCGTCGAGCCCCCGGCGCCGCCTCCCCCAACCAGCGCGCCGGCCGCAGCCGGGGGCGCAGTTCCTCGATCGTCAGCCCCACCTTGCGAAGATAGCCCCCATCGATCCAGGCGTGGATGCGGTTGGTGGTCGTGAACCCGTGCGGGTTCTCTCCCACCCAACCATTGTAGTGCTTGGTGGTGTGCAAGGGCTGGGTGGCGTCGCCGACATAGTGGCCCATCACCCCCATCACGTAGATCAGGTTCTGCTCGGCGTTGGTCACCTCCGCAGGCCAGCCGTCCTCCTGATAGGCGCGCAAGTAAGAGAACTGCGACTTCACCTTCGCGTAATGCTCGTTGATCGTCCACGGCAGAAAGCCCGGCCACGCCTTCGTCTTGTCGGCGTCCCGCCTGGGATCGATGGGCGGGAAGTCCTGCGGCCGCTGGGCGCGGGCCGCCGCCACCTGGGCGGCATACTCGTAGCGGAATGGGCTCAGCGACGACGGATCCAACCGCGCCGGCTCCAGGTCCTCGAGGTCGAGGTAATGATCCGGGTGATTCTGGTTCTTGAGCGGCAGGTCGGCGGTGTTGCGCCAGCGATCGGGCTCGCCGCCCAGGAAGGCCAGGCGCTCGCGGGCCTCCGGCGTGCGCACGAAGGCGGGGAATTCGGCCGGCAGCGACTCGAGAGCGAGGAGGTTGATCAGCCGATGCTGCTCGTAATCCCATCCCCAAATCGTCGGGCCGCCCGCCAGCGCCAGCCAGAGTGCCAACACCGAACGCCCCATCCCACGCCGCATGCGTATGCTCATAGCCCAACCCTAACCACCGTCCCCACCCCCGGCAACCCGCGTTTCGCAGCCTGGAGCCGCGGATCGAGGCGTGCGGATACGGCTTGGTGAGGGCGGCTGGTTTGTGGCAGTAAACCTCCATGACCACCCGCCATCGCCTCGTCGGGCTGCTCAGCCTGCTCCTCGCTGGCTCGGTCCCGTGCCCTGCCGCTCGCGCCGCCGCCCCCCTCGCCGCCCTCCTCACGGAAGCCGGCAACGCCCGGGACGAGCACGTGCGCCTGCGCCGGGTGCGGGAGGTGGCCGCGCACCCGGACCTGCCTCTCGAGCAGCGCGCCGAAGTGGCCGCCCTGCTGCCGACGATCGAGGCCTGGGCCGAGGGAAGAGCGCGGGTGGTCGCCGACGCCAGTCGCGCCGCCGAGAACGGCTATCTCTGCTGGTTCATCAGCAGTCGGGTCCGCCCGCGCGGGGAGGGGGCGGTGCATCCGCCGGAACCGGCGGCCGGTTCGCCGCTGCATCCGCTCTGGGCCCTCTACCGCGGGCGGATGCTCATCTGGCGCGTGATCCAGAGCGGACCGCTCTTGCGGGTGAAGGAGAGCCGGGAGGCCTACTACGGCGAGGCCCGCGCGTTGCTCGAAGAGGCCCGGCGGGCCTTCCCCGAGAATCCCGTCATCCCCATCTACCTCGGCCAGCCGGCCCCTTGGACTCCACCTTGCCCGCCCGATCCGCAGGCCCCCGAGTGGGCCAACCTCCAGCGGGAGGGCCTCGAGAAGCTGGCGGACCTCATCCATTGGTGGATCCGCGAACGCCAGCTCCCGGACGGCCAGTTCGGCGGCGGGTGGGGCGATGACGTCGAGATGTGGCGGTGGTGGACTCCCATTCTGATCGCGTTCGACGACCCGCTCGTGGCCGAGGCGCAGGAACGACTCGCGCAGGGCATCTTCCGCCAGCCCCACCTGCACCACGGATTCACGGCGCGCCTGACCGACGTCGAGCACTCGAACGAGGACACCACCGACACCATCCTGCCCATGATGCACCTGCGCCCCGACGATCCCCTCTGGACGCAGCGGGCCTTGCGCCTGGCCGACCTCATGCGCGAGCGCTGGACGGGCACGAACCAGCACGGGTTCCTCCAATTCCGCTCCATCTATTTCAGCGTGGACACCGTCGACCCCAGCCCGCGAACCGCCTTCGACACCGTCTACCATCCGTCCGTCGTCCAACCCACGCTGCTCCACTGGCAACGCAGCCACGACCCCGGCCTGACCCGACTCTTGGGAGGCTGGCTCCGCCTCTGGGTCGAGGCCACCGCCCGCTCCGGCGATGGCAAGCCCGCCGGCGTGCTGCCCTCGACCGTGCGTTGGCCCGATGGAGGGTTTGGAACGCCCGGGCGGCCGTGGTTCGAGCCTTTCCCCGCCAGCCACAACGACGCCCTTTACAACTGGCCGGGCGCCACCCGCCTGATGACTTCCACCTTGCTCCTCGCTTGGCACGTGACCCGGGACGAGACCTATCTTGCCCCGCTCCACTCGATGGCCGCCTTGCGCCAGCGCTACCCTGGCCGCAGCGGGTCCGCCCCACCCGGCACCGAGGCCTGGTGCGCCCGCCAAATGAGCGGGTTCCTGCCCGACGCCCTCGCCAAATACCGCTTCCTCAGCGGCGACCGCCGCTACGACGCTCTCCTCGAAGACGACGCCTCCGGCTACGTGCGCTTCCGTCTCACCGGGGACGAGCGCGGGCTCGTCAGCGCCCTGCGCCGGAACGCGGAGGCCTTTCGCTCGAACTGGGAGGCGTATACCAGCGAAATGCGCTGGACCGATCGCGTGCTCTCGTTCACCCGCAACTACCTGCAATACCTCCCCGAGCCCGCACCGCCCCCGCCCGCACCGGAAGTCCTCTACGCCGCGGCCACCGGCGACCCCGGCAATCCGCTCGTGTTCCCTTTGAACGCGGTTCGCTGGTTGACCCCGCCCCGCGCCCTGGCGGCCCGGGTCACCGAGGCCAGCCGGTCCGCGTTCCGCGCCGAACTATTCCACTTCGGCCCCCAGAGCCGATCCCTCAGCGGAGAGCTCTACTTGCTCGCCCCCGGCGCCTACGCGGTGACCGTGCGCCCGGCCGAGGCCAGGGATCCCCTGCCCGCCCGCGTCGAGCCTTTGCGGGTGGACAGCCCGCGGACACGATTCTCCCTCGCCTTGCCTCCGCGCAAGCTGGTCACGGTCGAGGTTCAGGCCGTCGGACCCTGAACCGGGGCAGGGCGCGGGGCGCACAGGCGTTCAAGGGGTCGGCGTGGTCGAGCGGGTCTTTCGCTGGAGATCGCGCAATGGCCGATAGCTGATCCGGATGATCTTCTCCGTCTCGAGGAGCTGGCGCACTTCCGGATCGCGCGTGAACGTCTCGAACTCCGCCGAACGCGTGGGCCAACTGCCGGTGATCGCCTTCAACTCGTCCGTGGGTTGCCCGGCGTGGATGTAGAGTTCGGTGACGCCAGGTTTGAGGTTCTTGAGAATGCGCAGCCAGAATCCGCGCACGTCGCCCTTGGCCTGTGGCAGTTCGTCGTAAACGAAGTCGTCGGTGAACACAATGCCTTGGGCGGCCACCTTCGCCCGCACGTCGGGGTAACCGAACCGGGTCATGGTGGCCTGCGACGCCATGCGCAGCGGCAGGTTGAACTCGAGACCCAGGCGGACGTAAACCTCGAGGTAGCGTGGATCGAGCTGCAGCGTGCCCATGTGCGAATCGAGATGGGTCACGTCGATCCCCGCCGCCAGGGCCTTCCGGACCTGGGCGAGCCCCTCGATCAGCGCCTCCTCCGGCTTGCCACTGCGGTAGACCTCCTGGACCGAGCGCCAGAGGTTGCCCTCGGGATCGACCAGGCCGGGGACCTGATCGCGGCAGGCCACCGGCCCCCAGCGGTAATGCTTCCACTCGGACGTGTGCGTGAGGTGCACCCCGAAACTCCGCTCGGGATGCTGGCGGGCATACTCGGCCACCTCGCCAAACCACGGGCACGGCACCATGATGGTGGCCGAGGTCATCAGACCTTGTTCCATCGACTCGATCGTGGCGCGGTTGGCCGTGTGACACATCCCGGCGTCGTCACCGTTGATAATCAGCACCCGGTCGGCCGGCCCATAGCCAAGGCGCTCGGCCAGGGTGGGTTCGGCGGCGCGGCCGGTGAGTGCGCTGGTGAGCATCGCGAAGGCGAGGAGCGGGAAACGGACGTTCATGAGGGCAAGGGAGCACCGAGGTTGAGGTGATGTTCGAGACAGTAAGCGGCGTTGGCGGCGTATTTCTCGGCCCAATACTTCAGCCCGGCCCGCTCCTCGGGCGTGAGCGGACGCATCACTTTGGCCGGAGACCCCACCACCAGCGATCCCGGCGGGATGACCGTGCGCTGGGTGACGAGGGCGTTGGCCCCGATGATGGACTGCGTCCCGACCACGGCGCCATCGAGCACGGTGGCGCCCATGCCGATCAGGACTTCGTCCTCGACGGTGCAGGCGTGGACGATGGCGCCGTGGCCTACCGTCACGTAGGCCCCCACCAGACAGGGGTATTCGTCCGCCAAATGGAGCACGGCGTTGTCCTGGATGTTCGAGTGATGGCCCACCACGATCCGGTTGATGTCCCCCCGCAACACCGCGTTGAACCACACACTGCTGCCGTCCCCCAGCGTGACATCGCCCACCACCACGGCGCCCCGCGCGATGTAGACCCCCCGGCCAAGACGAGGAGGTTGCCGCAGATACTGGTCCAGTTGGAGCCGCACGTCGCCCATAACGCGTGCCGTTATGCCCGTTCCGCCGCCAACTGGGAACAGAAAAGGACAAGCCAGGTTCACCATGCTCGCGGTGTCCGGTTCCGGTGGCCTCCCCGGCCCTCTCATCCGTCCGACGGAGGCGAGGGAGTCATGAACAGGGAGTCATGAGTGGGGTGGCTTGCTCCGCTCACTCCTTTCTGGTCTCCCTCCCTGCCCCCGGCGGGCGGGGAGGGCCGGGGAGAGGTGGGCAACCGTGAGGTCAACGCGGGCCTCAGAGGGCGGCGGAATGACGTTGCGGAGGGCGGGAGTTGCAGGGAGACTCGCCACGCGGCCTGCCGCGCCGGCGACGATGGAAAACACCCTCGACACCCAGTTGCTTGACTCGGTCCCGGACGGGGTCTTTACCGTGGATCTTGAATGGCGCATCACCTTCTTCAACCGCGCCGCCGAACGCATTACCGGCATCCGCCGCCAGGAGGCGCTGGGCCGGCGCTGCTGCGACGTGTTCCACGCCTCGATCTGCGAGAACGCCTGCGTGCTCAAGCAAACGCTCGCCACCCTTCGCCCCCTGGCCAACAAGGTCGTCTATATCGTCAGTGCCCAGGGCGAACGCATCCCCATCAGCATCTCCACCGGCGTCTACCGGGACCCCCAAGGCCGCGTCGCCGGCGGGATCGAGACCTTCCGCGACCTCCGTCTCTTCGAGGAACTGCGCCGCGAGGCCCAAGACCAGAATTCGTTTGCCGACATCATCGGGCGCAGCGTGGCCATGCGACGGCTCTTCGACGTGCTCCCAGCCGTAGCGGAAAGCGACAGCACGGTCCTCCTGGAAGGGGCCAGCGGCACTGGCAAGGAACTGTTCGCCCGCGCCATCCACCACCATTCCAGCCGCCGAGCCCGGCGCTTCGTCGCCATCAACTGCGGGGCCCTGCCCGACACGCTCCTGGAAAGCGAACTCTTCGGCTACAAGGCCGGCGCCTTCACCGACGCCCGCAAGGACAAGCCCGGACGCTTCGCCCTCGCCGAGGGCGGCACCATCCTGCTCGACGAGATCGGCGACATCTCCATGGCCATGCAGTCGCGCCTGTTGCGCGTCCTCCAGGAACGCGTCTACGAACCGCTCGGCGGCCTCGAACCCCTCCCCTGCAATGTCCGCGTCATCGCCGCCACCAACCGTTCCCTCCCCACGCTCGTGCAGGAAAGGAAGTTCCGCGAAGACCTCTTCTACCGCATCCATGTGGTGCGCCTCGAAATGCCCACCCTGCGGGAACGGCGCGAGGACCTTCCCTTGCTCATCGACCACTTCGTGGCCCGGTTCAACCGCCTGCGCGACCGCGACGTGGCGGGCATGTCCGACGCCGCTCTGGCCCGCCTGCTCGAATACGATTTCCCAGGGAACGTGCGGGAACTCGAGAACATCATCGAACACGCCTTCATCCTCTGCCGCAGCGGCCTCATCGAGCCCGAGCACCTGCCCCCCCACCTGCGCGGCGACCCGACGGAACGCCCCGGCGGCTGCCGCCCCGGCCTGACCCTCGCCGCCATGGAGAAGCTCCACCTGCGCGATGCCCTCCGCCGCCACCACGGCAACCGGGCCGCCGCCGCCCGCGAACTCGGCATCGACGTCAGCACGCTGTTCCGGAAAATCAAGGCGCTGGGATTGCCCGCGCCCGCGCGCCCGCCGTCCTCCGAGCCTCGCTCCCGTGCGCCGGCCTTGGACAAGGGCAGCCGGGACAGCGCCTAGCGAGGCGTGACCTCAGACCCGCTCCGGGCCCCAATTTCGTGCAACGCGCCTTCGCCGTCTGGACCCCAATTTCCACGCCTCGCTCTGTAGAATCCTTGCCGGCAGGAGGGACGGGACGAGAACTTGACTCGACTTGATCAAGTTCTGGGCGGCAAGGATTCTAGCGCGAGGACCCCGCATCCAACCAGCCCGGCGGGGTGCGGAGGAGGCAGGACGCAGGAGCCGGCGGCAGGGCCGGGGAATGCTTCTCGCTTCCTGTCCGGTGCCCTGCGCGCTACCGTCTTCGCATGATCAAAACCCTCCTGGCTGCGTTCGCGTCGGCGCTCTGCTCTCTGGCGGTGGGATCCGCCCAACCGCAGGGCGAGGGGGCAAGGCCCGCGGCGACTTTCGATTACTTCGTCAACAACTGGAATGTGGTGGGCCTGAAAGATTACGAGCGAGGCGCGCGAGTCACCCCGGACAACGGCATTTACCTCGCTGGCTCGAATACCACCGTGCGGGTCCAATTCGGGCGGACGTTGGCGCCCCTGACGCGCCAGCAGGGCAAGCTCGCCCTCGACGGTTGGATGCCGATCATGGTCATCGCCGCGGACGACGCCCCGGTCCACTACGAGTTCACGTATTGGGCGACGCCTTTGCCAGGGGTCAAGGATTGGCCGGCGGCGTTCGACTGGCCCACGGAAGGCGAGAACTTCCTGGTCTGGGTGCGCTACACCGCCACCAATCAGTCCGACCAGCCAGCGCCAGCCAGGGTCGAGATCAAGGTGGACCCCAAGGCTCCCGTGCATACGCGGACCGAGGCTCCCACCGAGACGGCGATCGATCCCTCGCTTCACGGCCGTTGGTCCGTTGCCCGGGAACTGCAGCCCGGCGAAACGATCGAAGGCGCCGCCCGCTTTGCCTTCGTTCCCGTCCCCGATGCGGCGGCCCTGGAGAAGGAGGATCACCGGATCTGGCTTCAGCGGACGATGGACTACTGGCGAGGATGGGAGAAGTCCTGCGCGAGCATCACGGTGCCCTGCCGCAAGGCCACGGACGCTTTGAAGGCAGCCCACGTCTGCCAGATGATCGCCAACGATCGCGGCGAGGTGCATGGCGGGGAAGGCTTCTACGATGTGTTCTACATTCGGGATGGGGCCTACCAGGTGATGGAACTCGAAGAAGCGGGGCTGTGGGACGCGGCCCGCAAGGCGGTCGAACTCTACCTGCCCCGCCAGCGCTCCGATGGCCGTTTCGAGTCCCAGGCCGGGCAATTTGACGCCAACGGCCAGGCGGTCTGGGTCTTGTGGCAGTACTTCATGATGACCCGTGACCGCGCCTGGCTGGAGCGCGTGTATCCCGCCATGCGTCGGGCGGCGGATTGGACGGTGCAGACTCGCCGATCGGCGCCTGCGGACTCGCCGTTCTCTGGCGTGCTGCCGAACGCCCTGGCGGACGGGGAGTATCTCTGGGATGGCAACCATCACATCGTGGGCTATGACTTCTGGAACCTGCGCGGTCTGCTCTGCACCGCGGACGCTGCCCGAATGCTGGGCAAGACCGCGGAGGCGGAGGAATGGACCCAGGAAGCCGAGCGCTACCGGCAAGCCATTGACGCGGTTTGGAAGCGCACCGGCCTGGCCCACTTCCCGCCCAGTTGGGAGAAGGTGGGCACGCACTGGGGCAACACCGAAACCCTCTGGCCCACCGAGATCTTCGCCCGCGACGACGCCCGCGTCGCTGCGCTCATCCACCATGTGCGCAAGGACTTCACCGGCGGTTACGCCGAAGGGACCATCCGTTGGGTGGGCCCAGCGGAGCCCGCCATCCACCCCTACATGGGCGCCTATACCACGATGAACGACTTGATCCGCGGCCACCACGAACAGGTGGTGGAGGATTTCTACTGGTATCTGCTGCACTCCACCGCGGCCCACGCCTTCCCCGAGGGAATCCACTTCGAGCGCCGCTACGCCTGGGGAGAAACCATCCCCCACGTCACCGGGGCCTGCAACTACGCGATCATGCTCCGGCACATGCTCGTGCATGAGCAGGGCGGCGAACTTCACCTCCTGAAGGCCGTGCCCGACTGGTGGCTGGAGGAAGGCCGCGAGATTCACCTGGAACGCTTGCCGACCTACTTTGGCGACCTGGGCCTGACCCTCCGCGGCACCGCGCGCGGCGTGCAGGCTGTGCTTCAGAAACCCACGCGCCACGCGCCCTCCCGGATCGTGTTGCACCTGCCTGAGAACCGCCCGCTGGAGCAGCCGCTCGACGGCGTGTCGGTGCACCCGCGCAAGGCCCAAACGACGAAATGGGATTTCCCGACGGTCATCGAGCGCTATCAGAAGCTGAGCGGACGGGAGTCGACCCTGACCACCGGCAAGCCCGCGACCAGTTCCAGCGCGCTGGCCGGGTATCCCCCGGAGTTGGCTAACGACGGCTTGCGGGACTCGCCGCACGCCCATTGGGCCACCGATGTCAGCCGGCTGGCCGATCCCGTGCCCTGGTGGCAGGTGGACTTGGGTGCCCCGACCACTGTGGGCCGGATCGTGGTGGTCCCCTTCTATGGGGATGCCCGCTCCTACGGGTTCACCGTGGAAGTCTCAGGGGATGGCGAGACCTGGACTCAAGTGGCGGATCGTCGGGACAACCAGGAACTCGCCACCCGGCAGGGTTACGCCTGCGTCTTCGAGCAGCGCCCGGTCCGTCGCATTCGCGTGACCTTGACGCACAACTCGGCCAACACGGGCCGGCACCTCGTCGAGGTCATGGCGTTCGAGAAATAGCAGCAACCGCGCAAGACATCCTCGCGGCCTGCTGCGCCCGACCGATGGTCCCTCTGCCCACGGCCGTCTCCTCGCCTCCCGGTCCGTGCGGCCACGCCCGGCAAGTCGGCCGAGGCTGCCTGCAGCACCTCCCGGCCGTCACTGGGCACGATGCCGGGCGGTGGGTGTAGGACAGAATTCTTCGCCTGGCGAGAATGGCTCGATGATTCCTCCCATCAGTATCTAGGAATCTAGGCAAAGACGGAGGGCGATCCTCCCCCAATCCCATCTCCTGTCGTTCTTACTCTTACTCTTACTCTTACTCTTACTCTTACTCTTGCTCTTACTCTTACTCTTGCTCTTACTCTTACCCTTGC
>CAZVRY010000130.1:0-18237 GCA_964629545.1 uncultured Verrucomicrobiota bacterium | reverse complement strand
CTCGGACGGCCCCTCACCCGGCCTTTGGCCACCCTCTCCCCGCGCCTTTTATAGCAGAAGGCAGCCGAGGCGCGGGGAGAGGGAAGGGACTCCTTTTCTCAAAATGAGAATTTCTGGAACCTGGCACCCTGTTTGGCCCGCCGGGGTGAGCCTCATGAACTCAGGGCGAACATGAAGAAGGGCGTGAGCCTCATGAATTCGGGGCGGACATGAGGAGGAGTGGAGGGGGACCATCTCCCGACTGCGTAGGAACGGTTCAGCGGGCTTTGAGCGGGTGCCAGGCGTCGATATGGGCTTCGGGGGCGTAGATGGCGGGGAGCTTGCGGGACTCGATATGGCCGTCGACGAAGGCGTAGTTGGCGCGGCCACCATGCCGGCGGGAGGCGACGTCGACGGCGTCGCTGGCGGTCTCCCAGAAGTTGGGCATGATGTGGTCGGCCGCGGAGTTGTTTTCGGCGAAGAGGATGGTGGCGACGGGTCTGGGGATCGAGGCGGCGCGACGCCAGGTTTCCGGTTTGCCGTCGTAGTCGTCGTCAGGGCCGAGTTCGAAGTAGACGTTGAGTCCGTAGCTCCAGGTGGTGGGGCGGCGGTCGGAGGGGCAGTGGTAGATGGACAGGAGGAGGTTGGTCCAGCGGGTTTCCGGGGTATTGAGGTAAGGGGCGACGGTGGAACCCCAGGTGCGTTGGCCGTGGGTGAAGGCGGAGTGCTGGCTGCGGGGGAACTCGTCGTGGTAGTCGTCGGAGTAGAGCCTGACGGCGAGGCCGATCTGGCGGAGGTGGTTGGCGCAGGAGGTGGTTTGGGTGCGGGCGCGGGCGCGGCTGAGGGTGGGGAGGAGAAGGCCGGCCAGCAGGCCCACGATGGCGATGACCACCAGCAACTCGATGAGGGTGAAGCCCTCGGGAGAGTGCCGGGGATGCCGCGAGTGGGAGCTGGCCGGCTTGTGGGAGGATTGGCTCACGGAGCAGGGCGCAGTCGGAAGAACCTGGTGGCGGCATCAGGTTCGAGGAGGACGGTGGGCAGGCCGTCGATCAGGACGGGGGTGACGGGGAGGTCGGTCCAGGCGGTGGCGGGCAGGGCGTCGGCTTGTTGGAGGACATAGGACGAGGGGCTGGCCGGCCAGGCGATGGCGATCTTGGTGGAGATGGCGAGGGTGGGGCGTCCATCGGGGACATTGGTAAAGACCAAGAGCATGGGGCCGGAGCCGGAGCCTTCGATTTTGGCGCCGGTGGTGGTATTGACGAGGTAGGCTTCGAACGTGGCGGTGTAGCCGTTGGTGCCCGGCGGGGCGGTGACGGCGGGGTGGAACATCATGCCGTTCCAGGCCATGGCCGCGGGGGAGCCAGCGGTTCCGAAGATGGGCTGCCAGGCCTTGGGGCTGGAGCCGGCGTAGCGATAGAAGTTGAGTTCCTGGGGGCCGGAGGTTTTTTCGAGCCAGATGGCGGTGTCGGCGGGGAGGGGATCGGAGAGGGCGTCCATGACAAAGCCGTAGCGGCGGCTGAAGGAGAGTCCCCCGCGGGCGGGGTCGAGGTGGTTGTACCAGGGGTCGGCCGGGTCGAAGCTGTCACCGGGGTGGCTGACGAGGAGCGGGGTGAGTTGGGGGAGGTCGGCAGGCATGGTGACACGGAGGTGACCATGTTCGGCGTGGTAGCTGATCATGGGCATGGCCATGCCGCCCTGCATGGGGACGGTGGTGAGGGTGGCGGCGAGGGCGCCGAGGGGGGCGAGCGCCGTGCAGGCGGCTCCTAGGAATGAGAGGCATTTGGGGGACATAACGGAAAGGACTTACGATTTCGTTTGGTTATTGCTAGCGATTTAAGGCCGGTTTCGGAGGCGGGTTCCGATCGGGACCGCCTCGAGGGACAATCCAACGCGTTAGGAAAGGCGGTTAGCACCGGGACGGCTGGGGAGGTTAAGGCCCGCGTGGGTCCGATCCGGGGACGGATCGGGCACGAGGATGGCGGGACCGGGGTAACCGCTGCGAGCGGTGCGATGGGGGCCGCTCGCGATCAGGCGAGGGCGGATCGAGGGGGAGGTTTTGGGGGGGACTCCCGGCGTTTCAGGGCGAAGCGGTCGGGATGGCGTGGGTTTTCGAAGCGGCCGGCGAAGTCGTAGGCGAACGGGAACCAGGGCAGGGCGGGGTCGAGCTTAGAGGAAGTCGCGGGCGTCTGCGGGTTGGGTTGCCGTTCTTTGGCGCGTCCTTCGGTGACGAGGCGGCAGAGGGGGCAGGGGTGTTGGCCGTCGAAGGTGCGGGAGATGCCTTCGCTGAGTCCGGAGCTGCGGGAGTAAGAGATGAGCATGCCCGTCCAGGCCACGGTTTGCAGGATGGCCCAATGCAGGCCCAGGGAGAGGACGAGCAGGGTGACGGCGACGATGCGCAGCCAGGAACGCACGTGGGGAAGCTAGAGGAAGTCGAGGGGTTGTCAAGGTGCCGGCCCGGTGCTGCAGCAGTTCTCATTTTGGAATTGGAAAAGCCCCTCACCCGGCCTCTGGCCACCCTCTCCCCGCGCCTTTGACAGCAGAAGGCAGCCCAGGCGCGGGGAGAGGGAAGGGGAGAGGGGGAGTCCTCCCTTCAGAATGAGAATTGCTGCCGGTGGTGGAGCCGCGGATGGGGGAGCTGGGGTTTTCGCGAGGCTTGGGGAGTTCGGGGAGGGCCGCGCCAAATCGGTTTGGTTGGGTTCTTGACGCGTTGGGCTGCGATTCTAGACTGGCGGCGGATTTCACCTGACGTTATGCCAAAAATCACGAAGCCATCTGACGGGATCACCTCCATGCTCCAGGAGACGCGGGTGTTCAAGCCAGCCAAGGACTTTGCGGCGCGTGCCCATATCAAGTCGCTGGCGCAGTATCGGAAGCTGTATGCGGAGTCGGTGCGGTCGCCGGACACGTTTTGGGGGCGGACGGCGAAGGAGGAGTTGGTGTGGTTCAAGCCATGGCGCAGGGTGTTGCAATGGAAGGAGCCGGTGGCGCAGTGGTTTGTGGGGGGACGGTTGAATCTGAGTTACAACTGTTTGGACAAGTGGTTGGACACGCCGCTGGCGAACAAGGCGGCGATTCTCTGGGAGGGTGAGCCGGCGTCGCCGAGCAAGCCTGGGGAGGAGCGGGTGCTGACCTACAAGCAGCTTCATCGTGAGGTCTGCCGGTTTGCGAATGTGCTGAAGCGCAACGGGGTGAGGAAGGGGGAGCGGGTGTTGATTTATCTACCGATGGTGCCGGAGGCGGCGGTGGCGATGCTGGCCTGTGCGCGGATTGGGGCCATCCACTCGGTGGTGTTTGGCGGGTTCAGCGCTCAGTCGGTGGCGGATCGGATTCATGATTGCCGGGCGAAGCTGGTGATCACGGCGGACGGGGGTTATCGGCGTGGGACGATTGTGCAACTCAAGAAGAGCGTGGACGAGGCGTTGGCGTTGAAGGGGCCGGGAGGGGAAGCGCTGACGGCCTCGATTCAGAAGGTGATTGTGCTGCGTCGGGCCTACAACGAGATCCACATCGAGGAGGGTCGCGACGTGTGGTGGCATCGGGAATTGGAGTATGTGGATGCGCACTGTCCGGCGGAGCCGATGGAGAGCGAGGCGCCGTTGTTTATTCTTTACACGAGCGGGTCGACGGGGAAGCCGAAGGGGATATTGCACACGACGGCGGGCTATTTGCTGGGGGCGAAGCTGACGCACAAGCTGGTGTTCGACCTGCGGGATGAGGACGTTTACTGGTGCACGGCGGACGTGGGGTGGGTGACGGGGCACAGTTATGTGGTGTATGGTCCGCTGGCGAACGGGGCGACGACGTTGATGTATGAGGGGGCGCCGAACTGGCCGGAGCCGGACCGGTTCTGGCGGATTGTGGAGAAGTATGGGGTGACGATTCTCTACACGGCTCCCACGGCGATTCGGGCGTTTATGAAATGGGGGACAGAGTGGCCGGCGAAGCATGATCTGCGTTCGCTCCGTTTGCTGGGCACCGTGGGGGAGCCGATCAATCCGGAGGCGTGGATGTGGTATTACGAGGTGATTGGGGGGAAGCGGTGTCCGATTGTGGACACGTGGTGGCAGACCGAGACTGGGGCGATCATGATTACGCCGCTGCCGGGCGCGATTCCGACGAAGCCAGGGTCCGGGACGCTGCCCTTTTTTGGCGTTCAACCGGAGGTGGTGGATGATCGGGGCGAGCCGGTGCCGCGGAATGTGGGGGGGAAGCTGGTGATTCGCAAGCCGTGGCCGAGCATGCTGCGCGGGTTATGGGGCGACCCTGAGCGTTACAAGGAGGTCTACTGGAGCGAGGTCCAGCACAGTTACTTCACGGGCGACGGGTGTCGCCAGGACAAGGACGGTTATTTCTGGATTGTGGGGCGGATTGACGACGTGCTGAACGTGGCGGGGCATCGGATTGGCACGGCGGAGGTGGAGAGCGCGCTGGTCAGCCATCCCAAGGTGGCGGAATCGGCGGTGGTGGGGCGTCCGGACGAGCTCAAGGGGCAGGCTTTGGTGGCGTTTGTCACGCTGAAGACGGGATACCGGCCGTCGCCGGACTTGCGCCAGGAGTTGCGCGATCACGTGGCGAAGGAGATTGGGCCGGTGGCGAAGCCGGACGACATCCGGTTTACGGACGGGCTGCCGAAGACGCGTTCGGGGAAGATCATGCGGCGGTTATTGAAGCAGATCGCGTGCGGGGTGACCGAGTTGAAGGGGGACACGACGACGCTGGAGGATTTCACGGTGCTGTCGAAGTTGGCCGCGGCGGAGGAGTGAGGGGGGTTAGACCTCGACATAGGGCAGTTTGAGGAGGGAGGCGACGCGGCGGAGGACGGGGACGACCTGGCCGGTGCCGAGGGCGCAGTGGTGGGTGGGCGCCTCGTGGCACCAGCGGTTGACGAAGTCGTGGAGGCCGCCGGCGAAGCGGATCCGGCTGTTGGTGTTGCCGATGCGCAGGGTGGGGCCGGGGATGCTTTCTCCGGCCGCGGCCAGGAGTTTGAGGTTGCCGTCGGCGGTTTGGGTGACGGCGAGGAGGGTGACGGGGCCGAGTTTGACGCGGGCTTCGACGCTGACGCCGTAGCCACGTTTGCCGTGGTAGAGGCCGAGTCCGCGGAGGATGGGTTGACCTTCGGCGATGGCGAGGTGGAAGGGGCCGTCGTGGCCCATGAGGAGGAAGTCCTGGTCGAAGTCCATGGCGTAGAACTCGGTGTAACTGCCCCCGCATCCGAGCAGGTCCATGAGCTTCATGGCTTGGCAATTCTTGAGGTCGCCCTCGCCGCTGCAGGGGATGCCGCGGGCGGTGAGGAGGGAGCAGCCGAGGATGACGCCGGCGCCGAGTCGTTCGTAGTCGTTGCCGCCGAGGCCGCGGTAGTAATAGGCGAGACCGTCGAGGGCGAAGTCGGCGGCCAGGCGGTCGAGGGCGACCGCGACGCGGGCCGCCCAGAGCAAGTCTTCGCGTCGTGGGGCGCGGGCCAAGGGGTCGGCGGGGCTATCGGCGCTGATTTCGAAGATGCGTTTGGTTTCGGCCAGTTTGGCGGCCACGGTGGGGTCGCGGGGGTTGGGGAGTCGTTGGGCGAGGTCGCACAGTTCGAGCACTTCGACGTGGGTGCCCAACTGGGCGGCATGCTGGGTGAAGTCCGAGTACATATCGAGCATGCCTGGGTAGGTATGGCCGAGGAAGCCGAGGCGGCTGCGGCGGAGTTGGCTGACGGCGCTGGCGGCGCGGATCCAGTCGGAGATTTCGGCCCAGGCGCGGAGGGCGGCGGGGTGGTCGGGGGGGGCTTCGCCGTGGGTTCCTCTCGAGACCCCGAGCACACCGGTGACGACGTGGAAGTCGAGGCGGCTGCGGGCGAAGGCGCAGGCGATTTCGGGAACGCAGCAGGAGCAGCAGTTGGCCAGCCACTCGTGGGTGTCGGTGCGTTCGTAGGCGAGGGCGGAGGCGGGTTGGAGGTTGAGGATGAGGATCGGGGCGTGGGCCTTTTGGACGGCGGGGAGGACTTGGCTGCTGGTGGCGTAAGTGGCCACGTAACAGACGACCAGTTCGACGCCTTCGCGGGCGAAGCGTTCGCCGGCGGCGGCGGCGGCGGGGGCGTTGTCGACGAGGCCGGCGTCGACGACCTGGGCATGGAGTTCGAGGCGTTGGCGGACGGTGCGTTGGTAGCCTTGGAGGCGTTCTCGGAGGCCTTTGAACTGGGGCCAGTAGGCGGCCAGGCCGATGCCGAAGAGACCGACTTTGCCGCGGGGGCGAGGGTTGGACTTCATGGGCGGGAGGGGATTAGGCAGCGTTGACGGCGTCGAGCATGGCGACCACGTTTTCCGGGGGCACATTGGCCATGATGTTGTGGACTTGCTGAAAGACGTAACCTCCACCCGGGCGCCAGATGTCCATCAACCGCCGCACGTGGTCGCGGATTTGGGAGGGGGTTCCTTGGGAGAGCATTTCGCGGGTATCGCAGCCGCCGCCCCAGAAGGTCATGCGGGTTCCGAACTCCCGTTTGAGCTCGGCGGGGTCCATGCCGGAGCAGGTGATTTGGACGGGGTTGATGGCGTCCATGCCGGCCTCGATCAGGCCGGGGAGGAGTTCGCGCACGCCGCCACAGCAATGGAGCATGATCTTGAGGTGAGGGGCGAGTTGTTGGACACGGGACCACATGAGTTGCTCGCGCGGTTGGAAGAACTCGCGGTACATGCGCGGCGAGATCTGGGGGCCCTTCTGCATGCCGAGGTCGTCGCCGAAGAGGATGACATCGAGGTGAGGTCCGACGGCGCGGAGGAAGTTCTCGAGGTTGGCGAGGTGCATGGCGACGACGGCGTCGAGGAACTCGTGGGCGCGCGAGGGGTCGCCGGCCAGGAGGAGGAAGAAGTTGTCGTTGCGGTAGAGGAACTGGCCCATCTCGAGGAGGTTGCCGCCGAAGAGGCCGATGATGGCGCGGTCGGTGGTGGCACGCAGGCGTTGCGCTCCTTCAGCGAGGAGACGGGGGCCGTCGGGGCCGCGGACGATGGGGCCGGGGGGGGAGGCGATCGAGGTCCACATGCTCTCTTCGAGCACGTCGCGCAAGCGGGTGAGGTCGTCCTGGTCCGCGAAGGGCCAATGGCACTGCTCGAAATAGAGGCAGCCGTCCGGCATGCAGGCGATCACCTGGCGCGTCGCTTTCGATCGCAGCGCCCATTCTCCGTCCGCCCGCTCGGGCAAGGCCCACGTGGGCATGAGGCAAGGGGTGCCGTCGGGCAGGACCCACTCCGCCCACCAGCGGTCCTCGAGGGCGAAGGCGCGGCCCAGTTCGATGGTGTCGATGCCGAAGCGTTCGAGCACGTCCTCGTCCACGATGGCGAGTTGTTGGACGGGGTCGTAGACACGGAGGGGGCGGTCGGGGAGGTCGAGGTGGCGGCGCAGGCGGGCGTAGGCGACGGCCGCGATCCCGGAGGAGCGGTGACCGGAGAGGTCGACCGGGAGGCGGTCGGTTTCCACGTGGTTGAGGGCGGCAAGGACCCGTTCGCGGGAGGTCATAAGGCGGAATGGCTGAAACGACGGTGTGTTGAGCAGAATGTGCCATGAACCGGGGCGGGGTGGCAACCAGCCTTTGGCGTGCTCGGGGCGCGCCTCGAGCTGGGGGGAGGCACTGAGGAATCGGGATATTGTGCGTCTTGGGCGGGTCGCGAGGACTCTCCGCCGCGCGGTGCAGGCACACTGGCTCCTTGCCCGCCCTGCGCTGTGCTGCCTGCGTCCTTGCCAGTTGCCAGACCATCGCTCATGCTCGCGCGGTCGCGGGGCGGGGCTCTGCGCGGGACTGCCATGTCCGAGAAGATTGCGATTTACATTCCGGCCTACAACGCGGCGGCGACGCTGCCGCGCGTGCTGGCGCGGATTCCGGACGATATCAAGCGGCGGGTGGACGAGATTTTCGTGGTGGACAACGACAGCGCCGACAACACCTGGCTGGTGGCCGAGGGGTGCCGGCATATCCAGCATCTCACCAACCTCGAGGTGATCCGCAATCCCAGCAACCTGGGCTACGGGGGGAGTCAGAAGCTGGCCTATCGACGTTGTCTCGAGCGCGGACACCGGTGCGTCGCGATGCTGCACGGGGACGCTCAGTACGCTCCGGAGTTGCTAGCCTCGCTGATCGACCCGGTGGTGTGCGGGGAAGCGGACCTGATGTTTGGCTCGCGGATGCAGGGGGATCCTCGCGCGGGCGGCATGCCGCTGATTCGTTTCTGGGGCAACCGCTTTCTGACCACGACCCAGAACCGGCTTTTGGGGCTGCGGCTGAGCGAGTATCACTCCGGGTATCGGGTCTACTCGGTGGACGCCTTGGCTCGGCTCCCATTCGAGGCGCTTTCTTCCGATTATCACTTCGACACCGAGATTATTATCCTCTTCGCGCATTACGGGTTGCGCATCGCGGAGCGTCCGATTCCCACGTGCTACGGCGGGGAGAAATGTTACGTGAATGTTTGGCGTTACGGGCTCGACGTCCTGATCACAACGGCCAGTTTTTACGCGCATCGCCGGGGTTGGCGGCGGTCCCGCAACTGGTCGCGGATCTTGGGCAGCCGGGCGCTGGGCGGCGAGCGAGGAACGGGGAGGGGGGCGGCGGGGAGGGGCGAGGGGTGATGAGGGGCTGGGAGTTGGGCTGGGAGTTGGGATGGGAGTTGGGATGGGAGTTAGGATGGATGGGAGAGTGTCCTGTTGTGGTTTGCACTGCACCCGGCGCGTGTGCCGGTGGGAAAGGACGGCCAGCCTTGTTTAGAGGGGAGGTGCCGGGGGCGGGGCCGAACGAGAGGGCCGCGCCCTGGTGGGGCGCGGCCCGCTCGCGGTCCGGGGCGCGCGGACTAGCGGGCGGCTTCGCGGACCTTTTGGACAGCCGGCAACAGCAGGCCACCCTTGACGGTTTTCTTGGGTTTGAGGTCCTTGGCTTTGGCGGCGGTTTTCTTTTTGGCACTCATGGGATTGCGCGTGGGCCCGCCTGCAGGGTCCTGCCAACGTTAGGCATGCAAATAGTTAAAATAACCTGTAGGAAGACCGCGAGTGTCATAGTCGGAAGGAGGGGGAGAAGCAAGAGCAAAGGCAGGGGCTGGAAAGGGGGGGCTGCTTGACTCCGGTGGCGCGGCCGATAGTCTGCGCGGGCCATGCTTCGGCGGCGATCCTCCAAGCAGCGCGAGGCCGCTGGGTCTCGGAGACCGCATCCGCTCGAGCTCTATCGCTGGGCCACGCAGGACCCGATCCGGCAGGTTCAGGTGCTAGAGGCCATCTTTGAGCGGTTGCGGCCGTCGGGTTTGGCGCGCGTGTTGCGGGAGGATTTTGCGGGCACGGCCGCGGACGCGGTGGGGTGGGTGAGTCGGAGTCGGCATCGGCGTGCGCTGGCGGTGGAGCTAGATCAGGGGACGCTGGCCTGGGCGCGTTGGCGGGCGCGGCGGTTGTTGGGCGGGGCGGCGGATCGAATCGGGTTTGTGCGTGCGGATGTGGGGGAGTTGGTTCCGGCGGAGGTGGGTTGTGCTGACATTGTCACGGCGTTGAACTTCTCGGTGTTTGGGCTGCACGATCGCCGGGCGCTGCGGGGTTATTTTCGGTTGGTTCGGGAGGGGTTGACGGAGGGGGGGTTGATGGTGCTGAACGCGTTTGGCGGTCCTGGGGCGATGCGGTTGGGGAGCACGCGGCGCTGGGTTGACGGGGGTGCGGCGTTGGAGGGCGAGGTGCGGCCGGCCCGCTTTGGGTATGAGTGGGAGCAGCGCCGCTATGATGCGGTGTCGAATCGTGTCGATTGTCGGATTCACTTCGAGCTCCCAGGGGAGGGGAGGTCGGGGCGGCCGCGCGTGCTGCGGAACGCGTTCCGCTATGACTGGCGTTTATGGACGTTGCCCGAGTTGGTTGAGGTGCTGGGCGAGGCGGGGTTTGCGGGGGTGCAGGTATGGCGTCATCGGGGCGATCCGGACTGTCCGGAGGCCGGCGTTTCCCTGGGTCCGGTGGAGGGGATATTGAACTTGGAGGTTTGGGTGGCCTACGTGGTGGCGAGTGCGGCTCAATTTTCCGGTGCGAACTCGAGGCGCAAGGCCAGGAGGGAGTGACCGGACAGCGGGAGCGGGAGGGGGGCGGGGCCGCGGGCCTGTTCACTGGTGTCGGTGAGGTGGACGGCGGTGGGTGGGCGGGGGCCCCAGGCCAGGGAGACGGATTGGGGGTTGGGGGAGGGGTTATAGAGGCGGGCGATGACGGCGCGTCCGTCCTGGCTGGGTTTGAGGCCTGTGACGACGACGGTGTTGGGGGAGATTTGGAGGAGGGGTTTACGGGGTTGTTGGGGGCCGCGGGCGCCGGTGACGAGCAAGGGTTGGCTGCCTGCGGTGGCGAAGCGGGTGGCCTCGGCGGGGTCGGTGGGGCCGGGATGGGGGCGGAGGAGAAAGCGGAAGACAGTGGGGCCTTCCTGGTAGGCGCGGTAGTTGGTGCCCCAGTGGTTGTTCATGGTCCAGGCGTAGAGGCTTTGGGTGGGGCCGACTTGTTGCCGCCAGACTTGGGGGTTGGTTTGGGAGCCGAGGAGGGTGGCGGTGAGGCCGCCGACTTGGACCAAGGGGGCGTCGAGGGTGACCCAGGTGACCCCGTAGTCGGAGTTGGCCACGTCCGCCCAGCGTCCGACGGTGAACCAGTTTTTGCAGGCGCTGGGGATTTGGTCGTGGTCTGGGCGGAGGACGCCGTAGGGGACTTCGAGGGAGACGACGCCGTCGGGGATGCGGAAGGGGAAGGCGAAGTTGACGCTTTCCTTGCCTGATTGGGCGTGGTAGTTGGCGGCTTCGAGGCGTTTTTTATCCACGACATTGATGATTTCGACGAAGTCGGCGTCGGCGGTGAGGCGCAGTTCGCGGATGAGCCGGTGGCAGCCTGGGGCATCGGACTCGATGATGAGGGAGGCGATGAGGGGGCCGGTTTCGCCGATCCGGATGCGGACGGGGCCGTTGGGTTGGGCGTCGGCGGGGTTATCGCCGATGAGGTAGAGGTATTCGTTGAGGGCGTGGTCGCCGGCGGGGTCGGCGAAGTTGGCTTCGATCCCGGCGGCTTGGAGTTCGACGATGCCGCCGGATTGCTCATCGACGCGGATGCGGAGGAGGTCGTTCTCGAGGGTGTTGGCGGTGGCGCGGGCGGCTTTTGGGACAGGGAGGTTGGGAGGGGTGGGGCCTTCGCGCAGGGGGTAGCGCAGGGCGGCGAGGGGGGGCACGTCGCGGGCGAGGAAGACCCATTCGCCGCTACGGAGGCGTTGGGTGGGGAGGGGTTGGCCGGATGGGTCGGCGACGGTGTGGCGCAGTTCGGTGAGGTATTTGGGGATGGTGACCAATTCGGTGCGCGGCCAGGACGTGGTATTGAAGACATCGAGGGCGGTTTCGTCCCCGGCCTGTTGGGATTGGCCGAGGGCGCGGGAGAGGAGGTCGCGGGAGAGGCGGTCGGCGGTGGTGGCGTAGGACTGTTTGATGGACCACTGTTCGCGGGTTTCGCGGCGGGCGGGTTCGCTGATGCTGCACCAGGCGCCCCAGGTATGTTCGGAGTAGAGGAGGACGTGGTTCCAGGCGTCGCGGAAGTCGGCGGCTGGGTAACGCTGCGTGTCCTGCAGGGCCCAGAGGGCCTCGGCTTGGGCGAGGCGGTCCGAACTGGCGCGGTTGAGGGCGGTTTCGAGGGCGGAGGAGCCGGCGCCGTCCTCCCAGTAGGGCGTCCAATCGCCGCGCATCTGGGGCAAGCGGTTGCCGTAGCGTTGTTCGAAGGCGCGGAAGGCCTCGCTGGCGGAGGCGATGATGAATCGTGGCCAGGCGTGGGTGGCGTTCCACTCTTTGACGAAGTCGCAGATACTCGGGTCGGGTCGAGCGTTGTCGCCGTGGCCGGCCCAGCGGACATAGGCGATGTCATAGGGGTAGCCCCGTTGCTCGAGGCCGGCGCAGAAGTCATCGACCAGTTGTGGGGACATGCGGTGGTAGCGGTGGGACATGGCGTAGCCCCAGAAGGGGATCCAGACGAGGACGCGGTCTTGGCCATTGGGACCGATCCACCAGAAGGGTTTGTTTTCCCACTGGACGAGGATATTGCCGATGCGGTCGAAGTAGTTGGGGGCGACGGAGAAGTAGCGGAGTCCGGCTTGGGCCATGGCGGTGACCGTGCCCCAGGTGTAGCCGGGCACGTCGCTGATCATGGCGGTATCGAGAGGGGCCCCGGTTTGTTGGCGGAGTTCCGTGGCGAACTGGAAGAGGCGGACCAACTCTTCCGGGCGACAGAGACCGGTCAACTCGTTCAGGTACATGCCGCACAGGGCGACTTGGCCGGCCTTGACCGCGTCGAAGAAGGCGTTGCGTTCGGCGGGGCCGAGGCGGCGGAGGAAGAGGTCGGCGGCCCACAGCACTTCGACGTTCCAGACGAAGCGCGCCCCGGGCGGGTTGGAGGCGGTGTCGCGGGCATATTGCAGGCCGAGGAGCAGGTTATTGACTTGTTTGTCTTCGATTTCGGTCTGGATTTCGGTGTAGCCGATGTCGGTATGGGAGTGGGGGAGGATATAGACGGTGAGTCGGCGGGCGGGCGGGAGGGTGAGGGCTTGTTCGAGGATCGGTTGGCCGGCCTGTTCCACGGTCAAGGGCATGGATCGTTCCTGGTCGGACGCGGCCACGGTGAAGTGGAGGGTTTGCTGACCGAACTGGAGCGTGACCGGGCGGGGTTCCTGGTGGGGGAGGCGCACGACGGCCTCGGAGGGGGTGGCATAGGGGTAATCGAGGGTGAGGCGCAGGGGTTGGGTGAGGGCGCCTTCCTGGCCGTCCAGCACCGGCAACGTGCGTGCCTGGGCGGCGATTCCCCGGGGCGCCTCCTCGCGTTGGCCGGCTGCGAAGAAGGCGATTTCGGCGCCGCCGACCGTGCCGTGTCCGCTGCCCAATCGGGTCACCTGCCAGCGGACGCGTTGGGCTAGGACGGGGTGGGGGAAGGCCACCACGGTGAGGGCGCCGCGGCGGTTTGGGTGGGTGACTGGCACGGAGGCGACGGTGGATCCGGTGGCATCGCGGAACTCCAAGGTTGACTCGGCGATGGTGGCCGGGTCGTTGCGATCCTGGTGACGGAATCCCGCCAGCGGGACCGGCGCGCCGAAGTCGAACTCGACGAAGGTCTCGGTGCCTTTGGCGTTGGAGGAGAACTCGGTTTTGGGATCGCCATCGACCAGGTGACGGGCGCGGAAGGATTCGCCGGGGTATTCCTCGGCGCAGGCGACGATGTGGGGGGCGGGGATGGGGATGAGCTTGAGGAAACCGGGTTCGGCGGCGGCGGCGGTGAGGGCGAGGGAGATTCCGGCGGGCGCGAGGCGCCGGAGGAGGGGTGAGGCGAGCTTAGCGAACATGATGCAGTTCTACCGGTGGTTAAGGAGAGGCTCAAGTCCCAAGACCAGCGTTTCGCATGTTGAAAGGAGAACCTGAAGCCGGATCGCCCTGCTTCCGGGGGTTGACCGTCGGTCAGCGTATCGGCGTCTGGCCCGGGCCGGCCGAGGCGGGGGCGTCGAACGTTGGCGGTGGAACTGTCACCCGGTCCTGACCTGGTCGTGGGGTGCCCTGCGCCGGGTGAATTTCCGTTTGCGTGTCGGCGGTCTTTCCGGTTTGGTGTCCGGGTGAAACTCAAGTCCTGGCGGTTCGATTTGCAATTGGCTCATCGTTGGACGATCGCTCGTGGTCTCGAGCCTGGCGGGGAGGGGGGATCGGTGAAGTTTGCGGTCGCGTTGGTGGAGTTGACCGACGACCGCGGCGTGACGGGGGTGGGGGAGGCGGCGCCGTCATCTCGTTATGAGGAGAACGTGGATTCGGTCATGGCGTTCCTCGAGCACGTGGACGCGGCGAAGTTGTCGCTCGAGGACGTGGCGGGCAGCATGAGGTATCTGGAGACTATTGCGGCCAAGCAGTATGCGCCCAAGGGGGCTCTCAACATTGCGTTGCTGGACGGCGCGGGGCGGAAGGCAGGCAAGCCCATTTATGATCTGTTGGGTTTGGGGTTCACGGAGGGCAAGCATGTCACGTCCTTCAGCATTGGCATCGACAAGCCGGAGGTGATCCGGGCGAAGGTGGAGGAAGCGGCCGGCTATCCCGTGCTGAAGCTCAAGGTGGGGAGCCCGGACGACGCGCTCAACCTGGCGGCGCTCCGGTCGGTGGCGCCGACCAAGCCGGTGCGCGTGGATGCGAACGAGGCCTGGAAGACGAAGGAAGATGCCCTCAAGAAGATCGAGTGGCTGGCGTCCGATGGTCACATTCAGTTTGTGGAGCAACCGATGCCGGCGACGTCGGATCCGAAGGACATGGCCTGGCTCAAGGAGCGGTCGCCGATTCCGGTGATGGGGGATGAATCCTGTTTGAACGTGAAGGACGTGAGCCTGTGCGCCGATTGTTTTCATTCGGTGAATGTCAAGCTGGTGAAGACGGGGGGCATCACGGGCGCTTTCGAGACGCTCTCGGCGGCTCGCAAGGCCGGGCTGAAGACCATGCTGGGGTGCATGATCGAATCGAGCGTCTTGATCGCGGCGGCGGCGCATTTGGCGGAGCTGACCGATTACCTCGACATTGATGGGAACCTTCTCATCACGAACGATCCGTATGTGGGGCCGACGGCGGAGAAGGGGGTGATTTCGTTCGCGCGGGCGGAGGAAAAGGCCGGTTTGCGGGTGAGGCGTCGGGGCCCCTGAGGCGGATCGAGCGGGCACGCGCATGCGGTGGATGAGCCATAATGGATGCTTCCTCGTATGAGTAAGGTTTTCCAGCGATGGGATGGTCTTGGGTTGCGGGGCGGGGCCGCGATGGCATTCGTGCTGGCGGCGGTGGGGCAAGAGGGTCCGGTGAAGCCGTCGCCGGCGGCGCCGCCGCCTCCGCCGCCCCCCGTGGCGGTCCGGGTGGTGCCGGCTGGCCTGACCAACCGAGTGCCGGACGCCGCCACCCATCACTCGGGGGCAGTTTCGAAGTGGATCGCGACCAACGCGGGCGCGGGGCGGACGAATGTTCCTGCGGCGTCGGGGTCGAGTGGGGGGGCTGGGGTTGCTGGGCCGGGGCATCCCGGGCTGGGCCCCGCTTTGGGGCCGGGGCGGGCGGGGATTCCGGGGCGGGTTCCGCAGGCTGCCCCGCCTGGCTACAAGCCGCCGACCCCGCTTCCGCCGGGGGTGCTGGTCTTCGATGCCGAGAACAAAGAGTACGCGGCCCAGCCAGGCGAACTCACCATTCCCCTCACGTTCTTGGTGACGAACGTGGCGGCCAAGGAGGTGGTGATCCACCAGCTACGCCCTACGTGCGGGTGCACGTTGGCGGAGATGCCCGCCCAGCCATGGAAGTTGGCTCCGGGCGATCATGGGGAGATCCACCTGACGGTTGATTTGCGTGGCCGCCGCGGCACGTTGGGGAAATCGGTTTTTGTGGACAGTTCGGAAGGGTACAAGTCGATTTACTTTCGGGTCATCATCCCGGACCAGCCCGGGGCGATGTCGGCTGGGGAGCGGGATCGGAACTTCCAGATTGCGGCGGCGGATCGGCAGGCCGTGTTTAAGCAGGATTGCGCTCGTTGCCATCTGGAGCCGGCGCGGGGCAAGAAGGGGCGGGATCTGTATGTGGCGGCGTGCGGGATTTGCCATGAGGCGAAGGATCGGGCGGCGGTCGTGCCGGATTTGCGGGCCCTGGCGAAGCCGACCGATCGTGGGTATTGGAAGCAGGCGGTGGCGAAGGGCAAAGTGGGGTCGTTGATGCCGGCGTTTGCCCAGGACGAAGGCGGGCCGCTCACGCCTGCCCAAGTGGATTCGCTGGTGGAGTATCTGCTGAAGGCGTTTCCGTCGAGGGCCGCCTCCGGGGGAGGGGTGGTGCCGGCGGAACTGCCGGAGTAGCGGCCCGGTGGTTTGCCCTAGGCCCGACCATGCGGGGTCTGTTCATCACATTCGAAGGGACTGAAGGCGGCGGCAAATCGACGCAGATTCGTCGGTTGGCGGCGCGCTTGCGGGGGGGCGGGCATTGCGTGCGCGAGTTGCGGGAGCCTGGGGGCACGCCGATCGGGGAGGAGGTGCGCCACACGCTCAAGCACAGTTCGGCCAACGTGGCGATGACGCCGGAAGCGGAGTTGCTGTTGATGAGTGCCAGTCGGGCCCAGTTGGTGCGGGAAGTGATCCGGCCTGCCCTGGAGGCGGGCGAGGTGGTGTTGTGCGATCGGTTTTACGATTCCACGACGGTGTATCAGGGCTACGGGCGAGGGTTGGATTTGGCTACCGTCGAGGGCATCACGGCCTTTGCGGTGGGCGACACGCGACCCGATTTGACCCTGCTCCTCCATGTGCCCCTGGCGGTGAGCGAGGCGCGGCGTCAGGCGCGAGGACGGGGGGTCCCTGGGGTGCGCGATCGATTTGAGGAGGCGGAGCGGGCGTTTTTCGAGCGGGTGGAGCGGGGCTACGAATGCCTGGCGGCGGCGGAGCCTGGTCGGGTTCGGCGCTTGGAGGCTACGGGGACGGTGGAGGCGGTGGAGGCGGCGATTTGGGAGGTGGTGGAACCGTTGATAGGGGAGAGGGGATAGGGGATCGGAGTTCGGAGATCGGAGATGGGAGTTCGGAGATCGGAGTTTGGAGATCGGGGAGGGGAGATCGGGGAGGGGAGATCGGGGAGGGCCGGTTGCCCACAAAAAACAGCCTGCTTTTGGCAAAGAGCGGCGAGCGGTGTGGAGCGGTCGCCCGTTGAATCTCGATATGAACGTCGCGTTGATCGGCCCTTCGGGATCAGGCAAAGGAACTCACGCTGAGCATCTGGTGCAGAAGCACAATCTGCTCCATGTTGCGACGGGCGACCTGTTTCGGGCCAACCTGGAGGATCAGACGGCGTTGGGTCTGCTGGCGCGCAAGTACATGGCCCAGGGAGAGCTCGTGCCGGACGAGGTGGTCGATGCGATGGTGGAGGAGTGCCTGCGCAAGGCCAATCCGGCCAAAGGCATCCTGTTCGACGGGTTTCCCCGCACGCCCTACCAGGCCCGCTTTCTCGACGACACCCTTTCCTCGATGAACCGCCGGCTGGAGGCGGTCATTTATCTGCGGGTGGCGGATGAGGAGATCGTGCGGCGGTTAGCGGGGCGGGTGGTGTGCCGCAACTGCCATGTGCCGTGGCATCTGACAGCTCGGCCGTCCGCCCGTCCGGGCGTCTGCGACCACTGCGGAGGCGAGTTGGCGGCTCGTCCGGAGGATCAACCGGAATCGGTTGCCCAGCGGTTGAGGGTGTTCCATCGGGAGACCGGGCCACTGATTGGCTATTACCATTACGCTGGGCGCCTGATCATTGTGGACGGGGAGGGGTCGGTGGAGGCGGTGTGTGCGGCGGTGGACCAAGCGTTGGAGACGGTGGCGGCGCGAGCCCGTTTGGCGGCGACGGCGGAAGCGGCCGCCCAGCTCCAAGCGTTGCGCTCGACTGCTCCGACCCCTGTTCCGCAACCGGTGACGGCGGTGGATCTCGTGTTGTTTGGGGCGCCCGGCTCGGGCAAGGGCACTCAGGCTGAGCGGTTGAACAAGGAACTGGGCCTGCCGCACGTGGCCACGGGGGATCTCTTTCGCGAGAACCTGCGTCAGCAGACGGAGCTTGGCAAGCTGGCCAAGACTTACATGGACCGCGGCGAACTGGTGCCGGACAACGTGACCGAGGGGATGGTGCGCGAGCGACTTGCGCGTCGCGACATGCTGTGCGGGTTCCTCCTGGACGGCTTCCCGCGAACGCTGCCCCAAGCGGAGGCGTTGAACGAGATCCTGCAGGAGATGGATCGGCATCTCGCGGGGGTTCTTTACATCAACGTCCCCGACGCCGAGATTATCAAGCGTCTGTCGGGCCGCCTGATCTGCCGGCAGTGCCAGACCCCCTACCACGTGGACTTCAAGAAGCCTCAGCAACCGGGTGTGTGCGACCGGTGCGGGGGCCAGCTTTACCAGCGCGACGACGACAACGCGGAGACCGTCAAGGCCCGGCTGCGGACGTTTCACGGGCAGACGGCCCCGTTGATTGAGTATTACCGGTCGGCCGGGATTTTGGTGGAGATACCAGGGACCGGTTCGGTGGAGGAGATCAGCGCGGCGGTGCTGGTTGCGGTCAAGAAGATTGCCGCCGATCGGCTGGTGCGGTTGGGCGCATAAGCCTTGGAGGGAGGGTAAGGGGTGGGGGGGCGGGCCCGATAGGCAGACCGTGGCTGGTTGGAAGTGCCTTGGGCGCGCGCGGGCTAAGGGTCTGTGCAAAAATAACTTCCGCTTTTGCTGGAGGCGATTTTGGCTTCTGGCGAGACGCGACG
>CAZVRY010000129.1:17539-19048 GCA_964629545.1 uncultured Verrucomicrobiota bacterium | reverse complement strand
TTCGCCCCCACCCCCCGCAGGCGCACCGCCACCCGCGGCGCGACCCTCTCGTTCCGATACAGCCCCGCCGCGTCGTTCATGTTGTTCACCACCACGTCCAGATCCCCGTCCCCATCCAAATCAGCCAGCGCCACGCCCTGCGCCACCCCCGGCGTGTCGAACCCCCACAACCGCCCCACCTCCTCGAAGGTCAAATCGCCCCGATTCCGAAACGCCAGATTCGGCAGCGCCAACCGCGGAAAACGCGCCCGCATCCGCAACGCGTCCCCGTCGCTCAAACTCTGATCCCGCCGAATCGCCTCCAACTGGTTCGCGATGTCCACATCCTGCACATCCCGCTCGAACCCGGTCGCAATCAACACGTCCTCATACCCATCGAGATCCACATCCAGGAACACCGGCGACCACGACCATTCCGTCGCATACAGACCGCTGAAATACGCGATCTCCAGATAGTCGCCCCCGCCCGCATTCCAGAACAATGTGTTCCGCGGCGACTGCGGGCGATCCCGGTAGACCCCGATCTGCCCAAACACAGGCTGATGATCGCTCACCTGCACCTGGCGCAGCCGATGCTCCCGGCTGACCATGTCCGTCACGAACAACTCGTCCCGCCCGTCCCGATCCAAATCCGCCGCGTCCACCCCCATCGAAAACCAACTGGTTTTCCGCACCGTCGTCGGCCGCACCGCCTGCAACCGGCCGTCCCCACGGTTAATCCAAATCCGGTCCGGCGACGCCATGTCCGAACACGCGTAGAGATCGGGCGCGCCGTCCCCGTTCAGGTCGCGGAACATGCCCGTCAGGGTCCAATCATACAACGGCTCGGTCAGCGGACGCCCCGCCTCGTCCAGAAAACTTCCCCCCGTGAACCCCAACGCCCGGAACGTCGCCCCGCCCTCGTTCCGATACAGCACGTCCGCCTGCCCGTTCTCCGTCAGATTCCCCGCCTCGTCCAACGTCACCCACCCCGCCAGATCCGGCCCCGCCAACCGCCGCCCATTCACCGTCGTCACCACCTTCCGACCGCCCTGCGTCCCCACCCGAATCTGCATCCGAAACCCATCCCGCAGCGTCTCGTTCCGATAGTTGGCCACGTAGAGGTCGAGATCGCCGTCCCCCTCCAGATCGGCCAGCGACAGCGACATGCTGGCCGTGGTCGACGCCAAACCCGCCGCCAGCGTTGCCTCCCGAAAACGCCCGCGGCCGTCGTTGAGAAAACACGACACCCCCCGCCGAATCGCGCTCACCAACAAATCCAGGTCCCCGTCCCCATCCAGGTCCGCCAGCACCGCCCCCGTGGCATCCAGGTCGGGACACGCCACCCCCGCCTCCGCCGCCACCTCCTCGAACCTCCAGTCCCCCACGTTGCGGTAGAGCGCATTCGGACCATCCAGACGGCAAAAATACAGGTCGCACCGCCCGTCCCCATCCACAACCCCCGCCCCCCCCCCCCCCCCCATGAGCCCCATATGGGTCGGGGGCGGCCAGGGGTAGGGCCCCACAATT
>CAZVRY010000129.1:0-17529 GCA_964629545.1 uncultured Verrucomicrobiota bacterium | reverse complement strand
TGAGCAAGATATGGTTCGTGAGCGACCTGGATTCGGCCACGACATTGGTGAAATGAATGCCGGTCGCCGCAGGGAGCAGCCGCGTGAAACCCGCCCGTCCCTCAGCGGGCACCGCCAAACGGTCCACGCGAAAGCCCGCCTCCCCCTCCGCCGCGCGCGCCCCGCACCACCCCAGCACGGCCACCCCCCACACCCACAACCATCGCCTTCCCCAAGACCCCGAGGCCTTCCCACGAACCGTGCCCCTCGAATTCCCAAATCCCAAATCCCAAACCCCAAACCCCAAACCCCAAATCATGAATCCCCAACCCAACCCCAAAACCCAACCCACCCCCCTACATGAGACATCATAGATCATAAATCATAGATCATAAATCACGAGCCGCCCCACCCGTCGCTGCATCGGCCTACCATGAACGACCCTCGCAAGACCTTCAACGCCCGACCGCCATCCTGCAGCAATTCTCGTCTTGAAACCCGGCCCCCCCCCCGGTCCTCCCGCCTTCGCCCAGGCTGCGGCGGACAAGCTGACCACCATCCCCATCAACCTGTTTGCGGACACCGTCGGTGGGGCGAGGCTCCTGACGAGCCGACATGTCGTACGCCCTGGGCGGCTCGCGAGGACGCTCACCCCACCCCACTGTCCAGGTTCATGGTCCCCCTGCGCGTTGGTTCGTCCGACTTGGAAGCTCCCCATGAACCGGGTAGGTTTCCCCTCTCCCTTTCTCCCTCTCCCCAACCCCTCTCCATCGCTTCGCTTTCAAGGGTTGGGGAGAGGGATGGGGTGAGGGGACGGTTCGTGGAGAGGGCATGAAATGAGGGGTGTCTGCTTCCTGCTGCACTGATCGATAAGTGTGGACAGCCCTCACCCACCCGAACCCAAAAGCAACAAGGGGCCGGACATCACGTCCGGCCCCTCGGCGATTCAAGCGTCAAACCTGCGGCTTACTGGATGACGCGATAGAACTTCTGACCCGCCCCGGTCGGGAGCGGCGTCTGGTAGGGACTCACCGGGTTGCCACCCACGTCGGTCCACGACTGCAGGTTCGTAGACTCCTGCAGCTTGCCCCCGCCCGTCCAACTGATGGACACCACCCCGCCGGAAACGACCGGCTTGGCGAGCACCGGCGGCTCGTAGACCGCCCGGTAAGCCTTGAGGAAGCTGCCCGGAATCGGGGTCAGTGATCCTGCCGGCGTCGAGTCGCCCTCCTTCCGCCAGGCCACCTGCGCCCAATCCCCGCCGCCCCCTTCCTTGTAGAGGAGGGCGATGTAGTAGGAGGTGTTCGCGTTCAAGGTCACCGGCTCCGAAGTCTGCAGACTCAGGTTGCCCTGCGGATCCACAGCCGCCGGCTCGAGGAACGCCTGGCAGCACCCGTTCTCCCACGCAATACCCGCCGCCGCCGCCGGATCCGCGCTGCTCGAGAGGAATAGCCTCGAGCTGTCGTCGCTGCGGATGAAGAACCGATAGGCCGCCGTTTCCGTGGGCGTGATCCAACCGGAAATGCGCCCGCCAAAGTTGTCCCCCACCTGGCTCAACCCGTTCGCGTCCGTGTTGAACGCCGTCATGTACTCCCACCGCGCCGGCATCGACGGGTAATTCGGGTCGGTCTCGAGAATCTCAACCGCCGTCCCCACCATGTCGGTGTATTGTTCCCACAGCAGATAGCCCGTCGCCTGCGCCGGACCCTTGAGCTGAATCGCCGTGTTCGGCAGGATTTCATTGCCCGCGCCCGCCGCAATGTCGCGCACCCCGCTGACATTCATCGTGACCGTCGCCCCCTCGGCCAAATGCGGAATGTAGACCACGGCCGCCTTCGTCCCCACCGCGCGGGCCGCCGTCGCCGCCACCCCGTTGATCTTGTAGTTGTTCGCGTCGCCCGCGGTCTCCGGAGTCACGTCCTCCGAATACTCGATCCGCACATAGGACGCGTCGGCCGACCGTCCGTTCTTGAACGAAGCAATCGTCGGACGCTCGGCATCCGGAATCACCGTCACCGTCGCCTCCCGGGTCGTCACCGTCCCCAGCGGATTCACCGCCACCAGCTTGTACTTGCCGGAATCGGTCACCGCCGCCTTCTTGACCACGAGGATCGGCTTGTTCACACCTTGGAGGACGCCCGCCGGGTAATAGGCCGAACCGTCATCGAGGGTCTTCGTCCCGTCCAGCGCCACATTGTCCTTATACCACTGATACCGGTTCGGGCTGCCCGTAATCTCCGCCGTCAGCGTGAAGCCGGAATTCTCGGTCAGCGAGGCGTCTTGCGGTTCCGCCGCGATCGTGGGCGCCACGTTCTGCACCGTAAACACCCCGTACCCGAAGCCAGACCCCACCCACACCACCGTCGAGCGGTCAAGATTGGCCGGCGACTCGAGGTCCGGGTAGATCAACACATCGCCGTCGTAACCGAAGTCGTTACCGGTCTGAGCGCCGGCGTCGTTGCTCTGAATGTCCATTTCCGTGAACGGCAGCTTGTAGGCCGCGTTCTGGGCGATGCTCCCATCGAGGCGGTGCACGCCGATCCAGCCGGGCTTCTTGATGCTGCCGAATTGGTTGTTCCAGCTCGGGAAGGCGTAGTTGATCACATACTCCACGTCCTTGTGCGCATCCATAATTCCCCCCCAGTTGCCGTCATAGTGGTTCACCCCATCGGTGGCGTGCGTGATGGAAAGTCCATTCAAACCCGCCGCCTCCCACTGGAAAGCCGGCAGGCTGCCCCAGACCTCGTTGTTCACCTGCACCAAGGCCACCACCCCCGCCGGATTATACGTGTCCGGCTCGAGGAAGGCCGGATCGACATTGTCAGGATCCAGCACAAATCGGCTCGGCCGCGCCTCCCACCCCGTCCCAGGATAACGACCATGGTAGGCCGTCATCAGGTTCGGATGGGCCGGATCCAGACCGTATTGAACGACGCGCGAACTCAACCCGCCCTGCGAGTAACTGCCCTTGCGCCCGCCATCCCGGTCGTTGAACCGCGCGATCGGGTAGAACTTCAGCCCGTCGGTGGTCGCAAACACCTGCACGTGCATGCTCGCCCGCCACGTGCCGCCGCCCCCGAGCAAGCGCGTGTTCACCCCCGAACCCATCACGCGGAAATCACGCCAGCGCCAACTGTTATACCCGTCGCCACCGCTGCTGCCGTCCAGCGGATTCCCCTGGCAATCAGAGGCATCCGGCGTCGGCTCCACCCAGGCACACGTCGGCGTCGATTCCCAACCCCCTCCAGCCTTCGGCGCCCAACGCAAAATCACGTTCTTGTGCGTGGAATAGAGCGCCTGCGTCCCCGCCGGCCCTTCGTCCAAGTCCCAATTGCTGAAGAAGTCATTGTTGTTCGCCTGCCCCGTCGCCGTAATCGGGCGCAGCCCGAACTCGTGCGCAATCCCCATCGGCTTGCCCGTCGCCGCGTCGATCCAGATCAGCGACCGATCCGGATACGCCGCCGCCCGGTCCTTCAACTCCTGGGACAGATTCGCATCCGCCTCGTCGATGCCGTTCTCCTTCACCATCAAGAGAAACCGCGTGCTGTCATACCGGCGCAGCTTGCCCAAGGCAAACTGTTGCGAACGCCCAATGCCATTCGCCGCATAGGGAGCGCCCACGTTCTTGACGATCACCGGGAGCTTGTCCGCGGGATCCACATTCACCAGCCCGTTAACGTGCTGGACCCAAACGGGCGTGACCTGCTGCGCCAACATTGCCGGGCCCAGCCCGGCTGCCAGCGCGAATCCGACCAGTGTTCTTTTCATCGCGTAATACCTGTGAGGTTAACCATCAATGTTCCGTCACTCCTCGCACGCACCACGGTTGCACTCTGGACGCCGCCGAGCCCTGGCCTGCGCCCCGTCCCGCGCCGCAGGCTGACGAGGAGTGCTAACATGTATGCTACCCCCCCGCAGCGGTCAAGCGCGCGGTGGCAAAATGCAGCAAGGCTCATGTTGGAATCTGAAAAGCCCCGAGACCGGGTTCGGCGCGTGGCGCCCATGAACCTGGGCGGTCGGATGGGGCGAGCCCACTCGCGAACCGCCCCCCCGCCACAGCCCTCCAGATTCGCCTTCCGCCCCAGATCGCGGCTGCTAGGCTGCGCGCGGCGATCATGCGCACGCTCCATGCCTATCTGACCCGCCAGGTCCTGGCCACGCTCCTCATGACGGTGGCCGTGTTTACCTTCGTGCTCATGCTCGGCAACGTCCTGAAGGAAATCATCGGGCTCCTCGTCAACCGCCAAGCCACCTTCGGCCTCGTGGTGCAAGCCATCGGCCTGCTGATTCCCTACGTGCTCGTCTTCTCCCTGCCCATCGGACTCCTCACCGCCACCCTCCTGGTCTTCGGACGGTTCAGCGCGGACCAGGAACTCACCGCCGCCCGCGCCAGCGGCGTCAGCCTGCTCAGCCTGATCACCCCCATCCTCCTCCTCAGCGTCGCCCTCAGCGGACTCTGCGCCTGGATGAACATGGAAGTCGCCCCCCGCGCCCGGGTCGCCTACCGCGCCCTCCTCCTCCACACCGGCTTCCAACAGGCGCTCGCGCTGGTCCCCGAGGGCCGCTTCGTCGAGGACTTTCCCGGCTCCGTCATCTACGTCGGCCGGGTCAAGGACCGCTTGCTCGAGAACGTCCTCATCTACCGGTTGGACCCCGACGGCAACATGCAGAGCTGGTACCGCGCCCAGGATGCCGAACTGCAACTCGACGACGACACCGGCGAGGTCCTGCTCCTGCTGCGGCGCGTCCAGGAGGTCGACGTGGCCCACTGGCGCACCTCCTTCGCGGAAGAGTATCCCTTCTCGCTCGGACGACGCTCCGCCGCCAACCCCAACCGGGTCGAGGCCAAACTCAAAGACCTCTCCTTCGTTCAACTCCGCGCCAAGATCCGCGACCTCGACCGCCTGGGCGTCGACCCCACCCCCGCCCTCGTCCAGCTCCATCGCCAAACCGCCTTCGCCTTCGCCTGCTTCAGCTTCACCCTCATCGGCATCCCCCTCGGCATCCGCGCCCACCGCCGCGAAACCAACGTCGGCGTCGCCATCGCCCTCATCCTCGTCGGCGTCTACTACAGCTTCATCATCTTCGCCCAAGCCCTCGAAACCCAGTCCGAGTGGGCCCCCCACCTCATCGTCTGGCTCCCCAACTTCCTCTTCCAATCCGTCGGCGCCGTCCTCCTCTGGCGCGCCCACCGCGGCTAACCGCCCATGAACCCCATCCCCCAGCGCGGCCGCCGTCCGTGGGCGGGACCCGCCAAGGTTCTGGCCGGACTGCTGGGGCTCCTCCACGGGGCCCTAAACGCCCACGGGAACGTCGTGCTGGAATGGAGCGCCCAGATGATGGCGGCCATCCGCGCCGACAGCACCAGTCCCACCCTCAGCTCGCGGAACCTGGCCATCCTGAACGTCGCCACCTACGACGCAGTCAATTCCATCCTCCGCACCCACCAGCCCTATGCCTTCCAGTTGGAAGCCCCGCCCGGCGCCTCCGCCGAGGCAGCAGTCACCGGCGCCGGGCGGGAAATCATGCTGGCGCTCTACCCTTCGTTCCGGGCCTGGACGGACCAACTCCACGACGCCCAAATGGCAGCCTTGCCCGATACTCCCGAGGTCGCCGCGGGCTTGGCTCTGGGACGCGAGACCGCCTTCCAGGTGCTCGCCCTCCGAGGCAGCGACGGCTCGGCCACCGACGTCCCCTATATCCCCAGCTCCGCCCCTGGCCAGTGGCAGCGCACGCCCCCCTTCTATCGCCCCCCTCTCACCCCGCACTGGCGCTACGTCAAGACGTTCTGCCTCCCCGCCCTCGAACCGTTCCTCCCGCTTCCCCCGCCCTCCCTCGACAGCCCGGAATATGCCCGCGACTGGGAGGAGGTGAGCATCCTGGGCCGCAAGGACAGCCCCCTGCGCACTCCCGAACAAAGCCTCATCGCCGATTACTGGTCCGACTTCAGCTACACGGCCATGCCGCCCGGACACTGGCATGAAATCGCGGCCACCATCGCGCGCGACCGCCAACTGTCCGTGCCCGCCACCGCCCGCCTCTTTGCCCTGTTGGGCCTGGCCCAGGCCGATGCCGCCATCGTGTGCTGGGAGGCCAAATACCACTGGAACCTCTGGCGCCCCATCACCGCCATCCGCCGCGCCGCCGAAGACGGCAATCCAGGCACGAGGCCGGATCCGGAATGGGACCACTACCTGGTCGCCCCCCCCTTCCCCGCTTACCCCAGCGGCCACAGCACTTTCTCCCTCGCCAGCGCCCGCGTCCTCACCGCCTTCTTCGGCACCGACCACATCACCTTCACCACCCAATCCGATTCCCTCCCCGGAGTCGCCCGGGTCTACCACAGCCTCGCCGCCTGCGCGGAGGAAATCGGAATGAGCCGCATCTACGGCGGCATCCACTTCCCGTTCGACAACCGTGAAGGCAAGCGCACCGGGGGCTTGGTGGCCGATTACGTGCTCTCCCATTTCCTGCTGCCCAGCACAACCCTGCCCCTCCTCCGCATCGAAGGATGGGCCGCCGGCGCGCCCCTCCTCCGCATCCACGGCCACATCGGAATGGAGTTCACGGTCGAAACCACCCGCGATCTTCAGCAGTGGCACCCCCTCGCGACCGGAGTCGCCGTGCCCGGTGGAACCCTGGCCACCGATCCCGACGCGGCTCGCCATCCCCAACGCTTCTATCGCGTCCGCCAATAAAAGAAACCCGCGCCCCCAAGCGGGGACGCGGGTTCCCAAACCATCGGGGCGGCTGACCTAGGCGCCGTTGTCGCCAATGGCCTCCACCGGACAGCCCTCCTTCGCTTCCTTGCACTGCGCCTCTTCCTCCGGGCTCTCCGGCTGCTTGCACACGTAAGAGTAGCCCCCATCCTCGTTGCGGGTGAAATTGTTGGGAGCCGTCTCCCGACAGAGATCGCAGTCAATGCATTGATTGTCCACGTAGAACTTGCCTGCGACGTTCTCGGAGTATTTGTTTGCGAGGTCAGCCATAAAAGTGTCGTTTGTTTGTCCGATATAATTGAGCGGACGCCCCAAATGGCAAGCCCGATTTGGCCCGCCCGCCCCACGATCCGCTACGAAACCAAGGCGCGCGCCGCCTCGCCCGCCCACCGCAGGAACGGCGCCGGGAAAATCCCCACCACCAGCATGCCCCCCATCCCCACCCCCACCGCCCACCCCAGCGGGCCCGACACCACCGGCGCAGGCCGATCTTCCGGCGCCGCCGTCCAATACATGGCCCGAATGACATTGAAATAGTAGTAAAGCGAGATGACCACTCCCACCAACGCCACCGCCACCAACCAATAGTAGGCGTGCACCGCGGCCCCCTCCTCGAACACCGCCTTCAAGAGCAGAAACTTCCCGAAAAACCCGGCCATCGGCGGCAACCCGGCCAGCGATACCATCGCCATCGTCAGCGCCCCCGCCAACCACGGCGACCGCCGACTCAACCCCGCCAGCACCGACAGATCCTCCGAATCCGCTTCCCGCCCCACGATGCAAATCACCGCAAACGCCGTCAGCACCGTGAACAAATAGCCGAACAGGTAGAACACCACCGCCTCCGATCCGGCCCCGCTGGCGGTCACCACCCCCATCAGCAAAAAGCCCGCGTTGGCCACGCTGGAATACCCCAGCAACCGCTTCAGATTCCGCTGCGGGATCGCGCACAGGCTCCCGTAGAGAATGGTCAGCCCGGCCATCACCATCAACACGCTCTCCCAGGCCAGCAATACCTCGGGCAACGCCCCCACTAACAACCGCAACACCAACACGAACCCCGCCGCCTTCGACCCCACCGCCAAAAAGGCCGTCACCGCCATCGGCGCCCCCTGGTAAACATCCGGCACCCAAATCTGAAACGGAAACGCCGCGATCTTAAACCCAAGCCCCACCAACACCATCAGCACCCCGAACTGAAACAACGGCAAACCCGCCAACTCCCCCGACCGGGCCGCCAACTCCGGCAGCCGCATCGTGTTCGCCGTCCCGAAAACAAAGGCCATCCCAAACACCAGGAACCCCGAGGCCAACGCCCCCAAAATCAAATACTTCACCCCCGCTTCCAACGACGTCACCCGCGTCCGCTGAAAACTGACCAGCACGTAAAAGGTCACCGTGATCAACTCCAACGCCACGAACATCACCATCAGATCCTGGGCCGACGCCGCCAACATCATCCCCGCCAGCGCAAAGCACAACAGCGCGTAAAACTCCGCGATCCCCGACGCAATCCGGTCCGCGTCCTCCACCGAAATCAACACCACCACCAACCCCGCCCCCAGGAAGCAACGCTTGAAGAACAACGACAGCGCGTCCTGCACACACGCACCCCCGAAGGCCGGCGCCACCTCCCCAGGGCTCGCCAGCGAGCTGAAGCTGGCCAGAAAGATCGTCCCCAGGGCCGCCGCCACCGCCCACCCCAGCGAGCGCTTCAACGCCACCGGCGTCCATAAGTCCACCAGCAGCACCCCCACCCCCAGGGCCACCACCGCCATCTCCAAAAACATCAACGAGGCATTCATCGGCTCGCCTGCACCGTCACCGTCTCCGTTTCCCCCGTCGCCAACTCCACGACCACCGCGGCCGCCGGTCGGACCTTCTCCGCCAACACCCCCGGGAACAGCCCGAACCCGAGCAACGCCGCCAACAACAGCGTCAGCGGCAGCTTCTGCCACGCGTCCACATCCCCCAACCCCTCCCACCGCTCCCGCCCCGGCCCATGCAACAACTCCCGCACCGCCCGCATCATGTAAACCGCCCCGATCACCAGCCCCCCCCAACAGGCCGCCACCGCCAGCCCCGGAAACGCCTGCCACGCCCCGAAAAAGACCGTGATCTCACCCGCAAAGTTCGCAAACCCCGGCAACCCGCAGCCCGCAAACATCGCCCCCACCAGCAAGGTCCCCAGAAACGGCGCCTGCCGCAGCAATCCCCCAAACTGACCCATCTGCAGCGTCCCCGTCCGCCGATACAAACAACCGCTCAGCGCAAAGGTCAACGCCGCCAGAAACCCGTGCGCAATCATCACCAGCACCGCCCCCGTCACCCCGGCCAGCGTCAGGCTCGCAATCCCCAGGAAGGCAAAGCCCATGTGCGCCACGCTCGAATTCCCGATCAACAGGTTCAGGTCCTTCTGGCGCATCGCCACCAACCCGCAATACACCACGTTGCCCAAGGCCAGCCAGGCCAGGCAGGACGCCCACGCCTGCGCCCCCTCCGGCATCAGCGGCAAGGCCACCCGAATCAACGCATACAACCCAAACTTCTTCAGCACCCCCGCATGCAACATCGCCGCCGCCGTCGGCGCCGCCGCGTAAGCCGGCGGCGCCCACGTGTGAAACGGCCACAACGACACCAACACCCCAAACCCAAATAACAACAGCGGGAAGATCACCCGCTGCGACTCGGCCGACAACGATCGCCCCGGCGTCCCAATGCCCCCACGCAAATGCGAGGTCAGCGTCACCAGGTCAAATGACTCCGCGCCCGCCTGCACATACAACGCAATCAACCCCGCGAGCGCCACCAGCGACCCCACACTCAAATACAGCGTGATCTTGAACGCCGCATACCCCCGCCCCTCCCCCCGCCCCCAGAACCCAATCAGGATGAACGTCGGCACCAGCGCCAACTCGTGAAAACAATAAAACAAAAACAAATCCAAGGACGCGAACGCCCCCAAAATCCCGCCCGCCATCAACTGCAGCAGGATGAAAAACTCCTTCTCCCGATCCTCCACCTCCCACGAAACACACGCCGCCGCAAACGCCACCACCGCCCCCATCAGGATCAGCCCCACGTTAATCCCATCCACCCCCACATGATAGCTGATCCCCAACGACGGCACCCAAGGGATCGTCTGCTCAAACTGCCACCCCTCCAACCCCGCCTCAAACCGCCAAAACATCACCCCCGCCAGCACCATCGACAGGAACGTCGTCAGCATCGCCACCAGCGACGGCACCACCCGCCAGCGCCGCGGCACCCAAACCAACGCCAGGGCGCCGAGCAACGGCAAACCAAAAATTGGGGTCAGGATCGTCATCGCAGCGCAAAGTAAAGCACGCCCACCACCCCCACCACGAACAGAAAGGCGTAGGTCTGCAAGTTCCCCGTCTGAACCAACCGCAACCCCCGCCCCACCAGCTCGGTCGTCCCATGCACCCCCCGCACCATCAGCCCCGCGATCACCCACCGGTCCACCCGCTCCGCCCACCGCGCCGCCGCATCCTGCGTCCGGGCAATCAACCACTCGTAAATCTCATCCCAGTAAAACCGGTCCCGCATCGCCCGCGCCCCCCCCCCCAACAGCTCCGGCAGCGGATCCCGCAACGCCGCCCGGTAAAGCCACGTGGCCAACCCAAACCCCACCACCAACACAATCACGCTCGCCGCCATCGCCACCCCCTCGTGCTCGTAATGCTCCGCCCCCAACTGCGCGGCCAGATGACGGTCCACCTTCCAGTAACCCGCCAACACGCTCGGCACCGCCAAAACCACCAACGGCAGGGTCATGATCGCCGGCGACTCGTGGGCATGATCGGGCGCCTGCGACTTCGGCGGCCCCAGGAACGCCACCCACACCAGACGGAACATGTAAAACGCCGTCAGCAGCGAAACCACCACCCCCACCACGAACAACGGCCGCCCATGATCCAACGCCGCCGCCAGGATCAGGTCCTTGCTGAAAAACCCGCTCAGCCCCGGCATCCCCGTCAGCGCCAGCGTCCCCACCAGAAACGTCCAAAAGGTCGCCGGCATCCGCCTCGCCAACCCCCCCATCTTCCAAATGTCCTGCTCATGATGCAGCGCGTGAATCACCGACCCCGCCCCCAAAAACAACAGCGCCTTGAAGAACGCATGCGTGGTCAGGTGATACATCCCCGGCGTCGCACCCCCCAGCCCCACCGCCATCACCATCAGCCCCAACTGCGACAACGTCGAGTAAGCCAAGATCCGCTTGATGTCCGATTGCTGCACCGCAATCAACGCCGCCATCAACGCCGTCACCCCGCCCACCCACGCAATCACCGTCAAGGCCGAAAGGTTCGGCAGAAAAGCCCACCCCTCCGGCCAGGCCGGCGTCGCCGCATACAGGAAAAACACCCGGCACAGCATGTAAACCCCGGCCGCCACCATCGTCGCCGCATGAATCAACGCGCTCACCGGCGTCGGCCCCTCCATCGCGTCCGGCAACCATACGTGCAGCGGAAACTGCGCGCTCTTCCCCATCGCCCCGCAGAAAATCAACAGCCCCGCCACCGTGGCCCACGCCCCCAACGCATGCGGATCGTCCCCCAGTTTCCGCGCCAGCTCCGTGAACTCCACCGTCCCCACCTGACCCCACACCACCAGGATCCCCACCAGAAAACCAAAATCCCCCAGCCGGTTCGTCAGAAAGGCCTTCTTGCAGGCATCCGCCGCCGCCGGCCGCTCATACCAGAAACCAATCAGCAGGTAGCTCGACAACCCCACCAACTCCCAAAAAATGAAGAGCTGCACGAAGTTCGCCGACAACACCACCCCGCTCATCGAAAACGTGAACAGGCTCAGCCCCGCAAAATACCGCGGCTCGCTCCGGTCCCCCTTCATGTAACCCGCCGAATACACGTGAATCGCCCCCCCCACCCCCGTCACAATCAGCATCATCAGCGAACTCAACGCGTCCCACCGCACCCCGAACCCCATCGTGATGTCGCCCGCATCCAACCAGACCGCCCGCAACTCGAACGCCGGCATGGTGGCGCCCAGCAATCCCGTCAGCAGGAACGAGACCGTGACCGCCCCAATCGACCACGCCGCGCTCCGCCGGGCGTCCCGCAGCGCGAACAGCGTAATCCCCACCGCCGCCGCCAGGGGCAGAAAGAGGATCACCCACGCGATCCAACCATGTTGATCCGGATTCATCTCAAAGCTTCAAGGCCGTCAGATCCTCGACATGGGCCGACTGCCGACGCCGGTAAAGGGCCACAATCAACGCCAGCCCTACCGCCACCTCCGCCGCCGCCACCGTGATGATCAGGAAGACCATCACCTGCCCCTGCACATTGTTGTTGAACCGGGAGAAGGCCACCAGCGCCAGGTTGGCCGCGTTCAACATCAGCTCCAACGACATGTACACCACCAGCAGGTTGCGCCGCACCATCACCCCCAACAGCCCCAACCCAAACAGGACCGTGCTCACCACCAGGTAATGCCCCAAACCAATGCTCATTTCAGGTCCTTCTTGCTCAGCAGGATCACCCCCACCATCGCCACCAGCAATAACACCGACATCACCTCGAAGGGCAACAGATGCCGCGGTTGCGCAAACAACGCCAGCCCCAAACCCCGCGTGTCCCCCGCCAACGTCGCCACCCCCGCCGCCCCAGGCACCCCCTCCGCGATGGTGTGAATCGCCAACGCCACCATCGCGCCCACCGCCCCCATCGCCAGCCCCAACACCACCCGCCGCACCCGCCGCCGCTCCTCCTCCTTCAAATCCAACAGCATGATCACAAACAGAAACAAGACCATCACCGCCCCCGCATAGACCAGGATCTGCACCGCCGCCAGGAAGAACGCGTGCAACAGCACGAATAACCCGGCCAGCCACACCATGGTCAACACCAGGAACATCGCGCTCGTCACCGGGCTGCGCGTGAACGGATTGGCCACCACCAACAGCCCACACCCCAGGGCCAACGCCGCCAAGACATAAAAGAGCACCGCTTCCATCAGACCTTGGCCTCCGATCCCCCGCCCAGCCCTGGCACCGGGAACGCCTCCTGCCGACGCGCCTCCTCCAGCTTGTCCTTCCACTTCTGAATGCCCCCATGCGTGCCCCCCAACGCCAACAGCTTCTCCTTGTCGTAGATCATCTCCTCCCGACTCGACCCCACCAGCGAATAGTCTCGCTGCAGGAAGATGGCCTCCTCCGGACACACCTCCTGGCAAAAGCCGCAAAAAATGCACCGCAGCATGTTGATCTCGAACTCCCGCGGTATCTTCTCCGCGTTCGGCCGATCCGCCGGCGGCCCGTCCGGACCCGGCGGCGTAATCTTGATCGCCTTCGGCGGACACACGAACTCGCACAACTGACACGACACGCACTTGGTGTCCCCCGCCTGATCCCGCACCAGGTAGGGCGCCCCCCGATACCCCTCCGGCACCACCCAGCGCTCCTCCGGGTACTGCATCGTCACCTTCTTCTTGAGCAGATGCCGGAAGGTCACCTTGAAGCCGCCCACCACGGCCGGACCATACAGACGCTCCCACCAGGACAGCGGTCGACGGGGAACAATCATCGCGCCACCCCCCACAGCACCAAGGCCGTCACCACGATGTTCGCCAGCCCCAGCGGCACCAAGCGCTTCCACCCCAAATGCATGAGCTGGTCATACCGGAACCGCGGCCACATCCACCGCACCCAAATCGTCACCACAATGAAAACCACCACCTTGCCCAGAAAAATCCCCACGTGCGCCACCCCCCCCAGCAGAGTGTCGGCCGGCCGGTCCAACCCCAGGAACGGCAGCGTCCATCCCCCGAAAAACAACGTCACCATCATGGCCGACGACACGATCATGTTCGCGTACTCGCCCATGAAGAAGAGGGCGAACTTGATCGAGCTGTACTCCGTGTTGTAGCCGCCCACCAGCTCCTGCTCCGATTCCGGCAGGTCGAACGGCAACCGGTTCGTCTCCGCAAACGCCGCAATCAGGAAAATCACGAAGGCCAGCGGCTGCTTGAACACCAGCCAGGCCCCTTCAGCCTGATAGGCAATCACGTCCCCCAAATTCAAACTCCCCACCAGCATGAACACCGGCACCACCGACATCCCCATCGCAATCTCGTAGGAAATCAGTTGCGCACTCGACCGGATCCCCCCCAGAAACGGATACTTCGAGTTGGAGGCATACCCCGCCAGCACAATCCCATACACCCCCAGCGACACAATCCCAAACGTGTAGAGTATCCCAACGTCCAGATCCGCAATCACCATCGGCTGCGCCCCCAATCGCGACCCGAACGGAATCACCGCCACCGTCAGCAAGGCCGGCGTCATCACGATCGCCGGCGCCAGCCAAAAATACACCTTCCGCACATGCCCCGGCGTCAAATCCTCCTTCAAAAACGCCTTGATCCCATCCGCCGCCGGCTGCAGCAACCCAAACGGCCCCGTCCGGTTCGGCCCAATCCGATCCTGGACCGCCGCCGACCACCAGCGCTCGATCATGACCGAGTAGGCCACCATGAACATCAGCACGCCCACCACAATCCCCGCCTTGAGCGCGCCAAAGAGCGCCACCTGCTGAACGGGCGATAAGTTGTCAATCCAGCCAAACATAGTCCCTCACATCCGCGCCACCGCGCCCCCCACCCCCCACCCCGCCCACGTCATCCCCTCGAACGCCGGCACCTCCCGCGCCATCTGGTTGAATAACCCCTCGACGGTCGCCGGCGCCCGCCCGCCCCCCACCAACTCCAGAAGCTCCGCCAGAAACTCGTACTCCGGCCGCGCCTCCCCCGGCGCCCCCACCGCCGCATGAAACTTCTGCACCCGCCCCTTCACGTTCGTCAACGTCCCCCGCTTCTCCGCCACCGCGCAGCCCGGCAGCAGATAGTGCGCCGCCGCCGTGGTCGCATTCGGCAAAATGTCGCTCACCACCAAGGTCTCCAACTGGGCCAAACCCGCCCCGCTCACCCCGTGACGCGTCAGGTCCTCCCCGAACACCAACAGGGTCTTGACCGTCCCCGCCGCCACCGCCTTCACCACCTCCGCCAACCGCGCCCCCACCGGGTCCGCCGCCACCCCCGTCGCCCGCGCCCCGTTTGTGTTCGGATTCCGGTCCCCACACACCAACAGCTTGTCCGCCTCCCCCGGCCGCGGCACCACGTCCGTCAGCGCCCCCAACCGGCTCGCTAACCGCGCGATCAAATACAATTCCTCGTTCGTCTGGCGGGCCGAGGCCACGATCGCCACCGACCCGGCCGGCGCCGACCGCAGGCGCGCCGCCAAATCCTCCAACGTCGCCCGCCACCCCCGCACCTCCGGGCGCGGGGCCCGCACCGCCACCAACCGGTCCGGCCGCCCAATCCACTTGTAATTCAACCGCCCGGCGTCGCACATCCACGTCCCGTTCACCGCGTCGTTCGCCCGCGGCTCATACCGATACACCACCCCCTCGCGGGAGCCCATGACCGTGTTGCAGCCCGTCCCGCAACTGGTGCACAGGCTCTTGGTCTCCTTCAGAAACCACACCCGCATCTTGAACCGGAAATCCTTCGAGGTCAGCGCCCCCACCGGACAAAGGTCCACCGTGTTCAGACTGTAATTGTTGTCGAACGGCTTCCCCGGATACGTCGCAATCGTGTTGTAACTGCCACGGTTCACAATCCCCAACGCGTCGTCGCCCGCCACGTCCCGCGTAAACCGAATGCACCGCGTGCACAAAATGCAACGCTCCGCGTCCAGCATGATCCGCGGCCCCAAATCCACCGCCTTCGGCTTGTGCACCTTCGCCTCCACAAACCGACTCTCCGCCTGCCCGTAATCCACCGAATACTCCTGCAACTTGCACTCCCCCGCCTGGTCGCAAATCGGACAATCCAACGGATGATTGATCAGCAGGAACTCCAACACCCCCTCCCGCATCGCCTTCACCCCGGGCGTGCTCGTGTAAATCTCCATCCCCGCCGACAACGGCGTCGCACAGGCAATGGCCGGACGCGGCGCCTTCGCCACCTTCGGCGTGCCATCCGCATTCAACATCGGCTTGCGATCCGGCCCCAAGGCCGGCGTCCCATACTCCACCAGGCACATCCGGCAGTTGCCCGCCACCGGCAACTTCGGATGATAACAATAATGCGGCACCATCACCCCCGCCGCAAAACAAGCCTGAATCATCGTCGTCGCCACCGGCTTCCCCTGCCAGTCGTTCGACCAGCGCGGCACCGTCACCACCCGCCCATCCACCTTCACCGTCAGGGTCTCCACCGCCGGCGGCGCCTTCGCTTCTGTTGACCCAGGGTTGGACATGCTCGCCATGCTCCCGCGCTCACCCGGACCGGCCCGCCGCCGCCCGCCGGGCCTCGTCCGCCCGGCCGCGCGCCACAAACTGATCCCGGAATTTCGTCACAAAACTCTGCACCGGCCACGAACAGGCCTCCCCAAACGCGCAAATGGTCCGCCCACCCGGAATGTTGTCCGCAATCCGCAACAGGTAGTCCGCATCCGATTCCCGCCCCTCCCCATGCGTCAACCGGTGCAGCGCCTTCGCCATCCAGAGCGAACCCTCCCGGCACGGCGTGCACTGCCCGCAACTCTCGTGCGCGTAAAACTCCGCCACGTTCGCCAGCACCTCCACAATGTCCGCACTGTCGTCAATCACCACGACCGCCCCGGACCCCGACATGCTCCCCGCCGCCATCAGCGTGTCGAAATCATACGGCAAATCCAACAGCGCAAACTCCTGCTCCACCTCCACCCCGTCCCCGCCGCGCCGACGCACCTTGAACTTTTCCCCCGCCTTGAACACCTTCGCCGAGGACCCCCCCGGAATGATCGCCTGCAGCCTCCGCCCCTCCCGCAACCCCTGCCCAAAAGCCTCGTCGTAAATCAACTCGCCCAACGTCACTTTCCCCACCTCGATCTCGTAACAGCCCGGCCGCTTCACCTGCCCGCTCAGGCTGACCAGTCGCGTCCCCGTGTTGTTCGGCGTCCCCAGCTTCGCATACTGCACCCCTCCCATCGCCACCACCTGCTTCACCGCCGCCAGCGTCTCCACGTTGTTCACAATCGTCGGACACAGGTACAACCCCAATACCGCCGGAAAATACGGCGGCTTGATCCGCGGATACGCCCGCCGCCCCTCCAGCGACTCGATCAGCCCCGTCTCCTCCCCGCAAATGTAGGCCCCCGCCCCCCGATGCACGTGAATCTCCAACCCGTAACCGCTGCCCAAAATGTCCGGCCCCAGCAGCCCCTCCCCCCGCGCCTCCTCCACCGCCCGGTTCAATATCCGCGCCCCCTCCACAAACTCGCCCCGAATGTAAATGTAAGCCAAATGAACGTGGTTCGCGTAACACGCGATGATCATCCCCTCCAATAACTGGTGCGGATCATGATGAAGGATCTGCCGATCCTTGAACGTCCCCGGCTCCGACTCGTCCGCATTGCAGATCAAATACACCGGCTTCCCCCCTCGATGATCCACAAACGACCACTTCAACCCACAGGAAAAACCCGCCCCCCCGCGCCCCCGCAGCCCCGACGCCATCACTTCCTTCCGCAATTGCTCCGGACCCGACAGGGTCTTCCCATCCGGCCCCGTCACCGGCCCCAGTGCCAGCGCCTTGCGCAATACTTCGTAACCGCCGTGACGCCGATAACAGGCCAGATCCGGCGTGTAGCCGGGCTGGCGCAGGTCCTTCAACAGCAATGGATATTCCCGCGGCATATCAGCGGCTTGACTCCTGATCGGGAACCCCTACGTTCTCCAGCGCGCCGCCTTGCCCGATGGTGTAACGGTAGCACAGCAGACTCTGGATCTGTTTGTCATGGTTC
>CAZVRY010000128.1:0-19470 GCA_964629545.1 uncultured Verrucomicrobiota bacterium | reverse complement strand
CCGAAGCCGCTTCGGCGCGGCGAAGGCCCGTCCCTCCCCCCAACCGTTGCCAGCGAAGCGTTGACTCAGGTTGGGGAGAGGGAGATAGGGAGAGGGGACAAGCTGGCTGGGAATGATTCGGGCAAGGCGGGTTCGGGCGCTCTGGGGCGTCGCTCCAATGTTGACAGTTTTCCCCGCCCGGGAGAACGATACATGCATGAACGAAGCCAATTCTCCCCTCACCACTCGACGAGATTTCATTAAGCAGACCGGCCGCCTGGCGGCCGCCTCCGCCTTGGCGGGGGTGGCCTTGCCGCACGTGCACGCCGCGGCCGGGGACACCATCAGCGTGGCCCTGATCGGCTGCGGCGGACGCGGCACGGGCGCGGTCTCGAACGCCCTCAACGCCAAGGGCGGCCCCCTCAAGCTCACCGCCATGGCCGACGTCTTCCCCGAGCGCCTCTCCAGCAGCTACGAGAACCTGAAACAACGCCATGCCGCCCAGGTCGATGTGCCCCAGGACCGCAAGTTCATCGGTTTCGATGCCTACAAGCTGGCCATGAACTGCCTCAAGCCCGGCGACATCGCGATCTTCACCACCCCGCCCGCCTTCCGCTGGGTGCATTTCACCTACGCCATCGAGAGGGGGCTGAACGTGTTCATGGAGAAGCCGGTCACGGTCGACGGTCCCACCAGCAAGCGCATGCTGGAGTTGGGCGAGAAGGCCTCGGCCAAGAATCTCAAGGTGGGCGTTGGCCTGATGTCCCGCCACAGCCGGGCCCTCCAGCAGCTTGCCCAGCGCATCCAGGACGGCGAACTCGGCGAGATCATCCTCCAGCGCGGCTACCGCATGCACGGCCCGATCGGCTACTTTTCCTCCCTGCCCAAGCCGGCGGGCGTCAGCGAACTCATGTATCAGATCCAGCGCTTCCACAGCTTCCTCTGGGCCAGCGGCGGCTGCTACTCGGACTTCTACATCCACATCGTCGACCATCTCGGCTGGCTCAAAGGTTCCTGGCCGGTCAAGGCCCAGGGGGTGGGCGGTCGCCATTACCGCACCAGTCCCGAGGGCGTCGTGTATGTCGACCAGAACCTCGACAGTTACGGCGTGGAATACACGTATGCGGACGGCACGAAGTTCATGTTCGACGGACGTTGCATGACCGGCTGCAACGACATCTACAACAGCTACATTCACGGCACCAAGGGCAGCGCCATCGCCTCCTCCAGCGGCGATTGCGGCGCGCCGTCCTCGATCTTCTCCACCCAGAGCCCCAAACGCTCCGCCATGACCTGGCAATCCAAGGTCGAACCCGGCGAACAAGACCCCTACCAGAACGAATGGCACACGCTCGTCGAGCACATCCGCGAGGACAAACCCTACAACGAAGTCAAACGCGGCGTCGAAGCGAGCCTTGTCACCTCCATGGGCCGCATGGCCGCCCATACCGGTCAGGAGATCTCCTTCGAGGACATGCTCAACTGCTCGCATGAGATGGCCCCCGGCCTGGACCAGTTGACCAAGGACTCCCCGGCGCCGCTGCAGGCCGGACCCGATGGCCGCTATCCCGTGCCCAACCCGGGACGCAACAAAGACCGCGAGTACGCCGACATCAAAGCCGCTTAAACCCACCTGGCCCTGCTCCTCCCACGGCCGACGTCCTCTCGGCGAGGATGTCGGCCGTACTCTTTCCCATGAAAATCGAAATTTGCGTGGATTCGGTGGCTGGCGCGCTGGCCGCCGAGCGTGGCGGGGCCGACCGGGTCGAGCTGTGCGATAACCTCCTCGAAGGGGGCACCACCCCGAGCGCCGGCGCCATCAAGCTCGCCCGCCAGAAGACCAAGCTCGGCCTCCAGGTCATCATCCGGCCGCGCGGCGCCGACTTTCTGTATTCCGATCTGGAGATGGACGTCATGCGCGAGGACATCCGTGTGGCCCGGGAGGCCGGGGCCGATGGCGTCGTGGTGGGCTGCCTCACCGCCGAAGGCGAGATCGACACGGAGCGGACCGCCGCGCTGATCGAAGTGGCGCGCCCGCTGAGCGTGACGTTCCATCGCGCGTTCGACATGGCCCGCGACCCGCGGCAGGCGCTCGAGACCCTGATTCGACTCGGCATCGACCGCGTCCTCACCTCCGGCCAGGAGGCCTCGGTCATTGAAGGACTTGACCTCATCGCCGAGCTGCATCGCCAGGCCGCTGGGCGCATCCTGGTCATGCCGGGCGGGGGCATCACTCCGCGCAACATCGGGCGCATCGTCCAGGCCACGGGCGTCACCGAGGTGCACCTCAGTGCCCGCAGCACCGTCGAGAGCGGGATGCGCTACCGGAACAGCCGCGTCTTCATGGGGGGCACCCTCCGGCCTCCGGAGTTCAGTTGGAAGTCCACCGACGAGGCTGCCGTCCGCTCGATCGTCGAACAGTTCCGCGGGCCGTAGGGCTTCCGTTCTACCGCGGGACGGACGAGCCACCGGAGCGGCGGGGCCTCGAGCGCGCCTGTTCGGCCTCGTAAGCCTGGACCTCGTCCGCGGTGGCTGGCGTCGGCCAGACGAGGTCCTTTCCCAGGGCCCACAAGGGGGCCGAGACGGCTGGCTGATTCGGCTGGTGGGTGGCGTCCCCTCCGTCGTCGCGGCCGTTCTCGCCGACGGACCAAAGCTGCCAGCGACCGTCGGGTTGGGGTTTGTAGCGGAGAGGGCGATGGCCCATCGGGTCCCGGGGGATGGCGGGGGTCAACGCCGGGACCAAGTCGTCGAGGGAGTTGGGGGGAACGCCGTGGCGCAGGCGGTGACGTTCCACGGCGAGGGCGGCGATGGCGAGTTGGCGGAGGGTCTCGTGGCGAGCGGTGATTTGCAGTGCCCGGGCGGTGTTGGGGAGGACGGCGGAGGAGGTGGGATAGCGGATGCGGTGCCAGGATTCGAGAGGGCCCGTCAGCCGCCTCCATTGTGCATCGAGGTCGGTCTGGAGGGTGGGGGAGGGATCGTCCTGCCGAAGCAGGCGCACGTGGTCGAGGGGGTGCTGGCTGATCTCGAGGAACAGGCGTTGGTCGCCGGGCAGGATCAGGGCGCTGTAGAATGGGCCCACGAAGGCGCGGTGGATCAAGTCCAGGGCGGATGGCGCGGGAGCGCCGGGGCCTGCACCGACCGGTTGGAGTTGTTGCCATCCGGAGTGCCGGACGATCTCGAAATAGGCCAGGCCAGCGGCCCGTTCCCCCAGCAGCGCCAACTCGCACTCGCCGAGCAGGTCCAGCGATTCCCAGTCCTGTTGCAGCGCTGCCAGTTGGGCTTCCGTCCATCCCCCCATCTGCAACACTTCCCACGTCGTGTGCAGCCCCAGGCCGGCGATGGCGACATTGATCATGTGGCTGACCAGGGTGGGATCGCGACGATGCAGGCGCGCGACTTGGACCAGGGCATGGAGGTTGGCCAGGGCCTCGGATCGCCGCCCCGCGTGGGCCTGGCGCACGACCTCGAGCACCAGGAGCTGCGCCATCACCCGCTTCTCAATAAATGGACGGCGCGGCCCGCCCCGAAACTGCTTCGGGTCGCGTCCGAGGTCTGGCTCGGGGTCTTCGACCAACTGCCGGATCTCGGCCAACTGCGGTGCGAAGGCGGCGAGCTGGGCCTCGAGGTCGGACCAGGCCAGGGCATCGTGGTCGAGGGGGAGCGCGGGCGCCTGGGCCAAGATCCGGGCCCGGCCCGGGGCCACTTGGCTCATGGGGGCAACGAACCCGAGGCCGGTGGGTTTGGCATCGATGCTATTGATGACCTTGACCAGGGCGGCGGTGCGAGGGGCTCCGTTGGTCAGATAGGGGATCGCCAATTCGTCGAAGGTGAGCTCTTCGCCGCGTGCGCGCAGGCGGGCCAACTCGGACTCGAGGCCATGGAGGCCGCGGTAGCCCAGGAGGCTGAGCAGGAGGGCGACGAACACCCCGAGGCCCAGGAGGAACGCGGGCCAGCGGCGGCCCGGCCGTGGGGAGGGTTGGGGGGAAAGGGTTTGGTTCATCAGGAGGCAGTCACGGAACCACCTCCACGCGGTAAAAACCCGTGGAGTCGGCGGGGGCGGGGTCGAGCCAGCGGGCGACGGAGTTGGTGGCCCGGACCGGGTCGCCGGCGGGGGTCCACGTCCCGGCCAACGAGGGGCGACGCCAGACCTGGTAACGCCTAAGCCGGACGCTCGACCACGTCAATTCGACGCCGGCGGGGTTGGCCAGGATGGATTCCAGGCGCAAGGTCGAGAGGGCGTTGGTGGGCACGGTGCCGGCCAGCCATTCGGCGGCATTGTCCAGGCCGTCCGCATCCGGGTCCGCGCCAGGCGCCGCCTCCTGCGCCGTGAACAAGGGGAACCAGCGGCGCTGGAACCCGTCCTCGAGTCCGTCGAAGTTCCAATCGGTCCGGGTGGGTTCAATCACGAGGAACCCGTTGGCCCAGGCGGTCGCCCCGTCCACGGTTCGTTCGACGCGCAGGCTGCGCGACCCGGCGGTGGCGGTGGGGGCAACCGACACCTGCGCCGAGAGCGCGCGCAGTCCGCTGCCGGGGACCGGGTTGGGGTGGATGAGGGTGGGGCCAACGGTCAGGCCGTCGCCCGTGATGGTCAGCACGACGTCGTTCGTGGGCAGGTTCCTTGAGTAAACTCCCACATACTGTCCGCTCTGTCCCGGCCGCAACGCCACGGGGGCGTCCACGCCGGCAAAGGACGAGGCCTGGCTGGTCGGGACGCGCAAGTAGCCGATCCAGAAGTCCGGCCGGACTCCGGTGACCGCGACCTCGAAGGTCGCGTCCGAGCCGGCGACGACGCTCAGTTCCCACGGGCCCGCCGGGGCGAAGGACGTGTCGGCGGCCGCGTAATCGGGGCTGATGTCCTTGCCGCGCACGAGGTAGTCCGCCCCGTCCGCATCGAGCGGCGTGACGCGCAACGTCACGGGGCCCTCGGGCAACGCGGGCAAGGCGTAATGGCCGGTGGCATCGGTGACGGTGGCGGCCACCACGCCCTCGGCGGCCCGTTCCGCGACGACGACCGCGCCGAGCACGGGTTGGCCCTGGCGGCGAACGGCGCCCTGCACTCCGCCGGTCGGCGGCGCCGTGGCCGGGTTGCCATAGAGCGCATGCAGCGCACTCTGCTCATCGGAGCTGAGCCCGGCCTGGAGGTTCACGCCGGTGTCGCCGCGAGCGAACATGGTGGCGCCTCCGGCGGGCGAGTGGGCCAGGCCCAGCCAATGGCCGATCTCGTGCAAGACGATGCCCTCCGCGAACTGGGCCTGATCGTCCGGCTGGGCCGGGTTCGTGAACCACCGCCATTCGAGCCCGTTGAGCACCAGGTCGGCCTCCGCCAACCACTCTCCTTCCAGCCGCGTGTAGCTCACCCCCAGCGTGCCCCCGATGTGATCCCGTCCGCCGTTGACGAACAGGGAGTCCTTCGCCCAGTAAACCACGTTCGTGCGGTCGGCCGTGTTGATGTCCGCCCCGGCCGCCACCAACCCGCCTTCCTCGAAGCGCAGGCGCGTGCCTGGGACTGCTTGCCACTGATCGAACGCCGCCCGGGCCGCGTTCAGCTCGGCGGTCGTGTTGGTCGTCGACCAACCCGCAGCCCCGAGGAAGTAACGGATGGCGCCAGTGGCGGGATTGAATGAGTTGGTGGGGATGGCGGGGTCGAACGGGGGAGAGAGGTTCCAGCGCTGCGGAGCGCCCGAGGGGGTGCGGTGGGAGACAAAGCCCCAGGCGGGCAGCAGGCCGAGGGAGAGGAGGACCAAGGCGACGCGAGTCCAGGTTCGAGCGCGGCGCAGAAACCGGGCCTTGAATGTGTCTCTTTCCACGGACTGATTGTCGGACACCGTCGCTGGGGCGAGGCTCCCGGCTAAGGCACGACCTGCACCCGGTAGAACAGCATTTCCACCGTGGCCCCCGGGTCAACCGCCTGCGTCGTGGTCGCGTCGGCGGTCACGGGGGTGCCGACGGGTTGCCAGGGGGCCCCGTTGAAGTTGGCGCGGCTTTGGAGTTGGTAGCGCTTGCCCGGGACGGATCGCCAGACCACGGTGCTGCCGTTCGCGGTCAGGGTCACGCGTTCGACGACGACTTGGGGGATGGCACTGGCGAGGGTGGGGTTGCTGCCGCCGCCCTGGTATTCCTGCTGGTTGGTGTAAGTGTCGCCGTCCGGATCGGCTCCGGGCGCGGCCTCGGGCGCGGTGAACAGGGGAAACCATCGGCGCTGGAAGAGGTCGTCCAGGCCGTCGAAGTTCGCGTCCGGGTAGTCCGGCTGGATTTCGAGGAAACCGTTGGCCCAGGCGGTGGCTCCGTCGCTGGAACGGGTGACCTGGAAGCTGCGCAGGCCGGGGGTGGCGTTGGTGGCGACATGGACCTGCACCGAGATCAGGTTCGTGCCGGGGAAATTCTGGCTGTTGAAGGACAACTCGCCCAGGGTGAGCCCGTCTCCCGTGATCGCGAGGGTGGCGTTGTTGGTGGGCAGGCCCGTGCCGAACACGCCCAACCAGAGATTGCTCTGGCCGCGGCGGACCGCGACTGGGACGCGGTTCATGCCGATGAGGTTGGGGTTGGAGGTCGGGGTGCGCAGGTGGCTGATGCGAAACGGGGGCGTGGCGCCGGTCACGCTCAGGTTCAGGGTCGAGGTGACGCCGGCGGTCAGGGTGGCCGGATGGTTGCCCGTGGGGAGGAAGCTCGAGTTGACCGGCTGGTCGCGGAAGTAGTTGGAGATGTCGCGCCCGCGCAGGAGGTAATTCGAGGCGTTGTTCGGGTCGAGCGGGCTGACCCGGATCTGGTAGGCCCCGGGCGGCAGGTAGCTCAGGTCATAGAACCCGTCCGCTCGCGTCACCGTCCCGCTTTCGATGCTGCCCGAGGCGTCCTCCGCCACCACCACCGCGCCCAACACGGGCAACCCGTTGAGCGTCACTTGCCCGCGGAGATGCCCATAGGAGGCGGCCGTCGTGGGTTGCGGGTAGAGGGCGCGGGCGGCCGCCAGTTCGTCGTCGGCGAGACCCGCTTGCAGGTTGTTCTGACCCTGGTCGCCGGCGTGGAACATGGTGGCGCCTCCGACCGGGGTATGGAGGAGGCCGATGAGATGGCCGATCTCGTGCAAGGCCACGCCCTCGACGAATTTGGCCAGGGTGTTGGTGGCGAAGATGTCGGTGTACCACTGGAACTCGAAGCCGTTGAGCACGATGTCGGACTCGGCCAGTTCGTTGTTATCCGTGTAGTAGGAGACGTAGGCCTTGCCGGCCACGCCCGTGATATGGTCGCGGCCCCCATTGACGATGGGGTTGCGACTGAAGAAGACCACGTTGTGGTTGTCCTCCAGGTTGACGTCCACCCCGGGCCCGACGAGCCCGCCTTCCTCGAACTTGAGGATCGTTCCCGAGATGGCCTGCCACTGGGCGAAGCTCGCCCGCAAGGCGTTCAGCTCGTTGACCCGGTTGGTCGCGGACCACCCTTCGGAACCGAGGAAGTAGCGGACCGACCGGGTCACGGGGTTCACCACGTTGGTGCTGATGCTCTCGGTGTCGAACGGGGGTGACAGCGTCCACTTGATGGGACGGCCGAGGTCGCGATCCTCGATCACGAACGCCTGGAGGACGACCAGGCTGAGCAGGCAGGCCCCGGTTCCAGCTGCGAGCCGCCTCATCGGGCCGCCTCCTGGACACGCCGCTTCAGTTCCTCGACCGGCACCCGCGGCGCCCAAACCCGCCCCGCGGCCTTATCCTCGACCGTGCCCTGGTGGAATGGATTCGAGGCCAGGATCCGGCCGGGCTCGCCGACTTGCTCCAGGTGGAATTTGCCCTGGGCCATGGCGACGGTGACGGGTTCGCCCCGCGGGTTGCGAATCAGGAAGGCGACCACCTCTTCCCGGAGGGCGTAGTGGACCTGGCCGACCGCCGTGTCGACGCGATTCCCCAACACCCCGCCGCCGTGGACGATGGTGATCCGGTCGCCGCCGGCTGCGCCCCGCCAGGTCTCGGCCACTTGCAGGACCACCTCGGTGTAGATGCGTCCGTCGGCGTCCCGCTGGCAAGTCTTCTCCACCACCGTGCCGCGCACGACAAGGTCGGCCTGGCGGTTGAGTTGTTCGACGGAGAGGGGGATGGGGACGAGCGCCCACGCGGAAGGCGGGACGGCCAACGCAAGGGCAAAGGCCCCGAGCAGGGATCGAAAGGTCATGGTGCGTCGCACGGAAACACGCGCACACCTTATCCCGAAGGGCGGAAAACGCGAGTCGATTTCGCCGCCCGCCATGGCGGCGGGGCGCATCTCAGTGTTTTGCGGCAAGCCTCGCCATCGTGATCTTAGTCGTATCGATTACGATTACGATTACGATTACGAGTAGGAGTAGGAGTAGGAACTGGTGCCGGTTTGGGCGAGTGCAAAACACGGAGTTGCCCCCCATGGCGACGGGGTGCGGGGTGACGGTTCATGCGGAGGGGCGGGGTGAGGGGGACCCCTTTTCTCAAAATGAGAATTGCTGCGACCCTAAGCGTTGCCCCTAAGCGTAGCGGTTGATGCCCGGCCGAGCCAGGGGGACGATCGGCAGCTTTTGGTCCCAGGTCAGGTTTTCGGGGACGAGGCGTTCCTGGGAGTTGAGGGCCTGTTCCCAGGTGATTTCCTGGCCGGTGTAAGCGGCGATGCGGCCCATGATGGCCATGAGGGTGCTGGAGGCCATCCACTCGCCGTCGTTGATGGGGGTGCCGGCGCGGATGGAGGCGAAGAGTTCGTTGTGTTCGGCCTGGTACATGTCGATGCCCTGGCCGCGGTAGCGCCAGGAGGTTTCGCCGCGGATGACGGGGGCGTTCCAGCCGCTGAGGCCGATGCCGGCCGTTCCGAGGACGTAATCGGAGTTGTCCGAGTGGCAGTTGGAGATTTGGCGTTGGGCCATGAAGCCGCGGGCGCCGCCTTCGTATTCGTAGAAGACGTCGATGTGATCGAAGATATTGCCTTCGTTATTGGGGACGTTGCGGCCGCCGGTGGCGACACATTTGACGGGGGGTTTGTCGTTAAAGGCCCATGCGATCTTGTCGACGCTGTGGCAGGCCTGCTCGACCAGGCCGTCGCCGGACAGCCACACGAAATTGTACCAGTTGCGGAGCTGCCACTCGACGTCGCCCATCCCGGCGGGCCGTTTGTCGGCGGGCGGCATGGGTTTGACCGGGCCGGTGAGGTAGGTGGCGTGAACGGCGCGGACCTGGCCGAGGGCGCCATCGAGGACGCGGGCGTAGAATTCGCGGCGGGGGGCGTCATAGCGCCAGCAGAACCCGGCCACCAGGCCCAACTTCTTTTCCCGGGCCACCTTGACGGATTCGATGACGGAGCGGACGCCGGGGGAATCGGTGGCCATGGGCTTTTCGCAGAAGACATGTTTGCCGGCGGCGACGGCGGCTTGGAGGTGTTGGGGGCGGAAGCCGGGCGGGCTGGCCAGCAGGACCAGGTCGACGCCGCAATCGATGGCCCTTTGGTAGGCGTCCAGGCCCGAAAAGACGCGGTCAGGGGTGACTTTGACCTTGTCCTTGAGTTTCTCGCTCTTCTGGAGGGATTCGAGGGCGCCGTTGGCCTGCTCCGGGAACGCGTCGGCGAGCGCGACCAGCTCGACATTAGCGTCGGCTTGCAGGGCGTTCCGCACGGCGCCCGAGCCCCGGCCGCCGCAACCGATGAGGGCGATGCGGATCTTGTCCGTATGGACGGCGGGACCGAACTGGCGGACGGCGACGGAGCTGGAGGGGGAGGAACCTTCGGCGGCGCGGCTGATGATGGCTCCACTCAGGGCGGCGGCCGCGGAGGTGCGGAGGAAACTGCGGCGTGAAGTGGAAGACCGAGGGTTTTCGGAGGATTTCATGTTCTTTCCGGGGAGGGGTTGAACTGTTTGAGCGTTTGCTAACATTGGGAGAGACGTTCCCTTGACGTCAAGACTTCAGCCGAGGGGGCAATCCGCCGATGAAAGAGGGGTGTGAAACCGCAAGTACTGCTAGTCGGACCGGATTGGGAACGCGTCGTTGGCCTTGGGGACGGGCGCAGCGAGGTAGGGAGGGACTGGACTTTCGCGTTCGTCCGGTCGGGGCTCGAGGCCCTCCGTCAGATGTCGCAACAACCTTATGACGCGGTGGTTGCGGATCAGGAATTGCCGGACCTGCAAGGCCGTCCGCTCCTGGACGAGGTGGCGCGACGGCACCCGCAGGCCCTGCGTTTCCTGCACTCGCGACTGCTGCCGGGCCTGTTGCGGACGCAGTGCGTGGGGGCGGCCCACCAGCTTCTCGCCAAACCGTGCTCGGGGAAGACGTTGGCGAACGCGCTGCGCCGGGCGTTCTCGTTCCGGGCCTGGCTGCCCTGGGAATCGGTCCACCAACTCCTCCCCGGCCTGGTCAAGATGCCCAGCCTGCCCGAGACCTACTTCGCGGTCGTCAAGGAACTGCAGTCACCCTATGCCTCGGCCGAGACGGTCGGGGAGTTGATCGGGCAGGATCCGATGATGACGGCCAAGCTGTTGCAGTTGGCGAATTCGGCCGCCTTTGGGCTGCAGCAGGAAGTCGCCAACCCGGTGTCCGCGGTGATGTATTTGGGGCTGGAGACAACGCGGTCGCTCATCCTTCTGGCGCACGCCTTCTCTTACTTTGACCAATTCGATCTGGTGGGGTTCCAGTTGGACCGGCTTTGGCAGCACTCGCTGAGCGTGGGGCAAATGGCCCGGCGCATCACGGAGGCCGAGGGGGGCTCCGAGGAGCAACTGGGGGTGGCCTACACGGCGGGGTTGCTGCACGATCTGGGCAAACTGGTCCTGGCGGCCAACCTGCCGGCTCCCTTTTCCGAGGCCCTCCAACGCGCCACGGCCGAGGGACGGCCGGGTTGGGAGATCGAACGCGAGGTCCTGGGGGCGTCCCATGCCGAGGTGGGGGCGGCGCTGCTCGCGGTGTGGGGCTTGCCCGCGCCGATCCTCGAGGCCGTGGCCCACCACCACAATCCCACCCGGCTCCTCGCCGATTCGTTCTGTCCCCTGGCCGCTGTCCATGCCGCCAACGTGATCGCCCACGAGCAGCAGCCTGGACCGGATGGGCTGAGGCGCGTCGTGGATTTGAACTATCTGGCCAGTCTCGGCTTGGCCGTGAAACTCGAGCATTGGCGGGCGGCCTGCCTGGAGGAGGCCTGCGCCGACGGTTGACCATGGCTTCCACCGCCACTCGCGTTCTGTTTGTCGACGACGAAGCTCCGCTCCTGGAGCTGCTGCGTGAGTTGATGTCGTCCTATGCGGGCGAAAGCTGGGTGATTCACACGGCCACCAGTCCGGCCGAGGCCTTTGGCTTGCTGCAGAAGGAGCGGTTCGACCTGCTGGTGATCGATATCCACATGCCCGTGGTGGACGGCGTGCAGTTTCTCAAGCTGTTGCATCGTCGCTTCCCCGGCATCCTGAAGGTGGTGTTGACCGGCGACACCACGGGGGCCTATCGGACCGCTTGTCTCAACGGCGGGGCGGAACTCTACCTCGAGAAGCCGCGGGGACGGGGCGATTGGCAGAGCATCTACGCCACCCTCAACGAGCTGGTCAGTTTCATCCCGCAAGAACCGGGGTTCCGCGGCGTGTTGCGCAAGGTCGGCTTGCAGGACATCGTCCAAATCGAATGCCTGTCCCGCAATTCGTCCGTGCTCGAGGTCATCGCCGCCACCCGCCGGGGACTGGTCTTCATCCGCGACGGGCAGATTGTGCATGCTGAGGATGGGGAGGGGACGGGGGTGGAGGCGTTCTTCCGCCTGTTCGCCGTGCCGGGGGGAGAGTTCAACTTGAAACCCTTCACCGAGCCGGAGGCCTGCACCATCCAGGGGTTCACCTGGGAAGGGCTGTTGATGGAGGCGGCGCAGGCCCGCGACGAGGCCTGCCCGCAGCCGCCGTCCCCACCCGAACCAATGCTCGCGAGCGAGGTCGAGCCGGCTGTGGACGCCGCCGCGGATCCGGGGCTGCCCTTGCTGGCCGCCGCGGGCGAGGAGGAGCGGCGTCCGCAGGTGGCGGAGATGTTGATCTGCTCCCCGCGGGGAGAGGTGCTCTACGATTGGCCCGGGTCCCACAACGCGACCCGCATCCGGTGGTTGTCGGGCCTGATCGACCACGCCACGTCGCTGGCGGCCACGTTCCCGGTGGGGGCCTTCGAAGGCTTCGAGGCGGTCGATGCTCATACGCGGCTTGTGGTCCAACGACAGCCGGCGCACACCACGATGGTGTTGGTGACGCAGGTGCCGGTGGTGCAGGCGGCCTGCCCCTCGCTGGCATGAAAGAGTTGCTCAACCTCTGGCTGAGTCGCCACCTGGACCATCCGGGCGTCCTGGCCGCTTCCATCCGCTACCCGGATCAGGCCGTGTTCACGCAAAGCTGGGACCCCGGGTTCCCGGTGGCCAGTGTGGAGGCGGGGTGGCGGGGCTGGGAGGACGCCTTGCGCGCGATGCAGGGGCAGCGGTTTCCAGGGCGAAGCTGCTGTTGGACGTTCGAGCGGGTCCGGTGGCACCTCGTGCGCCGGGCAGACGGCGTCTGCCTCAGCGTCGTGTCCGCGCGGGAGCCCCAGGGGGCGGCGTCGGAAGGGGTGGATCGGCTGCTGGCCGAGTTCGTCGGACTGCCAGGGTGAGTCGGACGCGGTTTTCTTGGAACGGTTTTGGGAGGTGACGGTCTAATGTCAGACGTTCCACCGTATCGTTGAGCTTGGTCCTTCGAGCATCCCGGGCTGGCCGGGCCGTCCGGAGGGGGTTCAGGGCAGGCGGTGGCTGGTGATTCGGACCCGCTTCCGACGATCGAACGTGTGCCTGTTACTGTCGAACCGACGAGGTGGCCTGCTCGGGCTGGGGCTGCTGGGGGTGGTGCTTGCCCTGGCGGGGTGCAGCACCGCCCACTATCGGGGTTCGGCCGATCGCGAGGCGTACGCGGCCATCCAGGAGAAGGCGCCGGCGGTGCCCAACATCGATCCCCAGTTCACGATCGAGCGGACGAATCGGGTGAGCCTGGAGGGCTTGCGGCGGGTGGCCGAGCCGGCCGAGTTCCTGGCCGCGTATGCGGAGGCGGAACGGGACACGGTGGTGGTGGACCTGGAGAAGGCCCTCGAGATCGCGGTGCGGGAGAGCCGCCTTTACCAGAGCAACAAGGAGCAACTCTACCTCGCCGCGCTCGCCCTCACCCTGAGTCGGCAGGCGTTCACTCCGATCTTCTCGGCCGGCGGCCGCGGCCGCTACGCGGTCCAGACCGAGCAGGAGGTCGCGCTCGAACCGGATCCGGCGAATCCCGGCCAGGTGAAGCCCGTGCTCAGCGACGACCTGGTGGAACGTGCCAGCGCTAGTGGCAGCGGCACGATCGGGGTCGACTGGCTCCTGCGGGACATTGGCCGGATCTCGACCGCGTTCAGCGCCGACTTCCTTCGGTTCATCAGCGGCGGGCCGAGCACGCTCGTTTCCTCGCAGGTGGGGGCGACGTTCACCCGGCCCTTGCTGCGCAATGGGGGGTTCAAGCGGGAGCAGGAGGCCCTGACCCAGGCCGAGCGGGATCTCCTTTATGCGTTGCGCACCTTCAGCCTCTTCCGCCGCACCTTCACCGTGCAAATCGCCTCCTCTTACTACGATGTGCTGGGGAATCGCGATGCCGCCCGCAATGGTTACCTGCGCTTGCTGGCCGCCCGCCGCGGCGCCGAACAGAGCCGCGCCCTGGCGGCCGAGGGGCGCGTGCCCCAAAGCGAGTTGGGCCGCCTGGAACAATCCGAACTCAGCGCCGAATCGGCCTGGATCGCCGCCGTGCGGGCCTACCGCCAAAGCCTGGACAACTTCAAACTGCAACTGGGCCTCCCCGTGGATTCCCGCCTCATCCTCGACGACCAGGAACTCCAGCAATTGAAGATCCGGCATCCGGAGATCGAGGTGGAACGGGCGTACGAGGTGGCGCGGAAGGCGCGCTTGGACTACGCGAATGCCCGCGACGAATTCGAGGACACGGGGCGGAAGCTCAAGTTGGCGGTGGACGCCCTCAAGCCCCAGGTGGACCTGGTGGGCAACGTGCTCTTCCGCAGCCGGGAGGTGGCCAACGGCTTTCCGGCGCCCGAGATCGACCGCTACACCTGGAACGCCGGGTTGGATGTGGACCTCGGGCTCAACCGCAAACCCGAACGCAACGCCTATCGCGCGGCGCTGATCGCCCGGGAACGCGCAGCCCGCGCGGTGGAACAGCTCGAAGACGAGATCCGTATCCAGGTGCGGGACGGCTGGCGCGCCCTCGAGCAGGCCCGGCGCACCTACGAGATCAGCGAACTGGGCGTGGAGCTGGCCGAACGCCGGGTCGAGGAACAGACCCTCTTGGCCGAGTTGGGCCGCCTGAAAGCCCAGGACCAGGTGGACGCCGAAAACGACCTGGCCAGCTCCCGCAATCAACGCACCCAGGCCCTGGTCGGCCACACCATTGCCCGACTCCAATTCTGGAATAACCTCGGTATCCTGTTCATCAAGGAAAACGGCCAGTGGGAGGAGATCTCCGATGCCAATGTCCCCTGATCTAATTGCCTTCGTCCGCCGCCAACCCCGCTGGCGATTCGTGGCCCTCGCCCTCCTCGTCGCCACCGCCGTCGTCGTCGTCCGCCGCGCCCCCCGCGCGGAAACCGGCGGCACCGCCTTCGTCGCCCGCAGAGGCCCCCTCGCCATCACCGTGGTCGAGGGCGGCAGCATCCAGGCGGAGGAATCCCAGGAGGTCAAATGCGAGGTCCGGGTCGGTTACCAGGGGCTCAAAATCCTCAAGATCGTCGAGGAAGGCTACCTGGTGACCGACGACGACGTGAAGCAGGGGAAAGTGCTGGTCGAACTTGACTCGTCGGAATTGCGCAAGCAGCTCACGCAGCAGGAAATCTCCCTGGAATCGACCGCCGCCACCCTGGTCGACGCCCAGCAGGCCTACGACATCCAGCTCAATCAAAACCTGAGCGACGTCAAGGCGGCGGAGCAAAAGGCCCGCTTTGCCCGCCTGGACCTCGACAAGTACATCGGCTCCAAGGCCACCGAGGAAATCCTGGCCAAACATGGCATCACCAGCGACGAACTCCCGCCCGACACCAACGGCTCACCCGCCCTCGCGATCACCGTCGCGGAGGCGGACCTGGCGGCGGCGGAGGCGGGGACGGGATCCTCCCTGGTGTCCGGCGCCGTGCTCATGGCGCAGGGCACGACGGTGGTGGCCGGGCCCGGGGGGCAAGGGGTGGTATTGGCGACCTCGGTGGTCGAGCCGGGGCCGGCGTCGCCCGCCGCCCTCCCCCCCCCCGCTCCGGTGCCGCCGCCACCGCCGCTTTCAGGGGCGGCCGCCGCGGCCACCGCCGCGCTCGCCCAGCATCCCAGCATCGCCATCGACTTCTCGCACTACGCCAACCTGGACGCGCTGGGCGACGGCGAGGCCAAGCAGAAGATCCGACAGTTCGAGGACGGCCTCCAGGTGGCACGCAAGGAGCTGGGCCAGGCGCAAAACACCCTCGAAGGCACCCGGCGCCTGTTCGCCAAAGACTTCGTTTCCAAGACCGAAAAGGAGCGGGACGAGATCGCCTTCGAGAACGCGCGCCTCAAGGTCCAAACCGCCGAGACCGCCCGCGACCTGTTCCTGCGCTATGACTTCATCAAGTCCGCCGAGGAGTTTCTCTCGAAGTACCTCGAGGCCCGACGCGAGCTGGATCGCGCCCGCAAGGCGGCCATCTCCAAACTGGCCCAGGCCGAGGCCCGGTTGAAGTCCTCCCAGGCCCGCTACAGCCTCGAGGCCCGCCAACTCAAGGAACACCTCGACCAGCTCGAGAAATGCGTGATCAAGGCGAGCAAGACCGGGCTGGTGGTCTACGGAGGCGGCGGAGAGGAGATGTATTGGGGCGGCGAGGAGCGCATCCGGGAGGGCGCCACCGTGCGCGAACGCCAGTCCATTATCACGATCCCCGATACCACCAAGATGGCCGTCAAAGTGCGCATCCACGAGTCCTACATCAAGAAAGTGGCCAAGGGCCAGAAGGCGCGCATCGTGGTGGACGCCTTCCCGGACCAGGAACTGCGCGGCGAGGTGACCAAGGTCGGGGTGTTGCCCGACTCGCAGAACCGCTGGATGAACCCGGACCTCAAGGTTTACCTCACCACGATCAGCGTGGAAGGGGTGTATGACTGGCTGAAGCCGGGGATGAGCGCGAAGGTCACGGTGCTGGTGAACGAGTTGCAGGATGTCGTCTTCGTGCCGGTCCAGGCGGTGACCCCCCTCGAGGGCAAGCAGTTCTGCGAGGTGCTCCGCAACGGGTCCACCGAACGACGCGAGGTGGAGGTCGGGGAGTTCAACGACGAGTTCATCGAGATCAAGAGCGGGCTGCGGGAAGGCGAAGCCGTGGCCTTGCGTCCCGTGCAGGCGCTCCCCGGGGACGGGGCCAAGCCGGAGCAGGAGGCCTCGCCGGAAGCCCCCGGGCCGGCCCCTGCGCCGGTCCCGGCGGCGGCTCCCCCAGCGTGAGCATGGCGCGCCCCACCTCGATCCTGGCGACCCCACCGCACCGGCCGGCGACGGGCGCGCGCGGGACCTTCGAGCGCTGGCGGCGGACGATCCAGCTCGGTTTCAAGAGCCTGTGGCTGCATCGGCTTCGCTCGCTCCTGACCGTGCTGGGCATCGTGTTCGGGGTGTGCTCCGTGATCGCCATGCTCGCCATCGGGGAGGGCGCCAGCTACGAGGCCCAGGAGCAAATCAAGAAACTGGGCAGCCAGAACATCATCCTCAACAGCGTCAAGCCGCCCGAGGAACAAAAGGTCTCCGAGAAGAGCAACCAAAGCTACGTCCTCCAATACGGTCTCACCTACACCGACCTCCGCCGCATCCAGAACACCATCCCCGGCGTCACCCTCGCCGTCCCCGCCCGCATCATGCGCGAATACGTGTGGAACATCAGCCGCCGGGTGGATTGCGAGATCTATGCGACCGTCCCCTGGTATCCCGCGATGCGCAATCACGCCCTGAGTTGGGGGCGGTTCTTCTCGGCGGAGGAAATGGCCAGCCGGGCCAACGTGTGCGTGCTCGGGGCGGAGGTGGTCGACAAGCTGTTTCCGATCGAGAGCGCCCTGGGCCGCCACGTGCGGGTGGGCAGCGACTATTACACGGTGGTTGGCATCGTGGAGCCGCGCGGGCGGGTGCCCTTCGAGGCGGAGGCCGCCCCGAAACAGGCGCCGGTGGTGCATCGGATCTACATCCCCCTCGAAACCGCGAAGGTGCGGTTTGGCGAGGTGCTGCGCAAGATGCGCAGCGGGAGCTTTGAGCAGGAGAAAGTCGAGTTGCACGAGGTGGCCATCCAGGTGGGCCGGGCGGAGGACGTCCTGCCGGTGGCCGAGGCCGTGCGACAACTCATGCTCCGCTTCCACAAGAAGAAGGACTACGAGGTCAACGTCCCCCTCGAATTGCTCCGCCGCGCCGAGCGGACCAAACAAATCTTCAACATCGTGCTCGGGTCCATCGCCGCCATCTCCCTCCTCGTCGGCGGCATCGGCATCATGAACATCATGCTGGCCAGCGTCACCGAGCGGACCCGCGAGATCGGGATTCGCCGGGCCTTGGGGGCGAAGCGCCGGGACATCGTGGCCCAGTTCATCGTCGAAACGGTCATCCTGGCCGGAGCCGGCGGCGTGCTCGGGGTCTTGCTCGGGGTCCTGATTCCGTTCCTCGTCAGCCACTTCGCCGGCATGCGGACGATCGTTACCTTCTGGTCGCCCATCCTCGCCTTCAGCATCTCCGCCCTGGTCGGCCTCGTCTTCGGCCTCTACCCCGCGTTCCGGGCCGCCCGCATGGACCCGGTCGAAGCCCTGCGGCACGAGTGAAAGGGCGGGTTCAACCACCAGCGGGAGGGGCGGTCTCCCCGTCGCCGCGCTCCCGCCCGCAATGCTCGCAATGTCCGAGCAGCGCGTGCCGCACCTTCCCGCAACCGGCGCAGGTTTCGAAGAGCTTGGTCCCGCACGCGGGACAGGTATAGGGCCCCTCCGCCCCGGCGCCCTCCACCGGCGGCAACACCTTGTGCACCGTCCGCCGGGTCCAAAACAGGAACCGCCGCGGCCCCATGCGGATCGGGTAATCGCAGACGGGACACAGGAACCGCTCGTAGGCTTCCCGATAGCGCTTGCGCAACCACTCCGGTTTCGGGAACGCCATGCTGCGGATCAGGTGCACCAGCAACCGCAGCACGACCGCTAATACGCCCGCCAGGACCACGTATTTCAGGTAGCGGCTCGGGAAGTACTTGTGGATCACCAACCCCGACTTGAAGAGCACGGCCCCGCCCATGGCCAGATACAGCGGGAAGTAGAGGCTGTTCCGCTGCCGAACCACCAGGGCGCCCGCCACCAACAGCAACGGCACCAACACCCCCAGTTGCATGAGGGCCAGGCGCAAGCGATGGGCCTCCACCGCCCGCCCATACTCCGCCCGAGCCGGCGCCATCTTCGCCTCCAGCGCCTCGTCCAAAACCCGCCCCCGATCCTCCAAGGCCTGTTTCTCCGCCGTCAACCGCGTGATCTCCTGATTCAGTTCCTGGTAACTTCGCTGGCTCTCGAGAAACCGCTCCAGGCTCGTCGTCAAATTGGCCTTCTCCCCTTCGCTCAGCGCAACGTCCTTCTGCAGACTCAGCTTCTGCAGCTCCAACAACTGATTGATGGTTCGCTGGAGGTTCTGCGAACTCTCTCCCGCCAAACGCTGCTCCTCCCGCTTGTTCGTCACCTGGCGCCCCAACTCCCCCACCCGCTTCGCCAACTCCTCCCGTTCCCGTAACTCGCCGCCCTGGACGTGCCGCACCCGAATCGACTCGAAATCAGGCCCCCGGACCGACTCCAGGTCGCGCATCAGAAAGCCCAACAGCCAGAACAGGAGCACGCCCAGCACCAGCGTGAACGCCTGGACCAGTACCCGCACCGACCACGTCCCGCGCGGTAATCCCGATTTCATCGCCGACATCCCCCTTTAGGGTCCGTGCAAAAACAACTTCGGGTCTTGGCGGGAGCGCCACCGGGTCGGCGGCAAGGCGCGAGGGAGGGAGTGCATCCATCGCGATACTCGACCGACCGAGCAACGCCGCCGCCGGCCCGGTGCCGCCCCGCCCCTGCGGGCTGGGGCGCTTTTGGCTTCTGGCTTCGTTGTTCCTCAGTCACAGAGCGCAAGCTATGCTCCTTCGTCCCGCCTCGCCAGAAGCCAAAATCGCCTCCAGCAAAACCCGAAGTTGTTTTTGCACGGACCCTTAGACCGCGCTCATCCCGTTCCGTTCAGGATCCCACCCGGGGGTGGCAGAACCGCCCCCGGCGGCGGTCCGAGCGTCAGCCTGCCTGCAACCGTTTGCGTTTCCCCTCTCCCTTTCTCCCTCCCCCCAACCTGAGTCATCGCTGCGCTGGCCACGGTTGGGGGGAGGGACGGGCCTTCGCCGCGCCGAAGCGGCTTCGGCCGCGCAGGCGGGGTGAGGGGCGACGGTTCATGGGGAGCTTCCAAGTCGAACGAACCGACGCGCAGGGGGACCATGAACC
>CAZVRY010000127.1:14694-19507 GCA_964629545.1 uncultured Verrucomicrobiota bacterium | reverse complement strand
GGGGGGGGGGGGGGGGGGGGGGGGGGGGGGGGGGGGTCCCCCCGGGGGATTCCTGGCTATTCATAGAGGTCTGTGGGTTAGGAGTTAACCGCGAGGTCCAGGGTTGGGGAGCGGGCAGTGACGGCTCATGTCAGGAAGGTAATCTCGTGGGCGGGTTCTGACAATGGGCACGGGGGGCGGTCTCGGGGGCGGGTTGGGGGACACCGCCGAGGAGGAGTCGGAGGCTGTTCATGACGACGAGGACGGTGCTGCCTTCGTGGCCGACGACGCCCAGGGTGAGGGGGATGCGTCCGAGGACGGCGAAGGCGACGAGGACGGCGACGGTGCCGAGGGAGAGGACGAGGTTTTGGCGGATGATGGTGCGGGCGCGTTGGCTGAGGCGGAAGGCGGTGAGGAAATGTTCGAGGCGGTCGTGCATGAGGACGACCTCGGCTTGTTCGAGGGCGGCGTCGGCCCCGCGGGCTCCCATGGCGACGCCGACGTGGGCGGCGGCGAGGCTGGGGGCATCATTGACGCCATCGCCGACCATCGCGACGGGGGCGCCTTGGCGGGCGAGTTCGAGGATGGCTTGGACTTTTTGTTCGGGCTGGAGTTCGGCGCGCACGTCATCGACGCCGAGCTCCCGTTGGAGGTGGAGGGCGGCGGCTTGGCGATCGCCGGTGAGGACGACGGAGCGGATGCCTTCGCGTCGGAGGGTTTCGATGACAGTGCGGGCTTGGGGGCGGAGGTCATCGCGGAGGATCAGGCGTCCGAGGGTAGGGCCGCAGGCGATCCAGACTTCGGAGAGGTTGGTGGGGGAGTGGGGGAAGTGGGTCGCGAGGGTGGGGGCGATTTCCTGGACCCATTCGCGGCGGCCAAGGCGGCAGAGTTGGCCCTGGACGGAGGCCTCCAGGCCGCGGCCGGTGTGGGAGGCGAAGAGGTCGCAGGGGAGTGGGGGGAGGTCTTGTTGTTTGGCGTGGCGGGTGATGGCGCGGGCGAGCGGGTGGTGGGAGAGACGTTCGAGGGAGAAGGCCAGTTGGAGCACGGTTTTTTCGTGGCCTGGGGGCAGGCTTTCGACGCGGTCCACGCGCAGTTCGCCGGTGGTGAGGGTGCCGGTTTTGTCGAGGGCGACGGTGCGGGTGGCGGCGAGTTTTTCGACGGCGGCGCCGCCGCGGAAGAGGATGCCGTGGCGGGCGCCCCAGGCGATGGCGGCGAGGACGGCGGACGGGATGGAGAGGACGAGGGCGCAGGGGGAGGCGACGACGAGGAGGGTCATAGCGCGGTAGAAGGCGCTGGGTTGGTGGGGCAGGTTGTGGAAGGGGGGGAGGTCGAAGGCGAGCCACCAGAGGAAGAACATGGCCACCGTGAGGGTGAGGATGGCGTAGGTGTAGCGGGCGCCGAAGCGGTCGGTGAACAACTGGGTGGGGGCCTTTTGCTGTTGGGCTTGGCGGATGAGGCGGATGATGTTGGCGAGGGCGCTTTCGGTGGCGGGGCGGAGGACGACGGCTTCGACGGCGCCCCAGAGGTTGAGGGTGCCGGCGAGGAGGGTATCGCCGACGGCTTTCTCGACGGGGGTGGCTTCGCCGGTGAGGTTGGACTCGTCGGTGGCGGTTTGGCCGCGGACCACTTCGGCATCGACGGGGCATTGTGCGCCGGGTTTGAGGAGCAGGCGTTGGCCGGGGCGGAGTTGATCGACGGGGATTTCGCGTTCGTGTCCGGGAGGGTCGACGAGGGTGGCGACTTTGGGGGCGTGGTGGAAGAGCGCGCGGATTTCGCGCTGGGTGCGTCCGAGGGCGAAGTGTTCGAGGGCGCCGGAGAGGGAGAAGAGGAACAGGAGGGTGGCGCCTTCTTCCCAGGCGCCGATGCTGGCGCTGCCGAGGGCGACGGCGAGCATGAGGAAGTGGACATCGACGGCGCGTTGGCGGAGTCGTTCGAGGACCTCGTGGGCGGCGAACCAGCCGCCGGCGAGGTAGGCCACGATGAAGGAGGCGAGACCGGCGACCGTGTGATGGGAGAGGAGGAAGCCTGCGAGGCCGAAGCAACCGCAGAGGCAGGCCGCGGCCAGTTGGGGCTTCCACTCGTCGATGTCGTGGTGATCTTCGAGGAATTCGACGTCGCGTTGGACGACGCGGGGCCAGGGGAGGTCGCGCCAGCGCCAGAGGGTTTTGGCGGTGGGGCAGGTGACTCTGGCCACGGTGACGGAGTGGGCGGTCTGTTGAATGGCGACGCGCTGTTGTTCTCTGGGGGAGAGGGGGTGTTGGCAGTGGTCGCAGTCAGGCTCGCCCTGGAGGAGTCCGCAGGTGGCAGGTCCGGATGGGGAGGCGTGGGGGGCGATGGCCTGGCTCACGCGCTGGGCGAGGGTGGGGTCGTGGGCGGGGCCGAGGGTGGCCACGGAGATGGTGCGTCGGGAGCGGTCGAAGGTGACGGCTTCGAGGGCGGCGTGGCGGTCCAGTTCATGGGCAACCAGGCGGACGAGGCAGGGGCCTTCGGGGCGGGCGAGGGAGGGCGGGGTGGGGGACGGTGAGGTCATGGGGCGAGCGTGGCGGCTTGCAGGCGGCGGAGATCGGCCAGGTCCTGCTTTCCGTTAGCCTCTCTCCAGTATTCCACCTTGTCACGGAATGACTTTGGGGCCGACCAGCGCCAGTGTTCGGCGTGGCCGTCGGCGAAGGTGAGGTTCGCGCCTTGGTGATGGCGGTTGGCGGGCAGGTTGACCCAGCGGTCATCGGGGGCGGGCCAGGTGAGGAAATGGGCGTCATCGATGCTGTCTTCGTGTTCGTCGAGGAGGACGAAGACGCTGGAGGGGCGGGCCAGGTGGTCGAGGCGGTGGGCGACGGTTTGGCGTTCGGATTGGCGGCCGCCGACGGAGCCGCTCATGGCGTAGCTGCGGGTGCGGAGCGGTCCTGGGGGTTCGCCGCGTGGGGAGTGGACGCGGGAGCGATCGGCGGGGCAGCGGTAGGATTGGCGGTTCCGTTGGTAATCGTAGCGGAAGAGGAGGCCGTGTTCGATGGGGCGGGTGTCTCGGTCGTGGACGGCGTTGCTGTAGCCGATCCAGGAGTCGGCGGTGCTGCGCCAGAGGCCGGCGACGTTGCTGGAGAGGTTCGGGGGCAGCCGATCGTCGTGATCTTGGGCGTAGAGGAGCCAGCACGTTTGGATTTGTTTCAGGTTGTGGAGGCAGGAGATCGAGCCGGCGCGGCCGGTGGCGGTGGAGACGGCGGGGAGGAGGAGGCTGGTGAGGAGGCCGGTGACCCCGAGGGCCACGAGCAATTCGACCAAGGTGAATCCGCGGGTGGGGTGTGGGTGCCGGAGGCTGGAGGGGCCGGCGGATGGGGGTGTGTTCATCGCAATTCTATTTCGTGGTGGGCCGGTCTCGGTAGAGTCGGGCGAGGCCTTTGAGGTCTTCCCAGACGGTGCGCAGCAGGTGGACGCGTGAATCGGGGTCTTCGATCCAGCGGATAGGGAGTTCGGCGATGCGGTATCCGCTCCGGTTTGCGCGGACGAGCAGTTCGGTGTCGAAGAACCAACCCGAGTCATGCACGAAGGGGAGCATCGCGCAGGCCACCTCGCGGGTCAACGCTTTGAACCCGCATTGCAGGTCGCGGCAAGGTGCGTGGACGCACCAGCGGGCGAGGCGGCTGTAGGAGCGGGAGAGGATTTCGCGTCGCCACCGGCGGGTGGTGTGGGAGGCGGGCAGGAGGCGTGATCCGACGGTCAGGTCGTGGGTGCCGGTCCAGAGGGGCTGGAGGAGCGCCGGGTAGCAGGAGAGGTCGGCGGAGAGGTCGACGTCCATGTAGCTGAGGAGGTCGGCTTGGGATTGTTGCCAGGCCTGTTTGAGCGCTTGGCCGCGGCCCGGGGTGGGGAAGGTCATGACGCGGACGCGGGGGTCTTGGGCGGCGAGGTTGCGGGCGAGTTCCAGGGTATGGTCGGTGGAGCCGTTTTCGGCGATGACAACTTCGAACGTGCAGCTGGGCACGGTCGGGGATGGGGAGAGAGGTGGGGGGCGGGGGGCGTTGCATTGGTCAAGGAAGGCGAGCACGGTGCGGAGGCTTTCGGCAAGTTGCGCCTCCTCGTTGTGGACGGGGATGGTGAGGTTTACGAGCATGGGTGGAGCCGATCCTCGGGGTGCGAGGGCAGGGTGCGGGCGAGCGTCCAGGCGCCGCCGCAGAGCAGGGTGAAGAAGAGGACGACGGAGGGGGCGGGGGGCAATCCGAGGAGGCGGCCGAGGTTGGGGGAGATGTCACCGCGGGTGAGGAGGGGGAGGTGGAGTTGGAGGAGGGGGTTAGGGGTTTCGTAGTAGGGGCAGGCGTCGGTCAGGGTGGCGAGGGCGGTGATGCCGATGGAGTAGGCGGCGAGGGTGAGGGCGAGGCGGGGAACGCGCTGGGCGCCGAGGGCGCAGGGGAGGGCAAGGAGGGGGAGGATGGGAGCGAGGTAGCGGGGGCCGAGGGTGGGGCCGGCCTGCCAGTCCCAGACGCGGCCGGAGATGACGATCCATTGGAGGATGGGGAGGGAGTAGGTGAGCCAGAACAGGCAGGGGTGGGCGGTGTGGAGACGGCGGTAGCCCCAGGCAGCGACCACCAGGAACGGGGTCCAGAAGAGCAGTCCCTTGGCGGGATGGAAAAGCAATCGCCAGGCGGTATGGAGGTCGGGCGATTGGATGGCATAGAGGCCGTCCTGCATTTGGGGGAACGAGGCTTGGAGCGAGTAGGGGAGGAGGAAGGGATCTCCGAAGCACGCGTAGCTATAGGCGGGGATGAGGAGGATGGGGGGGAGGCTGCCGAGGGTGAAGGCGAGGCCTCGATGAGCGATGGGCTTGCAGTGGTGCCAGGGGTGGGGGGGG
>CAZVRY010000127.1:0-14672 GCA_964629545.1 uncultured Verrucomicrobiota bacterium | reverse complement strand
CCCCCCCCCCCCCCCCCCCCCCCCCCCCCGGGGCCCGCCGGGAGCGAGCGGGGATGTGCAGAGGGCGGTCAGGGCGAGGGCGAGGGCGATGAGCCCGACGGTATATTCACTGGCGACCGCCCAACCGGTGGCATGTCCGGCCAGACAGACCCAGCGGTGTTGTTTCCACCAGTGGGTGATGGGCGGGGGTGGTGGGCTGGGGTGGTTTGGTTGCGGTTGGGGGTGAGGGCGGTCGGGGTGGGCGAGGCTCCAGAGAGCGAGGGCGAGCCAGCCGACGACCGATGCGTGGGAGAACAGGAGGGTGGCGTAGGGGAGAGGGGCGGCGCCCAGGAAGAGGGTGCAGACAGTGAGGAGGGCGGTGCGGGGTGGGACCCAGCGGGCGAGCCAGGAGAAGAGGGCGACGGCTCCGGCGGCGGTGATGAGGCTGATCGATCCGGCGCACGCGATCCAACTGGTGACGAGCCACCCGGTCTGGGAGGTGAGGGGGACCTCTACGGTTCGGAGGGCGGCTGCGGCCAGGCTGAAGGCGGGGAGGGCGAGGGCGGTGGTGCCGGGAGCCTTGTCACTGTAGTAATGTCCAAAGAACTCCGCCTTATCGGGGGTGTTGTGGTGGTAGGCGTCAATGGCGAGGGTGCGATGGGTGGTCCAGGCGTGGAGGGTATCGAGGCGGGAGACCGGGGTAGGGGACGCGAAACGTTGTTGGTGGCAGAAGGAGAGGAGGAGGAAGAGCCAGAGCCCCAGGCCGAGGAGCCAGGGGGTGGGGGGAAGGGGGAGTGGGCTTAATGGACCGGGGTCCCGCCGCGGTTCAGGGGGGAAGGGGGGGGCTGGTCGGGGCACTGCGGCTCAAGGCTGGGCCGGGTTATTGACGCAGCCGGTGCCGTCGTCGGTGGTGCAATCCGGGCTGAGCCAGACGAATCCCTGGTAATGGACCCAGTTGTAGGAGCCATTGCGGCGGTATTCGATCTGGTAGGCCTGGTAGGCGCCGCCGTTCATGCTGCAAGAGAGGTGGTCGTAGGTCTCGGTTTGGCAGATGGCCACGTATTGGAAGTGGCTGCGGGACCAGACGCCGCCGCCGAGGGGGGTCCAGGCGCTCCAGTAGGAGCCGTTGTGTTCGCAGACCTGACACGGGACGGCGGTGGCTGCCGAGGTGCAGCCCAGGGCTGCCAGCGCCGCAAGGAGAACGAGTCGTGCGATTCTGTCGCCGGTTGCCTTGAAGTGCATGGTGGTTGGTAGCATGGTCACGGGTTTTTTCCAACAGAAAATCGGTTCGAGAAGCGGCCGGATCGCCAGGCGGCCCAAGCCGGGAATCCGGCGACGGCGAGGAGGACGAGGAGCCAGCCGAGCGGGCTCCACTGTCGATGGCGTTCGATGCGCTGGGTGCGTTCGAAGACGTTGGGGAGGTTGGCCAGGCGGTCGGGTTGCATCCAGGCGGCATTGGTGGCCTGGTAGCGCGCGTCTTGGATGTCGGGGTAGTCCTTCTGGATGCGCTGGTCCATGACGGCGGTGAGCCGCACGGGAAAGTCGGGTTGGTGGCTGAGGTCGGAGGCGACGGGGGTGATGGAGGTGACGCGGCCTTCGTAGCGCCAGACGACCTCGAGTTGGTCGGGGCGGGTGCCGTCGGGTCGGGGTTCGAGGCGCCAGTGTTGGAAGCGCAGGGGGAAGGAATGGCCGCCCACGTTGGTGCGTGCGGAGACGGCGTAGAGGGCATTTGTGAAGCCCGTGGCGTAGGGTCCTGGGGCGGGTCGGAACGGGGGCAGGCCTTCGGCGAGCGGGCCGTCGAAGTCTTCGATTTTGCCTTCGTTCCAGAACACGATGGTGGCGGGCAACCGGCGGGCGCGGTCCAGGTAGGTGATGCGGGCGTTGATGGGGAACCGTGGTCGTTGGTAGGCGCCCATATCGAACATGGGGTGAAGGCGCGCGGAGTCACGGGCGTCGAGGTGTGGGGGCGAGCAGAGGGCGAGCCAGACGGTGGGGATGCCGTTGGGCTGGTAGGGTGGGGCGGTGCCGTTGAGGATGAGGGCGACGGAATCGACGGCCTCGTTGGTGGCGAGGGCGGCGGAGGGGGTGACTTTGGTGCGAAGGATGGCGAGCAGATCTTCCTGGGCCTGTTGTCGGTGGGGTGGAGTGCTGCTGCCCCCTTGCATGAGGTTGACGAGCATTCCCGGTTCGCCGTAGGCGAAGGCGTTGCGCCCGGGATCTTCGCCTTCGACAACCGTGGTGCGGACGGACCAGGATTCGCCGGCGAGGGTGACGCGGTAGGCCCACGTGACGCAGGGAAGGTCGCTGGCGGTGTTGGGGGGGCAGTACCAGCGGAGGTCGCCTTCGAGGACGAGGCCGGCGGGGGCGGCGTGGGTGGGGGTCAGGAGGCTGAGGGTGAGCGAGGCGCCCAGGAGGCAGGCTTGAGGCGAGGACGGGCGCACGCGGAAGGGGGGCCGGCGGTAATGCCACCAGCCCGTGGCGAGGCAACCGACCAGGAGGTAGAGGAACAGGCCATGGGCGAGTCGGTCTTCCGCCAGTGCGCTTCCGGTCCATTGGTCCAGGGTGGTTCCCAGGCAGGGGCAGAGGCCCTGGTAGCCGACGATCCAGAGGCCAAGGCGATAGGCTAGGAAGATGGAGGTGATCCAGGAGACAAGGAACCAGCGGCGAGCGGGGAGGGCGGGGGGGCGCAGGAGGACGGCGACGGCGATTTCGAAGAGGCCGGTGCCGGCGGCGAGGAAACGGCGTGTGATCCAGGGGAAGAGGGGGTCTGGGGCGTCGAGGACGGGGTGGCCGAGGAGGCTGCCGACGAGTTTGAGCGCGCCGGAGGCGAGGAGGATCCAGAGGGCGGTGGTGAAGAAGCCGTGCTGGAGCCAGCGGGCCAGAGGGGACGAGCGGGTGGCGTCTCGGGCGTGGGGGGGGGTGAGGGGCCGCGTGCTCATGGGGGGGGCCGGAGGGGTGGGGGGCGGGGGCACACGGCGGGACGAGCCGGTTCCGGGGAAAGGGGAAGGGTCCCGCCCGGAGCGACCGGTGCGGGATGGCAGGCAGGGCCATCCTGGAGCCTGGTCGTGGTTGGATTCGTAAGCGTTCATCGCTAGCGGCGGCGCCCTGGGATGTCAAGTTACATGCTGGGCAGCAATTCCCGTTCTCGCTTCTCTGACCCGTGGGTTGACAGGCTGGAGGCGGGGTGGAGATGCTGGGGGGGTGAGCGGCGATGTTACGGACGAGAGCCTGGTGCGGTTGGCGAAGGGGGGGGACTTGGCGGCCTTCGAGCAATTGGTGGCCCGGCACGAGCGCCGCATTTACGCGTTGGCCCGGCGGATTGTGCGTCATCCGGAGGATGCGGAGGATGTGACCCAGCAGGCGTTTTTGAGTGTTTTGGAGCACTTGGAGGGGTTTCGGGAGGAGGCGCGGTTCACGACCTGGCTGACGCGGATTGCGACGCATGCTGCGCTGAAGGTGTTGCGGAAGCAGCGGGGATTGGACGTCGTGCCGCTGGAGCCGGCGGCGGGTTCGGAGGAGGCGATGACGGCGGTGCCGGTGCCGGAGTTCATTGCCGACTGGAGTGAGGCGCCGGATGTGTTGGCCAGTCGGCATGAGACTCGGCTTCTGGTGGAGGAGGCGTTGGCGCAACTGGACGACAAGCATCGGCTGGTGTTTCTGCTGCGCGACGTGGAGGGATTGACGGTGCGCGAGGCGGCGGAGGCGCTGGGGTTGAGCGAGGCGAACGTGAAGGTGCGTCTATTGCGGGCCCGGCTGCAGTTGCGGGAGCGGCTGACGGCGGCTTTCGGCGATCCGGCGCGGCGTTATGAACGGGCTCATGCCCATCCTCTGGCGACGCCCTGAAATGTAACCAATCCGGGAGTGGCGGCTCAGGATGGGACAATGATCGCATGAAGTGCCAAGAATTGCTGGCTCACCTGAACGACTACGTGGACGGCCAAGTGGATCCGGCGTGGTGCGCGGAGTTCGAGCAGCACATGGCTGGCTGCAATCCCTGCCAGGTGGTGATCGACAACATTCGGCGCACGATCACGCTTTACCGGGCTGGGGATCCCTACGAACTGCCGCGTCCGGTTCAGGAGCGGTTGCATGCGGCGTTGCGTCGGCGTTGGACGGAAGGGCATGGGGCGGTGGGATCTGCGGGGCCTGGCGGGCGGGGGACGGTCGCTGATGGGTGAAGGGGGTCAGGGAGGGAAGGGGGGAGGGGGACTCCTTCTTTCAAAATGAGAATTGCTGCTTTGGGGTTGAAGGGGGTTGGGTTGGGGGGTAGGAAAGGCCCTTGATGGATGTGCCGAGAACGACCCGGGGCGACGGGGGCGGGGTGGGTGCGGGACCCGTGCTGGAGGCGCGCGGGTTGACCAAGGTGTATGGGGCGGGGTTGGCGGAGGTGCGTGCGTTGGGGGGGGTGGATCTGGACCTCTACGAAGGGGAGTTGGTGGTGCTCTTGGGTCCGTCGGGCAGCGGGAAGACGACGTTGCTGAACAACATTGGGGGATTGGATGTTCCGACGGCGGGGCGTTTGCGGTATCGGGCGCTGGAGTTGACGAACGCGACGGAGGCGGAGTTGACGCGTTACCGGCGGGAATCGGTGGGCTTTGTTTTTCAGTTTTACAATTTGATCCCGAGTCTGACGGCGCGGGAGAACGTGGCGTTGATTACGGAGATTGCGCGGGATCCGATGGCGCCGGAGGAGGCGTTGCACCTGGTGAACCTGGGGGCGCGGTTGGATCATTTTCCGGCCCAGCTATCCGGGGGTGAGCAGCAGCGGGTGGCGATTGCCCGGGCGATTGCCAAGCGGCCGGAGGTGCTGCTTTGCGATGAGCCGACGGGGGCGTTGGATGTGCGGACGGGGATCGTGGTATTGGAGGCGATCGAGCGGGTGAATCGCGAGTTGGGCACGCTGACGGTGGTGATTACCCACAATGCGGTGATGGCGGACATGGCGGACCGGGTGATTCACTTTTCGGATGGGCGGGTGCATCACGAGCGGCGGAATGGGCGCCGGGCGGCGGCGGCCAGTTTGAACTGGTGATGATCTCGCAGCTTGATCGGAAGCTGGTGCGGGACCTGGGGCGGATGAAGGGCCAGGTGGTGGCGGTGGCGTTGGTGATGGCGTGCGGGCTGGCGATGCTGATCATGGCTCGGAGTCTGATCTACTCGTTGGAGGGGGCGCGGCGGGACTATTACGAGGGGCATCGGTTTGCGGAGGTGTTTGCGGATCTGAAACGGGCACCGGAGGGCCTGGTGGGGCGGATCGCGGCGATCCCGGGGGTGGCGACGGTGCAGGCGGACGTTTCGGTTCAGGTGACGTTGGACTTGGCGGATTTGGACGAGCCGGCGAGCGGTTTGGTGCGTTCGTGGCCCGACCAGGGGTTGCCGGAGTTGAACCGGCTCTTTCTGCGTCGGGGGCGGTGGTTAGCGCCGGGGCGGCGGGGGGAGGTGTTGGTGGGGGAAGCGTTTGCGGAGGCGAACCGGTTGCAGCCGGGCGATCGGCTGGTGCTGTTGCTCAACGGCCGGCGGCAGGAGGTGGGGATTGTGGGGATCGTGTTGTCGCCCGAGTTTATTTTTGAGGCGCGGCCGGGGGCGGCGCTGCCGGACAATCGGAGTTACGGGATATTCTGGATGTCGCAGGAGGAGATTGCGTCGGCCTACGATTTGGAGGGGGCGTTCAATCATGTCTCGCTGACGCTGGCGCCGGGGGCGGGGGTGCGGTCGGTGGTGGGTGAATTGGATCGGCTGTTGCGGCCTTATGGGGGCCGAGGGGCGTATGGTCGGGCGGATCACCCTTCGCACATTCGGGTTTCGGATGAGATTCGCGTGTTGGAGACGCTGTCGATTGGGTTTCCGGTGGTGTTTTTGGGTGTGGCGGCGTTCATGACGAACGCGGTCTTGACGCGGTTGCTGACGTTGCAGCGGGAGCAGATTGCGGTGTTGAAGGCCTTCGGGTTTACGAACCACCAGGTGGTGGTGCATTACCTGAAGTTCGCGTTGGTGATGGTGGTGGGGGGGACGGTGGTGGGGGCGTTGGGGGGCGTGGGACTGGGGCACCGGCTGGTGGAGATGTATCACCTGTTCTTCCGGTTTCCGGACTTGCGGTTTCGGTTGGACGACAGTGCGGTGGGAGTGGCGGTGGGGGTGGCGGGGTTGGTGGCGGCGGCGGGGGTTTTTGGGGCGGTGCGGCGGGCGGCGCGGCTGCCGCCGGCGGAGGCGATGCGGCCGGAGCCGCCGACGACGTTTCGGCCGGCGTTGATTGAGCGGACGGGGTTGGCTCGGTTGTTCACGCACGGGTTTCGGATCGCGGTGCGGAATCTGGAGCGGCGGCCGATGCAGGCGATGTTCACGGTGGCGGGGTTGGCGTTGGCGACGGGGATCTTGATTGTGCCGAATTGTTTTCGGGACAGTGTGGGGGAGTTGCTGGGGTTTCAGTGGGACGTGGTGCAGCGGCAGGACATCAACCTGGGCTTGGTGGAACCGGCGGGGCTGCCCGTGATTCACTTGCTGCGCCGGTTGCCGGGGGTGCTGAGTGCGGATCCATTCCGGGTGGCGGCGGCGCGGCTGCGCTTCGGGCCGCGATCGCGGCAGGTGGGCATCCAGGGTCATCCGCGCGTGACGCAGCACAGCAGGATGATCGACCGGTATCGGCGGGAGGTGCCGTTGCCGGCGGAGGGGTTGGTGATATCGGCGAAGTTGGCGGAGGTGTTGGGGGTGGCGCCTGGGGATTGGCTGGAGGTGGAGGTGCTGGAGGGGCGCCGGCCGGTTCGGCAGGTGCCGTTGGTGGCGACTTCGGAGGATCTCACGGGGATCGCGGCGCACATGGAGTTGACGGCGTTGAACCGGTTTTTGGGGGAGGGGGATATCATTACGGGGGCTAGTTTCACGGTGGATGCGGCGCAGCGGGGGGCTTTCCTGCGCGCCTTGAAAGAGATGCCGCGGGTGAGTTTCGTGGGGATCAAGGAATCGCTGCGTGAGAATTTTCGGCGCACGACGGCGGCGAGCATCGGGTTGATCCAGAAGATCTACCTGCTATTTGCGGTGGTGGTTGCGTTCGGGGTGGTCTATAACAACGCCCGCATTGCGTTGGCGGAGCGGGCGCGGGAGTTGGCGACCTTGCGGGTGATCGGGTTTTCGGAGCGGGAGGTGGGGGCGATACTGGTGACGGAATTGGTGTTGATGTCGGTGGTGGCGGTGCCGGTGGGTTTGGTGTTGGGGACGGGGTTTGCCACGGGGATTGTGGAGGCGGTGAACACGGAGACGGTGCGGCTGCCGGTGTTGATCACGGCGCACAACTATGCGTTTGCGGTGTTGACGGTGACGGTGGCGGCTGCGGTTTCCACCCTGGTGGTGTTGCGGCGGCTCAAACAACTTGATTTGGTAGGGGCGTTGAAGGCGCCCGAATAAACGTGAAGGCCATGGACTCTTCCAGGCTGGCTCTGGATTCGGCTGGCACGGGCCGTCGGGTTCGGGGACCGGGCGCGAAGCGGTGGGTTCCCTGGATGGGGATCCTGGTGTTGCTGACGTTGATCGGGCTGGGGTTGCGGCCGCAGGCGACGGCGGTGGAGACGGCGGGGGTGCGGCGGGGGGCGTTGCGGGTGACGGTGAACGAGGAGGGCAAGACGCGGATTCGTCATCGTTACGTGGTTTCGGCTCCGGTCGCGGGCCGGTTGCGGCGGATTGGGCTGAAGGCGGGGGATGGGGTGGAGGCGGGCCGGACGGTGGTGGCCGTGTTGGATCCGGTGTCGCCGGCGTTGCTGGATCCGCGGAAGCGGGCGTTGGCGGAGGCGCAGCGGGATGCGGCGGCGGCCAATGTGGAGAAGGCGCGGCGGGCGCACGAGTTTGCCCGCAAGGAATTGCTGCGGTTTCAGCAACTCTTCGCGGAGCAGTCGATCTCCCTGCAGGAGCTGGAGCCGATCCAGTGGAGGGAGACCGCCGCCACCCAGGACTTGGCTACGGCGGAGAGTGCGCTGCGGCAGGCGGAGGCGGAGCTGGCTGATTTTGGGGGCTCGTCGGAGGGGGTGGGGCGGACGGCATCGGTTCCGGTGGAGGTGCACGCGCCGGCGGGCACGCGGGTGTTGCGGGTCTTCGAGGAGAGCAGTCGGGTGGTTGCCCCTGGGGTGGCGCTGCTGGAGATTGGAGACCCGACGGATTTGGAGGTGGTGATCGAGGTGTTATCGCGGGATGGGGCGGCGATTCCGCCGGGTGCGCGGGTGCTGTTGGGCCAGTGGGGTGGGGAGGAGCCACTCGAGGGGCGGGTTCGTCTGGTTGAACCGGCGGCCTTCACGAAGGTCTCGGCTCTGGGGGTAGAGGAGCAGCGGGTGAACGTGGTCGCGGATTTGGTGACGCCCGCGGACCGACGTTCCACGCTGGGGGATCAGTTCCGGGTGGAGGCGCAGGTGGTGGTTTGGGAGGGCGCCGACGTGCTGCAAGTTCCCTTGGGGGCGTTGTTTCGTCGGGGGTCCGACTGGGCGACATTCGTGCTGCGGGGAGGGCGAGCGGAGTTGCGGCGGGTGGAGGTGGGGCGGTCGAGCGGGACGGCGATGCAGGTGGTGAGCGGTTTGAGCGATGGGGAGGAGGTGGTGTTGTATCCTGGCGATCGGGTGCGGGCGGGAGCCCGGGTGCGTCCGGTGCAGATATCCCGGTAGGGTGAGGGGAGGGTGGAGGTAGGGGGCTGATTTTCTTTGCGTCAGCCTAGTGGGCTCGGTTACAAGGGCGCCGTGCCGAGCGCGGAAGAGAACATCGGGTATAGGATTTGGGCGGTCGACAACAACGTCTACGGACCGGTGGAGCTCCCGACGTTGGTGGGGTGGATCAAGGATGAGCGGGTGACGGCGGCCACCTGGGTGTATTCGGAACAAGAGGACGCGTGGCGGAAGGCGGCGGAGGTGCCGGAGTTGCAGATGTTCTTTCGTTCCAAGGGGCCGGCGGGGAAGTCGGCGCCGGCGCCGACGCGGACGGGCGAGTTGACGATTGCGGGGCTCAAGCCGGGCACGTTACGGCGGATCAAGGTATTTGGGGACATGTCGGACGGACAGTTGGAACGGTTCATCCAGTATATGGAGATCCAGCAGGTCCGACAGTGGGCGGAGGTGGTGCACCAGGGCGATCATGGGGACACGATGTTCCTGGTGCTGGAGGGGGAGGTTCGGGTTCGGCTGATGATTTCCGGGAAGGAGAGCATTCTGACCACGCTGAATGCCGGGGATTTTTTTGGGGAGATCTCGTTGTTCGACCACGGTCCTCGCTCGGCGGACGTGGTGGCCAACAAGGACAGCGTGCTCCTGAAAGTCTCCGTGGAGGCGTTCAAAAGGCTGGTGGCGGAGGCTCCGGAACTGGCGACGCCGTTGCTGGTCGCCATTAGCAAGACGCTGACCTCACGGATCCGGGCGGACAACAAACGGTTCCGGGATTCGATCAACTTCGCGCGGACGGCGACCGGTCAGGGGGGGTAGGTTAGTCAGACCGGACCACGGCGGGCGGACTCCAGGCACGCTGCGCAGCGCCCTGGACGCTTTCCCGGGGTAAGGGGCACGGTCGCGAGGTCCGTCAGGCAATGGCCTGTTCCCCGCGCGTGGGACACAGGCGGGTTAGGAGGCGGGGGCGGTGGACTTCCTGGTTTCCTTTTCCTTGACGGCGACGGCGCTCTTGCCGATGCGTTGGCGGAGGTAGGTGAGTTTGGCCCGGCGGACGGCGCCTTGGCGTTCGACTTCGACTTTGTCGATGCGTGGGGAATGGGTGGGGAAGACCCGCTCGACGCCTTCGCCGTAGCTGATGCGGCGGACGGTGAACGTCTCGTTCAAGCCGCGTCCCCGGCGTCCGATGACGACGCCGGTGAACACCTGGATGCGTTCCTTGTCGCCTTCGACGACTTTGGTATGGACGCGGACGGTGTCGCCGACGGAGAACTTGGTGGCGTTCTTGCGGAACTGTTCGGATTCGATTTTGTCGAGGAGGGCCTGGTTCATAAATCAGTGGATGGTTGGGTTGGTGGTTGGCCGGGCGCCAGCAGGTCAGGCCGGCGTTGGGCGGTGCGGTGCCTGGCCTGTTCGTGTCGCCAGCGGGCGATTTGGGCGTGGTGGCCGGACAGCAGCACGTCCGGCACTTTCATGCCTCGGAACTCGGCTGGTCGCGTGTAATGCGGGTATTCGAGCAGGCCGTGGCTGAAGGACTCGTCGCTGGCGCTGGCGTCGTCGCCCAGGGCTCCTGGCAGGAGTCGGGTGACGGCGTCGATGAGCACCATGGCCGGCAGGGCGCCGTTCGTCAGCACAAAATCGCCGATGGACAGTTCGTCGTCGGCCAGGGCCTCTCGGATTCGTTCGTCGAACCCTTCGTAGCTACCGCAGACGAGGAGCAGGTGGTCGCGGGCGGCGAGTTCGCGGGCGACGGCTTGGTTGAACCGGCGGCCTTGGGGGGTGAGCAGGATGGTCCAGGCCTGGTCGCGGGCCAGGGCTTCGACGGCCTCAAACACGGGTTCGGGTTTCAGCAGCATCCCGGGGCCGCCGCCGAAGGGGCGGTCATCGACGGTTTGATGGCGGTCGTGGGCCCAATCGCGCAGGTTATGCACAGTGAGGTTCAGGAGGCCGGCGGTGCGGGCTCGGCGGATGATGCTTTCGTCCAGCGGCCCGGCGAACATGTTGGGGAAGAGGGTGAGGACATCGATTTTCATGTCCTGGGCCTGCTTCCAGGCTGGGCGCAGGTGGGCGCGCCCGAGGCAGTTTTGGCGAGGTGCGCCTCAGGCGAGCAGCCCGGACGCCGGTGCGTGCCTCCGGGCCCGGTTTCGGTCTGATCTCCGCGCCCTGCTCTCAGAATCCCTGAAACCTGGGCGAGGAGAGAATCCAAACGTGACCTGTCCACAGTGAGTTTCGGGTTTCAAGGGGCTTAGCGGCTGGTGGTATCCTCGATGATCTCGAGTTTGCAGCGCATTCCCTTGCGGGCGGCTCCGATCTGCATGAGGGCCCGGATGGCATGGACGGTATTGCCTTGCTTGCCGATGATTTTGCCCATGTCCATGGGGTGCAAGCGCAGTTCGTAGAGGGTCATGCCGGACTGCTCGATGGTCTGAACGGAGACGGCGTCGGGTCGTTCGACCAGACCCTTGACGACGTATTCGAGGAACGCCTGCATGAGGGGGTGCCTTGGTTAGGCTTTGGGGGTGGCGGCGGCTGCCTTGGCGGCTCGTCGGATCATGCTGGCGACGGTGTCGCTGGGTTGCGCCCCTTTGCCCACCCAGTATTGGGCCCGCGCCAGGTCGAGCGAGTAATTGTTCTCCTTCCGGCTGGGGATGTAGGAACCGATTTCCTCGATGAAACGGCCGTCGCGCGGGCTCCGCGCATCGGTGACCACCACACGATAGGCCGGAGCGTTCTTGGCCCCGGCCCGTTTCAAGCGAATTCGCACTGCCATAAATCGTAGATGAAGGGTCGTTGACGTGAGGCAGACTCCGCGGCCGCCCGGTCGCCGTCAAGCGCCCAGTTACAAAGAGCGGCGAGACTACCTTCCGCCCGGCCGATGGCAAGTTCTCTTTTTCGGGGGATTCCTGGGCGACTTGGATCGGTGATGGCCTCAACCGTCTCGACATCCGTCCGTTCCGGGGCTCCGCGGTGGGGCGGGTTGCCAGGGCGGGGGGGGCATGCCAGAGTGGGCGGGTGAGCCGCGAACCGTCCATGGTGAGGTCGGAGGCACTGGCCCGTCTGCTGCCGGCGCCGCCTCGGTCGGACGATTGGCGGTTGGTGCCGTTGGGGTTTGCGGCGTTGATTGCGGTGGGGGGGATGTTGCTGACGCTACCGTGGGCGCATCGGGGTGGGGGTTCGATGGCGACGGTGGACGCGTTGTTCTTGTCGGTGTCGGCGGTTTGCGTGACGGGGTTGACGACGGTGAACGTTGGGGAGTCGTTCAACGGGTTGGGGCAGGGGATACTGCTGGTTTTGATTCAGTTGGGCGGGTTGGGGATTTTGACGGCGAGCACGTTGCTGGTGTTGCTGTCGGGCGAGCGGTTGTCGTTACGGGACGAGCGGGCGATTGAGGCGACGATGGGGAGACTGCGGGCGGCGCGTCCGGTGGATTTGTTTATTTACTCGTGTTTGATTGTGTTTCTGACCGAGGCGGCGGGGGCGGTGGCGTTGTTTTCGCTGATGACGCAGGTGGCGGAGGAGGGGGAGGTGCCGTCGTTGTGGTCGGCGGTGTTCCATGCGGTGAGCGCGTTTTGCAATGCGGGGATTTCGACTTACCCGGAAGGGTTGGTGCGTTGGCGGGACCGATCTTTGATGTTGGGGGTGATGGACCTGTTGGTGATTGTGGGTGGGTTAGGGCTGTTGACCTTGGCGAATCTGCTGCACTACCGGTTTTGGCGGCGGAATCCGCTCCGGCGGGGGGCGTTGTCGTTGCAGACGCGGATCGCGTTGTTGATGACGGTGGTGTTGTTGGGGGCGGGGGTGGTATTGACGTTGTTCTTCGAGCGAGGGGCGACGTTGCGGGAGGCGGAGGGATGGAGGAAGCTGTCGTGGGCGTTCTTCCACTCGACGATGGCGCGGTCGGCGGGGTTCAACGTGGTGGACAACGCGGCGATGGAGCCGGCGACGTTACTGGGGACGATGTTTCTGATGTTTGTGGGGGGGGCGCCGGGGTCGATGGCTGGGGGGATCAAGACGGTGACGTTTTTCTTATTGGTGGTGACGGCGTGGAGTGCGTTGCGGCGGCGGGCGGAGATCAATGTTTTTCGGCGGCGGATTGCGCCTGGGCAGGTGCACATTGCGACGATGTTGGGTTTGCTGGCGACGCTCTTTGTGTTTGCGGGGATTGGGTTGCTGATGGTGACAGAGCACCAGCAGCCGGCGTCGCGCACGGCTCACGGTTGGCTGGCCCTGATGTTCGAGGCGGTGTCCGCGTTCGGCACGACGGGGTTGAGCACGGGGGTGACGTCGGCGTTGACGGCGCCTGGGAAGGTGGTGGTGATGGGCTTGATGTTTGTGGGGCGGGTGGGGCCGTTGATGGTGGCGTTGCATTTGAGCCGGCCGCTGGCGGTGTGGCGGGTTCGGCATCCGGAGGAGCAGCTATCGCTGGGTTAGTTTATGGCACAACGTATTTTCATCCTGGGAGCGGGGCGGTTCGGGTTCCATTTGGGCACGAGGCTGAGCGAGTTTGGTTGTGAGGTGGTGCTGGCCGACCGCAACGGGGGGCGGGTTCGCGAGTTGGCGGACGATGGTTTCCACGCGGTGCAATTGGACGTGGAGGACGAGGAGGCGTTGAAGGAGGCGGGGGTGCAGCAAGCGGATGCGGTGGTGGTGTGTATTGGGGAGAACTTGCAGGGCGGCGTGCTGGCGACGCTGGCGCTGCGGGAGTTGAAGGTGAAGCGGATCATCTGTCGGGCGGTGGACCTGAAGCACGCGCAGGTGTTGAGTCGGGTGGGGGCGGACGAGGTGGTGCTCCCCTCGCGCGACATGGCCTTTCGGTTGGCGGAGAAGCTCCATGCCGGGATGGCCGGGGATCGGACGCCGATCAGCGGCGATTTCCAATTAGGCACGGTGCGGCTGGGGGCGCGGTTGCACGGTCAGTCGCTGGAGGCGGCGCGGCTGCGGCAGGGGTTTCGGATCACGGTGGTGCTCGTGAACCGGCCGCGGGAGGGAGGGACGGAGCGGGAATTCGAGCCGGTGCCGGACCTGGTCCTGGCGGAGAACGACCTGGTGTTCGTGACGGGGCGGCGGGAGGACTTGAATCGGTTCGAGCGGGAGTGTGGTCAGCCGGAGGCGCGGCCGGCGTCCTGAGCTCCCACGGCCGCGTTGGCTGGGCGGCGTGGGTGTGGACTGCTTGCGGACTCGCCTCCGCCTGGGCGGGGGCGAGGGGTTAGGGGAGGGGTGGCAGGGGGGAAGGGGTTACCACCAAAAGGCAGGGTTGCCGCTGTCGTTGAGGGTGGTGCGGACGTTCATGCGGTCGAACTTGCGCCATTCGGAGTGCCCATCGAGCATGAGGAGGTTGCCGCCTTCGGGGAAGCCGCGGCCGTTGAGGTGGGCGGACTGATGGCCGCGCCAGCCGCCATCGACTTTGGTATAGCGGTTGACGGTGCGGACGCGTTCGTTGGCGCCGATGGAGAGGGTGCCGTCCGCGGCCACGACGCGTTGGACTGGGGGCGGGTTGATCTCGAGGCCGGCGGCGAGGCGCCAGGCTTTGGGGTTCATGGACTCGGTGATATTGGTTTCGTGGACGCGACCGGAGCCTTTGAAGGCGACGGCGTAGCCGATGACGCGGTAACCGGATGCGTTATCGGAGGCGACCTCGGTGGTTTGCCCGGTGGTGAAGGCCCAGAGTTCGTCGTTGTCCTGTTTGGCGAAGCCTGGGCAGTAGAGGATTTTGCGGGTGCCGCCGTTGCGGACGAAGGCGTTGGCGGCTTTGGCGGGGAGGTCCCAGGGCCACCACGCTCCGGCGCAGTCGGGGAAGAGTTCTTTGTTGTCGTCAGCGTACATGCGGATGGCGATGCCGAGCTGGCGCATGTTGCTGTTGCACTTGGTTTTGACGGCTTTGAGTTTGGCCCGGGAGAGGGCGGGGAGGAGCATGCTGGCGAGGATCGCGATGATGGCGATGACGACCAGCAACTCGATGAGGGTGAAACCCGCGCGTCGCAGCCGAAAGCCGGCCGGGCCGCAAGCCCGAAGGCTCGCGGGTCGCACGGTTGCCCTGTCAGAGTGAACGATCATCCGGCCTGGGAC
>CAZVRY010000126.1:16792-19720 GCA_964629545.1 uncultured Verrucomicrobiota bacterium | reverse complement strand
GACCCCCGCCCCGCCTGGCCCCCCGCCCTCCACCCCTCCGAACTCGGCGCCGCCGGGCTCCTCCCCCATGCCCCACTCACCCTCGCCGACCGCGCCGAAGACGGCTCCCTCCTCCCCGACTCCCCCTTCCTCGCCCTCGAACAGCCACTCGCCCACCTCCGCGCGTTTCAGCCCGAAACCACCCTCTCCCCAGCCACCGCCGCCCGCCTCTACGGTAATCCCTTCCGCACGTCCGTCAGCAACCTCGAACAGTTCGGCATGTGCCCCTTCCGGTTCTTCATCCGCGCTGGCCTCCACGCTCAAGAACGACTATTCTTCCGAGTCGATCCCCGCGAACTCGGCAACTTCCAACACGAGGTCCTCCGCCTCTTCCACGAACAACTCCTCGCCGAAGGCCGCCCCTGGCGCTCCCTCACCCCCGAAGACGCCCGCCAACGCATCGCTACCCTCGCCGCCCAGGTCGCCTCCCAACTCCGCGGCGGCCTCTTCCACGCCAACCCCCCTAACCGCTTCACCACCCTCGCCCTCACCCGAGCCCTCCAAGATTTCATCCAAGCCGTCATCACCTGGATGCCCCAATACCAGTTCGACCCCGTCGCCGTCGAAGTCCCCTTCGGCATGGAACCGTCCGGCCTCCCCGCCTGGACCCTCCCCCTCGACCACCACCGCCAACTCGCCTTCCGCGGACGCATCGACCGCATCGACCTCGGCCCCGCCTCCCCAGACGGCCGCCGCTGGGTCGTCGTCCATGACTACAAATCCAGCGGCCGCCAATTCGATCCCCTCCTCCTCGCCAACGGGATCCAACTCCAACTCCCCGCCTACCTCGCCGCCCTCCTCGCCATCCCTGAAGCCCCAACCCGCCTCGGCACCCATACCCTTCGCCCCGCCGGCGTCTTCTACCTCAACCTCCGCGGCCAGTTCCGCCCCGCCCCCCAGCGCAATCACGCCCTCGCTCACCCAGCCCAAACCCGCCAACTCGCCTACCGCCACCTCGGCCGCTTCGACCTCGAGGCCCTGCCTTTCCTCGATAACCGCAGAGCCGCCGCCGGCGACCAATTCCACTACATCTTCCGCCAAGACGGCCAACTCCACCAACGCTGCAAAGACCCCATGCCCAGCCACGACTTCCAAGACCTCCTCCGCCAAGTCGAAACCCAACTCCGCCTGCTCGGCCAACGCGCCCTCGACGGCCAGGCCGCCGTCGACCCCTACCTCCACCGCCGTGAACGCCCCTGCGACCGTTGCGATTACGCCGCGATCTGCCGCATCGATCCCTGGACCCACCCCTACCGCCCCCTCGTCGCCCTCTAAACCCACCCCCCTCCCCCCGCCCCGCCCGCCCCGCCATGCCCCAACCTACCCCCAACCAAACCCGCGCCGTCCTCGCCCAAGGCAACGTCCTCATCATGGCCGGCGCCGGCACCGGCAAGACCCGCACCCTCGTCGACCGCTGCCTCGCCTGGCTCCGCCACCCCACCCAGCCAGGCTCCCTCGACCGCCTCCTCATGGTCACCTTCACCGAGGCCGCCGCCGCCGAAATGCGCCGCCGCATCCGCCAACGCCTCGAATCCGAATCCTCCCTCTCCCCCGACAACCTCCACCTCCGCGAACAACTCGCCCTCCTCGATACCGCCCGCATCCAAACCCTCCATAGCTTCTGCCTCAACCTCGTCCGCCAACACTGCCTCGACCTCGACCTCGACCCCCAAACCCGCATCCTCGACCAGGACCAGTCCAACCTCCTCGCCCACGAGACCTTCCATCGCATCCTCGCCCAACACCTCGACGCCCAGACCCCCCTCGCCCACAGCATCCGCGACCTCATCCAGGAACGCGGCCGCGGTTGGGACCTCCCTATCCGAGAACTCGTCTTTCGCCTCCACGCCTACTCCCGCACCCTCAGCGACCCTGACGCCTGGCTCGAAGCCCAAACCAACGCCTTCAACTCCCCACACCCCGACGCCTGGCTCCACATCCTCCCCACGAGCTTGGCCCACTGGATCGCCGCCTGGCTGCCAATCCTCAACGCCCAACCCCCAGAAGGCCGCGTCCCCACCCTCGCCGCCCAACGCCTCGCCCAACTCGACCCCCTCCCCTCCCGACCTCACGCCGCCCTCGCCATCCAAGACATCCTCGACGCCGACCAACGCCCTGACTGGCCCCGCGGCACCAAAACCAAACTCCGCCCCCCGGTCGAACGCTTCTTCGACGAAGCCGCCTTCTGGGCCACCCTCCTCCCCCAATCCCCCGACGCCGACCCCCTCCAACAAGATTGGGATTGGGTCCGGCCCCACATGATCGCCCTCCTCCAACTCACTCGCGATTTCTCCGAAGCCTTCACCCGCGCCCGCCGACAACAAGCCTCCCTCGACTTCGCCGACCTCGAACAACTCGCCCTCCAACTCCTCCGCCAACGCCCCGCCCCCAACCTCCCCTGGGAACCCTCCCCAACCGCCCGCGATTGGCAAGACCGCCTCGACCGCATCTTCGTTGACGAATACCAGGACATCAACGAGGCCCAAGACGCCATCCTCCAAGCTCTCGCCCGCCCCGCCCCCCACGGCAACCGCTTCCTCGTCGGCGACGTCAAACAAAGCATCTACCGCTTCCGCCTCGCGAACCCCGCCATCTTTCAACACTACGCCACCGAATGGCGCCACCCTCCCGATCCCGCCCACAGTAGCGTCATCCCTCTCTCCGAGAATTTCCGCAGCCACCAAGAAATCCTTAACTTCATCAACCCCACCTTCGCCGCCCTCTTCCACCCGGATATCGGCGGTGTCGCCTACGGGCCCGATGCCCACCTCCAATTCGGCGCCCCCGAAACCCGCGAACACCTCCGATGCCCCACCGATCCCACGCCGCCCCGCCGCGGGGGGCGCCCCCGGCGCCGCCCCCGGCCCGGGGGCGGGCGGGGGGCGGGGG
>CAZVRY010000126.1:0-16782 GCA_964629545.1 uncultured Verrucomicrobiota bacterium | reverse complement strand
CTCCGCCTCACCAGCCCAACCCCCTCCCAACCCCCGACCCCCAACCCCCAACCCCCTGCCACCACCCCCCCCAGCGAACCCGATTCCCCAGACCTCCTCACCGAACGGGAAGACGCCGAGCACGAGGCCCACCTCCTCGGCCTCCGTCTCCTCGCCTTAACCCACGACCCCGCAGCCGTCTGGGATGACACCCTCCAACAATACCGCCCCGCAACCTGGAGCGATATCGTCATCCTCCTCCGCGCCCCCCGGAACCGCGCCGAACTCTACGCTCGCACCTTCGCCCGCCTCGGCATCCCCCTCACCGCCACCCGCGGGGGATTCCTCGAAGCCATCGAAGTTACCGACCTCACTAATCTCCTGCGCCTCCTCGATAACCCCCTCCAGGACCTCCCCCTCCTCGCCGTCCTCCGTTCCCCCCTCGTCGGCCTTTCCCTCGAAGTCCTCGCCCATATCCGGCTCGCCGCCCCCAAACACCCCCTTTGGACCGCCCTCCTCCGCTGGCTCCACACCGCCCCCCAGGACGCCCCTCCCCCAACCCTCCCCACCGTCCGCCGCTTCCTCGATCACTATGAGCACTGGCGAACTCTCGCCCGCCAAGGCCCCCTCTCCGAATGCCTCGAAGATATCCTCGACCAGACTCATTACCCCGATTGGTGCCTCGCCCAAGACCGCGGCCCCCAACGCTACGCCAACGTCCAGCAACTCCTCGCCCTCACCCGGCAGTTCGACCCCCTCCAGCGACAAGGCCTCTTCCGCTTTCTCCGCTGCCTCGACGACCGCCTCGAGGCCGGCCTCGATACCGAACCCGCCACCGTCGCCGCCAACCACGCCGTCCGCCTCATGAGCGTCCACCAAAGCAAAGGCCTCGAAGCCCCCATCGTTGCCGTCGCCGACCTTGGACGCCGCTTCAACTTCCGCGACGGAGCCGCCGACGTCATCCTCGACGAACACCTTGGCCTTTGCCCCCGCGTCAAACCCCCGCACATCACCCAGCACTACCCCAGCCTCACCCACTTCCTCGCCTCCCGCCACCAACGCCGCGAAACCCTGGGCGAGGAACTCCGCCTCTGCTACGTCGCCCTCACCCGCGCCGCCCAACGCCTCCTCCTCGTCGGCACCGCCCCGGCCACCGCACCCGAACGCTGGAACCAACGCACCGCCTCCCCCCTCCCGCCCCACACCCTCCTCGCCGCCAACCACTGGCTCGATTGGCTCGGCCCCCTCCTCCCTCTCGCCACCGGCTCCCCCTCCTGGCCCGCCCAACCCAACGGCAACGGCCCCCTCCTCACCTGGACCCTCTACAACCAAAACGACCCCAGGCTCACCTTCCCCGCCCCTCCCCATGAACGGGCACCCCTCACCCCGGCCCCCTCCCCAACCGTTTCCAGCGAAGCGATGGCTCAGGTTGGGGAGAGGGAGATAGGGCGAGGAGGAATCACTTCGGTTCAGGGGTCCATGGTGCGAAATCCTGGTTCGGAGAATCCTCTCCCCCCTCCGCCCTCCACGCGCTCCCAGCCCCAGCCTCCTCCCTCCCCCGAAGACCTCGCCAACCTCGAAGCCCTCTCCCTCCGCCTGCGCTGGCGCTACCCCCACCTCGCCGCCACCTCCCAACCCGCCAAAACCTCCGCCTCCGCCCTTCACCCCCACCCCCTCCTCCACGACCCCGACGCCTCCCCCGCCCCCTACCTCCACCAGCGCCCCTTCACCCAACCCCGCCTCGCCCACGGCCTCACCGCCGCAGAAAGCGGCCTCGCCCACCATGCCTTCCTTCAATCCCTCGACCTTCAACAAACCTCCACCCTCGCCGAACTCCGCGCCGAACAGGACCGACTCCTCCGCACCGGCCACCTCACCCCGGCCGAAGCCAACACCCTCAACCTCGAATCCATCCTCGCGTTCTGGCAATCCGAAATCGGGCTCCGCATCCGCACCCAAGCCCCGTCTGCCCAACGCGAACTCCCTTTCACCCTCCGACTCCATCACGCCGACCTCGCCGCCCTCCACCTCGCCTCCACCCAGACCCCCCTCGACGACGAATTCGTCATCGTCCAGGGCGTCGTCGACCTTGCCGTTTTCCGCGAACGCGACCTCTGGCTCCTCGACTTCAAAACCGATGCTCTCACACCCCAACAACTCCCCGACCGCATCGCCTTCCACACCCCCCAAATCCAACTCTACGCCCTCGCCCTCGAACGGATCTTCCAGCGCCCCGTCACCCACCGCTGGCTCCACTTCCTCTCCCTCAACCACACCGCCTCCCTCCCGCTTAACCCCGCTGTATAATCCCCTCCTCGGTTTCCCCCTCCCCTCGACCCCTCGCCCCAACAGGATGACAACAAGGTGACAGGTTCCTTAACCCCAATCGCTCATGACAGCCCCAGTTGTTCCTGGGCCGACTCGCCCGGATCCTCGCCCGATTCCGACGCCGCTTCCCGCCCGGTCCCAGATCCCGCCACGCTGCCGCCGATCCCCGACCCGGCGGTCCCTTCCGCCGCCCCCCCCGCCTCGCGACCGTCCCCGCCTTCCGCGCCAACCTCCGCCGCCTTCGCTCCATCCTGCCCGCCCTGTAGCGTTACCAACGCCGGACGCAAAAGCTGCCCCTGATACGTAAACCCACACGCCACTGTCTCCGCCACTTTCGCCCCCGCCGCCGCCATCGCCTTCTCGTCGACCAACTGATGAATCCTCGCCTCAAACGCCTCCCCCGCCTCCGCCACATACGGCACCAACCCCATCCGCCGCACCACATCCCGACAGGCCATCTGGAAGTGCGTCAACTGCTCGATCAACGCCGGTCGCCCAGACCGCACCCCGGCGTGATAAAGCGCATACACGTGATCCAGCATTCGCACCACCACCTGGAGCCATTCGCCCTCGCTTCGACGGAGCTTCTCCACCTCCAATCGCAAATGAGCCCGCTCCGTGTCGTTCGCTCGCTGCATCGCCTCCGCGAAGGCCTTCCCTTCTTTCGTCATCCGATCCACTAACTCCCCTGCCGACTGCGACACCTTGTTCGCATGCTCGTGCACCGTCTGCCATTGCCCTGTCGCAATCTGGATCTGGCGCGCCACCCCTTCGAGGTTCCGGATCTGTTCGAGCGTGCCCGCCAACCCCTGCTGCTCGGCCAACTTCACTGCCGCTTGATGATCCATGAGCATCGGCCAACAACCAAACCAAGCCGCCAACGCCACACACCCCGCACACAGACCCGCCTGCCACCCCACCATCGGCGCCGGCGTCCGCACCACCACCACCACCGCCACCGCCAATAACAACACATCCGCCACCACAAACGGCAACAGCCGCCAGGACCGGCCCACGCTCGGAACCGCGTATTCGCTCATGCCGCGCATCCTTACCCCTGCCCGGCCCAAAATGAAGCCCAAAGCATAGCCCCTCACCCTATCGATGCAGCCAGGAGGAAAAGGACGGCGCCGCAAATCCTCTCCCACCGCGAGCAGTCACAAGCAGCCATTCTCATGGTGAAACTCGGACGGCCCCTCACCCGACCTTTGGCCACCTTCTCCCAACCGAGATTTCGCACATTGAGCCCTTGAACCGGAGCGATTCCCCCTCTCCCTATCTCCCTCCCCCCAACCTGAGCCATCGCTGCGCTGGCAACGGTTGGGGGGAGGGAAGGGGAGAGGGGGACTCCTTCTTTCACCGTGAGAATTGCTGAGCAAGCAGGGCGCGCAGTTGACATTCCCAGACCGCGCGTTACCCTTCTGGTGTAGGCAGAACATGAGTGCATCCGTTGCCAGCGATCCGGTCCTGACCCTGACGGAAAGCGCCGCCCAGCAGTCGAAGTACCTGCTGAGCCGGGAAAGCGATCCCCGTGGCAAACACTTGCGCGTCTACGTCGAAGGGGGAGGTTGCTCCGGCCTGCAATACGGGTTGGTGTTCGACGAACCGCGGCCCAACGACCTCGTCCACGAATTCCATGGCGCGACGGTGCTCGTGGATCCCGCCAGCGCCGAATACCTCAAGGGCACCGTGGTCGATTACGTCGACGCCCTCACCGGCGGCGGCTTCAAAATCCGAAACCCCAATGCCCGCCAGAGCTGTGGCTGCGGTAATTCCTTTGAGGCCTGAGTCGGAGTGATCAACCGGCTTAAGCCGACCAACGCCCTCCCGTGTGATGCGGGAGGGCTTTTCGTTGAAATGGCCTTGTTGATCGGGCTTTTTGAGGCCGACCGCCGCGCCGATCGCGAATCCTGGCCTCGTTGAAACCTGGGTGAAGAGAGGATCCAAACTTGACCTGTCCGCCATGAGTTACGGGTTTCACACTAACGAACCTGGAGCTCCTTCCGTATCCCAAATCGCTCGATCCGCTTCCGTAACGTGGCCCGGGTCATGCCGAGCAACTTCGCCGCCTGAACCTGATTCCACCCCGTCTCGCGCAACGCCTCCGTCACCAACTCCCGCTCCACCAAGTCAATGACGCCTTGGTCCTCGTGCCGGCGGGCCCAGCGAAACAGCGCCCGCGTAAGCGGCGTGGGATCGTCCGCCTCTCCCACCCCAGGCACGTCAGACTTCGTCGGCACCGCTCCTCCGTCCACCGCCACCCCGCGCTGCCCGCTCACCTCCGCGGGGAGGTCCTCCCGCAGAATCGCCTCCCCCTTGGCCACCACCATCGCGCGCTCGATAACATTCTCCAATTCACGAACGTTGCCCGGCCAGCTATACGCCTCCAACGCCGCCAAGGCCTCGTCCGCCACCGGCCGGGGGGACTTGCCCTGCGCCAACGCAAACTTGCGCAGGAAATAATTGACCAGGAGCCGAATGTCCTCCCGCCGTTCCCGCAACGCCGGCATGCGAATCCGCACCACGTTCAACCGATAGAAAAGGTCCTCCCGAAACTGCCTCTCCTGGACCGCCCGCTCGAGCGGCTTGTTCGTCGCCGCAATCACCCGCACATCCACCGTCACCGGCTGATTCCCGCCCACCCGCTCAAACGTCCCCGACTGAAGCACCCGCAGAATCCGAGTCTGCGTCGGCCAACTCATGTCCCCGATCTCATCCAGAAACAGCGTCCCCCCATGGCACTGCTCAAACTTGCCGATCCGCTGGGAGACTGCACCCGTGAAGGCCCCGCGCTCGTGCCCGAATAACTCGCTCTCGAGAAGTGCCTCTGGAATGGCCGCGCAGTTGATCGCCAGAAACGGTCGCTGGCTCCGCCCACTGTGATGATAAATCGCCCGGGCCACCAGTTCCTTGCCCGTGCCACTCTCGCCGGTAATCAGCGCGGTCGCATCGGACGCCGCGAGCTGGCCGATGAGTTTGAAGACCTCCTGCATGGCCGGGCTGCGGCCAACAATCCCCTGGTCATAATCCTCGCTCTCCAGCAGGGGTTGGTAGGACACCACCCGCTTCATGTCGCGCGAAGCCTTCAGCGCGGCCGCCACCATCTGCTTCAGCCGAGGCACATCGAAGGGCTTCAATAAGTAGTCGTAGGCCCCCAACTTCATGGCCTCGATCGCCGTCTGCGTCGACCCATAGGCCGTCATCAGAATCACCGGCGTCTTCGGATCCACCTGCCGCAGCCGCCGCAGCGCCTCCAACCCGCTCATGCCCCCCATCCGGATGTCCATCATGACCAGGTCCGGCTGCAACCTCGGCAGCACCTTCAACCCCTCCTCCCCACTCGTGCAGGTGGCAATCTCAAGCTCGGGCGAATCCAGAATCCGCCGGAATGAATACAGCACATCCGCCTCGTCATCGATGAGCAGCAGTTTGTCCATCTCAGCCGCGCTCCCGCCGCACCATCGGTTGCCCGTGGAGGACCGAAGCCACGCGGGCAGGCTAGGTCAGGCCCCCGCGGGTGTCCACGGCAATCTGCGACGCCCGGTTCCGCAACCGCTCCTGCGCCCAAACCAACGCCTCCTCGCGTGTCCTCAACTCCTCCTGCAACTGCTTCTCCCGGATCTCCGCCAAGAGTCGCCCCAAGGCGCGCCCGGGCTGATACCCCACCGCGATCAAGTCATGCCCGCTCACCAGCGGCGGGATCAACGCCGGCTGCGCCTCCCACGCCCGCTGATGCGCCCGCAACAACTCATACACATCCAGTTGGCCATGCGACCCCAAGCAATCAAGCCGATGCAGCTCCAGTTCGAGCGGGAACGTCGGACGCAACAGGATGCGGCGCACCGTCGATCGGCGCATCTGCGCCACATCCTTGAACTGCATGTGAAACCGAACGCACGTCACCACGTCCTCGATGCGCCGACGCGGAAAACGCAGCCGCCGCATGATCTCCTGCGCCATCTCCGCCCCGATGCTCTCATGCCCATGAAACGTGATCCGCTCCCCATCCGCGGCGCGCGCGGCGGTCACCGGCTTGGCAATGTCATGCAGCAACACCGCCCAGGGCAGGTCCGCCGCCGCGTCCGCCGGCAACTGGGATAGCATCCGCCGTAGGTGCTCATAGACCGTCCCCTCGGGATGATACTCGGGCGACTGCGCACACGTGATCGTGGCCGCCAACTCCGGAAGGACCTCCGCCAACAGCCCGCTGTCCCGCAGCAAATCCAACCCGCGGGCGGCATGCGGAGGCCGGAAGATCTTGATCAGCTCGTCGCGAACCCGCTCCGCACTGATCCGGCGGATCAAGGCGGCCTGCTCCCGGATGGCCGACCACGTCACCGCCTCGACCTCGAAATCCAACTGGGCGGCAAACCGCACCGCCCGCAGAAGCCGCAAATGATCCTCCTCGAAACGCGCCCGCGGAGGACCAATCGTCCGCAACACGCGTGCGCACAAATCCCGTTCGCCCTCCACCCAATCGTGGAGCGCGCCGGCGATGGGATCGTAGAACATCCCGTTGATGGTGAAATCGCGCCGCGTGGCGTCGGCCTTCGCGTGGGCGAACGTCACGTGCCTCGGCCGGCGCCCATCCTCGTACTCCGCCTCCGCCCGAAAGGTGGCCACCTCGAACCAGCGCCGCCCCGCCGCCACCAACACCACGCCAAACTGCCGCCCCACCGCCCGGTTCCTGGGAAACAAGGCCTGCACCTCCGGCGGCCGGGCCGAAGTGGCAATGTCATAGTCCTTCGGCGCGCACCCCAGCCGAAGATCCCGCACACACCCCCCCACCCAATACGCCTCATGGCCGGCCTGCTGCAGACGCGCCACCACGCTCCGGGCTCCTTCCTCCGCGGTCATGGCGAATCGCTCGACTCCGTGACCTCCGTCACTTCCTGGAGGTGGTGACGGTCCTTGAAGGTGGCGTAGACCACCCCTCCGACCATGCTCCAGGCCAGACTCCCGGCATAGGCCAGCAGCGAGAGGGACAGCGCCTCCTTCGCCGGCACCCCAATCTCAGGCACCGCCAGGGTCCACACATAGAGATTCTCCCGCACCCCTAAACCGCTGGGCGTGATCGGCAACGCGGCCAGACAGATGATCATCGGCACAATCACAAACAAGGCCCGCGCCGGGATCTGCATCCCCAACCCGGCGGCCAGGGCCATGATCTGCCCCACGCACGCCGCATTCAGCACCATGGACAGCCCGATCGTCCGCGGCAAGAACCCCGGCACCCGGCCGTAATGACGGCAGGCATCCAACGACTGCTCCAACCGCTCCCCCATCGGCATCCTCCGCACCCAAGCCCGCGCCCGCGGCCCCCCCCGCGGGGGGCCCGCCCCCGCCGGCCGCCCCCCCCCCCCCGCCCCCCCCGCCAGCATTGCCAACACCAGCAGCGACAACGCCTCCAACCGCCGGTGCGCCCCCAATAAACCCAGATTCGGCAACATCATCAAACCCGCAAACAACAACATCGACGCTAACCCCAAAATCCGATCCACCACCACCGTCACCACCGCCTCGGTCTTCTTATGACGCGTCTCCCGCGCCGCGTAATAGGCCTTCATCAGGTCCCCTCCCGTCGAGCCAAGCAGAAAGGAGTTGAAGAAGTGCGCCACGAAGGAAATCTCCAGGGCCCGCCCCAGGGAAAGCGCCAACCCTTGCACCCGCAACACCATCCGCCAACGCAACACGCCAATCAGAATCGTCAACCCCATGAACACCCACGAGAGCGCCAACGCGCCCGGCTCCACCAGCGTCAACGTCGACCACAACTCCCGGGGGCCATGCGTCCACGCAACCCGCCATTGCTCGGTCCGCGCCATCCCCTCCCACACCCCCCCATCCCGCTGCCACGCCAACCGGCCTTCATTAAGGAAAATGACGTGGCAAATCCAAACCAGCAGCGCGCCGCAGACGCCAAAACGCCAACCCAGCCTCGCCCATGGCACGCCCGGCTTCACCCCTCGCCCCAAACCTCCTTCAAATACGCCACCCCCCGCTGAACCTCTTCCACCGGCAAACTCGGACTGAACTCGAACACCTTGATGTGCTCCGGCCGCACAAACGGCTTCAAAGCCGCAAAATCCACCGTCCCCGTCCCCGGCGGCCGATGATCCCGCCCAGGATACTCCACGTCGTGAAGGTGAAAACCCGCCAACTGCTCGACCAGGGATTCCACCTGCATCGCGTGCCGGATGAACCCCAGGTTCTCCTTGATCTGCGCATGCCCCGTGTCATGCCAATACCGCACCGTCTGGCCAGGAAACTCCCGGAACAAAAACGGAAAATCGCTCTCCAACGGGATCTCCTCCAACGCCTCCCGATTCTCGATCCCCAACATCAACCCCCGATAACCCGCCTCCTGCGCCAACCGCCCCAGCATCTCGTTGGCCAACTGAATCGGCTGCTCCTTGCGCGCCTCCCGCCGCTCCTCCGCCTCCAAACACAACCTCTGATACTTCGGCGACTCGCGCTGACCGTTCCCCGCCATCTCGATCAAACGGTCCGTATACTCCTTCATCTCGATCTCCCCCATGTGCAGCACGACCAACTTCGCCCCCACCCGCGCCGCCGTCTCCAGCGTCTTCATCGAATACCGCCACGCACTCTCCCGCTCCCGCGGATCGTCCGACGTGAACTTGAACAGATTCGGAGCCGCATGGTTCACCCCAATCGGCAACGGACAGAAATTGTGCACCGTCGAAATCTTGATCTCCCCTGCATCCACCGCCTCCAATACCCCCGGCAATAGGCTGATCCGTATCCCGTGGCTCAACTCCGCATACTCGAACCCCAAATCGCGTATCTCCCGCAACATGGCCCGACCATCGGTGTGACGACTTGAATTCCAACAGGACGACAACGAATACATGGCTGGACAATAGAAAAGGCCGGGTGGCTGGACAAGCAGGACAGCACCCGGCCTTGGGAAATATTGCAATCAGAGATCCGCGTAGCGGGCACTCAGCATCGCCGAGAAGCGCGCGATCTTCATCTTGCGACGACGCTTTTCGCTGGGCTTCTCGAAATGACGGTGGCTACGCACGGTGCGAAGGGTCCCCTCGCGATCCACCTTCTTCTTCAGGCGGCGCAGAGCCTTCTCTACCGGTTCGCCTTTCTTAAGCTTAATCTCAGTCAACTGTCTCTCACATCCTCTCCGTGTCTTGGGCACCCGCGCAACAACCCGCCGCGCTTCGGCCGTCAAGCAGGAGGGCAGCCTAAAAACGGACCCCAAGCCCTGTCAATGCCCAAACCCACTTATTTCCCTCGCCGAAGCGATAACATCGCGATCCCAGCCAAGGCCAAGCACACACTTAACCCCGCATACGCCGGATCCAACGACCCGGTATGCTTCTTCACGACCCCCACCAGGTAAGGCCCAACCCAACCCCCTACGTTACCGATAGAGTTTATCAACCCCACCGCCCCCGCCGCCGCCGCCCCACTCAAAAATGACGTCGGATACGACCACCAAACCCCAAATGCCCCATATACCCCACACCCCGCCACACACACACACAACACCCCAAGCCACGGATCACGCGTCAACGTCCCCGCCATCAACCCCACCGCCCCAAGAAACATCGGGATCGCCCCGTGCCACCGGCGCTCCGACCGCCGCGACGCCGACCACCCCACCACCAGCATTCCCCCCAGCGCCCATGCCATCGGGAGCACGCTCATCCACCCCACCTCCAGCAATGACCACGCCGATAATTCGCTCAACTCCGTCGGCATCCAAAAATTGAATCCCCAAAACCCCGTAATCCACAGAAAGTAAATCAGACAAAGCTTCAGCACCTCCCTATGCGTCAAGGCCGCCCATACCGAATAACGTCCTAACCCCTCCAACGCAGCTACTTCTGCTGCCCGTCGCCCCTCCAATGCCTCCCGCTCCGCCCCCCCCAACCACCGCGCATCAGCCGGCCGATCAGGCAGCCAAAACGGCAACATCACCCCAAACAGAACCGCCGGCACCGCCTCCACCAGAAACAGCACCTGCCAACCCTGTAACCCCCCCACCGGGCAACCCAGCAACCAACCCGCCAGCGGAGCCCCAATCACGGCCGAAAGCGGCAGCGACGTCAACATCACCGCAATCGCCCGAGGCCGCTCCTCCGGCGTATACCACCGCGGAATCACGCTGGCATACGCCACCGGATAGTAACTCGCCTCCGCCGCCCCCAACAAAAACCGCACGGTGTAAAACTGCCAGGCCGTCGTCACGAACGCCATCAAGCCCGAAAACACCCCCCAGGTGATCAGGATCCTGGCCAACCAAAGCCTCGGACTCCATCGCTCGGCAATCAACGCGCCCGGCACCTCGAATAAGACGTAACCCAAAAAGAAAATCCCCGCCCCCATCCCAAACACCGCCGGATCGAACCCCAGATCCTCGTTCATCGTCAGCTTCGCATAAGCGACGTTCACCCGATCCAGGTAAGCGATGATCGACCCCAGAAAAAGAGGCAGAAGGATGTGGACCCAACGCCGCCGGTCCAGGGATCCAAGGCGATGATCGAACAGGCGCGTCATGCCCACCCAGCAGGCACCCCACTGCCCGCTTTGTCAACCGCCAGTGCCAGACAGGGTGACAGGTTCACCACACTAGTGCACTCCAAGAGCTTCGCCTCAACCCGGCGGTGGGCGCGGTCGCGCCAGCGTCGTGGAGTGCGGCGGTGCTCCGCCGCTTTGGATTCGGGCGCGGCACCACGCCGACCGTGGTCAATCAGGGTGACAGGTTCACCGCCCCCGCGGGGCGTTCGGTGCCCACCCTTTAGGGTGTTTGGGTGAGACGCACATGCGGTGACGGGTTCACCGTGGTTCACCGTGTGCCTGACCGCGGATCCTGCCGGTGGGTTTCGGCGTTGAACCGCGGCCAGGTTCCACGGCATGCTCGATCCATTCGCGCGCCATGAGTTCCAAGATCAGATGGGGTGTGCTCGGATGTGGTGGCATCGCCCGACGTCGCACCATCCCGGAGGGAATCCTGCCGGCCCGCAACGCGGAGTTGGTGGCGGTTTACAACCCCACCGCGACCACCAACCTCGAAGTAGCCCGCCTCTTTGGCGCCTGTCCCGTCCCCAGCGTGTCGCAACTCCTGGCCGCCGACGTCGACGCCGTCTATATCGCTTCGCCCCCAGGTTTTCATCGGGAACAGACCGAGGCCTGTGCGCGCGCCGGCAAGCACGTCCTCTGCGAGAAACCCCTGGCCCTGACGGTGGACGACGCGGTCGCCATGGTCGACACCTGCGCACGCGCCGGCGTCTGGCTAGGCACCGCCTTCATGATGCGCCTTCACGCCCAGCACCGGGCGGCCCTCCATCTCCTCCGGGAAGGCCAACTCGGGCAACCTGTGTTCGCACGCGCCCAACTCTCCTGCTGGTATCCCCCCCTCCCAGGGGCCTGGCGCCAGCACCCATCCACCGGCGGGGGCGGGGCCCTCATGGACATGGGAGGGCATTGCCTGGACCTGCTCGAAATGTTCTTCGGTCCCCTTGCGGGAGTCAGTTGCCTGACCCACCGAACCGTGCACGAGTACCCCTCCGAGGACAGCGCCATCGTCTCCTTGCGCTTCGCCAACGGGGCCCTCGGCGTGGTCGATACGTCCTTCTGTCTGCCCGACTACGCCAGCGAGAATCGCCTCGAACTCTACGGAACTCGGGGGAGCATCCTGGCGCGCCATACCCTCGGGCAAGGCCACGGCGGCGACATGACCGCCCATCTGCTCGCACCCAACCCCGGCTACGACCCCCAGCAGTCGCGGTCGCCGACCTCCCCCTCGACCCTCGCCCCTCCACGGGTCAACACCTACCAGGCGGAAATCGAGGAGTTCAGCCAGGCCATCCTCGAAGCACGCCCACCCGCCCTGACCGGCGCCCTGGGCCTGCGCAGCCAGCGCGTGCTCGCCGCGTGCTACGAATCCGCCCGCACCGGCCAGTGGCAACCCCTCGACGGCGTCCCTGCCGCCGAACCCCATTGACCTCGGGCCCCGGGAATGGCATCAACAGCGCGTCCGGTTGACGCCCGATACTGATGCGCGGCATCGGATGATCTTATCTTCAGCCTGTGTCCTGTTCCGATCCACACTCGCCCCGAGCCGGCCCCCCAAGCCTGGCGGTGCCGGTGTTTGCCGCGCAAGACCGCGAGGTCACTGCCGAACAGGTCCTGGCGGCCGCCGACTGGCGCGGCCAGGTGGCCGCCTTTCGGGAGCAGTGGGAGAGCCGCCAACACGCCGCCCAAGCCGCCCAAGCCGCCGGCCAAACCGCCCGCCCGGAGGCGGTCGAGGCCGTGACCGACTCCTTTCGCTACGCCCGCGGCCTCATCGCCGCCGAGGAGTGCGAACAGTGGTTGGCCCAGCGCGGCCTGACCTTCGACGACCTCCACGCGCACGCGACCCGTCAGGTCCTGGCCGCGCAGGCCGGGGAGGTGTCGGCACTCGGCCGCAGTCGCCTGGAGGAATGCGTGTTCTTGCAGGATGTCCTGCTCGCGGAGGAGTTCTCCGCCTGGTCCCGGGCACTGGCTTGGCGGATGGCGTGGGCCTGCCACCGCAACCTCCTGCCTCCGCCCAACACGCCCCGGGCGGACCTCTGGAACGTCCTCGAGGACGCCTTTGCCGACGCTCGCTCCGCCCACCTGACGACCGCCCGACGCCAGCAGGAACTCGCCGGCCATCGGCTCGCGCTGCTCCGCTGCATCATCGAATCCGCCGAGTTCGGAACCGAGCCCGCCGCGCGCGAGGCCGTCCTGTGCGCCCGGGAGGATGGCCGGTCGCTGGCCGACGTCGCCACCGCGAACGGCTTTCCGGTTCAACGCCACCAGGCGTTCCTGGGCGATCTTCCCGACGACTGGCAAGCGGCGTTGCTGAATGCGCAAGCCGGGGATGTGACCTCGCCGCTCGTCGGCCATGGGGGCGGGCTGGTGTTGCAGTTGCTGGACAAACGGGAACCCACGCTGGACTGTCCGGAGGTGGGGGCACGCGTGGACGCCCAACTCTCGGGACGGTTCTTCGGGGAACTCGAATCTCGCCACATCCGCTGGCTGCTCAACCTCGAGGTGGACGCGTGAACGCGCACGCCGAGGAGGTGTTCCGGCGCACGTCCCTGGTTCGGTTCGTGCCCCCGCCGCACTACGAACGCCTGCGGGACTGCTTCAGCGAGGTCCGCTTCGACTTCGGGGACCTCATCGTTCGGCAAGGGGAAGAGGCGGATGCCTTCTTCGTGCTCGTGTCCGGCCGCGCCCGGGTGCTCAAGGAAGGACCGCAGGGCGAGGAAACCCCGCTCAACCGGCTGGTCCCCGGCGACCAGTTCGGGGAAAGCGCCTTGCTGGCCGGCGGTCCCCGGAACGCCACCGTGCGCGCGAGCACGACGGTCGAGACCTTGCGACTCGATCGAGCCACCTTCCAGAAGCTGGTCGAGGAATACCCGGCCCTGCGCGAAGCCCTCGAACTGCTCGCCCGCTGGCGCGCCCTCCACGGTTTCCTCTACGAATACAGCAACTTCGGCCGACTCCCCGCCCCAGCCCTCGAAACCCTCCTCGCCGAACTCCAGCCGGTCACTGCCCCGCGCGGCCACCTCATCGTCCGCGAGGGCGACCCCGCCGGACCCATGTTCATCATCCGCAGCGGACGCGTCCGCGTCTTCTCCGGCCCCCCCGAGCGCGCCCGCAACCTCGCCTTTTACCGCGAAGGCGATTACTTCGGCGAACGCTCCATTCTCCAGCGCGCCCCGCGCGCGGCCACCGCCCAGGCGATGGACGACTGCCAACTCCTCACGCTGGCACCCGCAACGGTCGATCGCCTCCGCACCCGGTTCCCCGAGTTCGACCGACTCCTCCAGGAACGGCTGGCTCAGTACCATCGCCGCGAGGAAGCCCGGGTGCCCCTCGATTTCGCCGAGGAGGTCCTCCCCGCGGAAACCCAGGTCGCCGACAAGACCGCGGACGCCGAGGAACCCGCCGCCACCGACGAGGCGCCCTTCGCGCAGGACGGCCGCTTCCGCAAGCGCCCGGGCCGACGCCTCCGTGTGCCCCTGGTCGAGCAAATCGATGAAATGGACTGTGGCGCGGCCTGCCTCGCCATGATCTGCCGACACTACGGCCGAGCGGTCAGCCTGGCGCGCATCCGCGCCCTCTGCCACACGGCCAGCGACGGCACCAGCCTCAAAGCCCTTTGCGCCGCGGCCACCGAACTGGGCCTGGCGGCGCGCGCGCTCAAAGTCTCAAGGCAGCACCTGGAGCAAATGCCGCTCCCGGCCATCTGCCATTGGGAAGGCAACCATTGGGTCGTGCTCGAAGATGTCGCCGCCACCCGCGTCCGGGTAGCCGATCCGGCGGTGGGCCGGCGGACGTTATCCCGCGCCGAGTTTCTCGCCCAATGGTCGGGCTACGCCGCGCTGTTCGACTACACCACGGCGTTTGAGCAGACGCCGGTCAGCGCCCCCACCCTGGCCTGGCTGTGGCCGTTCCTGCGCGAACACCGCTCCTCGTTGGCCCTCGCCCTGGGCCTGGCGGGATTGGTCAGCGCCCTCGCCCTGCTCTTCCCTGTCTTCACCCAACTGGTGGTCGACAAGGTCATGGTCGAGCGCGACGACAGCCTCCTCTCCCTCGTCCTCCTCGCGATGGGGGTGGCCCTGACCTTCCTGCTCGGCGCCCATGTCATCCAACAATACGTGCTCAGCTTCACCGCGGTGCGCCTCGATTCCGCCGTGCTCGACTTCCTCACCCGCCGACTCCTGGCCCTGCCGGTCAGCTATTTCCAAGCCCGACGCACCGGCGACATCCAGCGCCGCCTCGATGGCGCCCGGCAGGTCCGGCAGTTCCTCGTCCAGCAAGGCGTCGACGGTCTCCTCGCCCTCGTCCAACTCCTTGGATGCCTCGGCCTCATGGCCCTCTATTCGCCCCCGCTCTGCGGCGTCTTCCTCCTGACCACCCCGCTCTACGCGGGCCTGATGTGGTTCTCCCAGCGCGTCCTCCGGCCCCTCTTCGCCGACCTGGAGGAGGCGCACGGGCGCTACGCCTCCCATCAGATCGACGCTATCAAAGGCATCGAGGCGGTCAAGGCGGCCGGGGCGGAATCCTCCTTCCGCGATGCCATGCTGACGCAATTCCTGAAGGTGTCACGCCAGCAGTTTCGCGGCAATTTCACGATCATGACCTACCAGAGCGCGCTCCAGGCCGTGGGGCTCGCCACCACCATCCTCTTCCTCTGGGCCGGCGCCCGCCAGGTCCTGGCCGGCCACCTTACGGTCGGGGCGTTCGTCGCCTTCAGCAGCCTCCTCGCCATGGCCGCCGGCGCCATCCTCCGAACCCTCGGCGCCTGGGACGACCTCCAGTTCGCCAGTGTCCTCCTCAACCGCCTGAACGACATCTTCGAGGCCGAACCCGAGCAAGGTCACGACCGCTCGCGCCTCTCGGCGGTGCGCTCCCTCGAAGGACACCTCGAACTGCGCAACGTCGGCTTCCGCTACGGCGGCCCCGAAGCCCCCCCCATCCTCCAGCACATCACCCTCGACCTCCCCCCCGGCCAAACCTGCGCCCTCGTCGGCCGCAGCGGCTGCGGCAAAACCACCCTCGTCAAACTCATCGCCGGACTCCTCGAACCCACCGAAGGCGCCATCCTCTTCGACCGCGCCGACAGCCGCGCCCTCAACCACCGCGACCTTCGCCGACACATCGGATTTGTCCTCCAGGAAAATCACCTGTTCGACGACACCATCCTCCGCAACATCGCGTTCGGCGAAATCGAACCCGAGTTCGACCGCGTCCTCTGGGCCGCCCAAATGGCTAATGCCCACGATTTCATCCATCGCCTGCCCCTCGGCTACGAAACCCGCATCGGAGAAACCGGCCTCGCCCTCTCCGGCGGCCAGCGCCAGCGCATCGCCATCGCCCGCGCCCTCTACCGCGATCCCCCCATCCTCATCTTCGACGAAGCCACCAGCGCCCTCGACTCCGAAAGCGAACGCGCCATCCAACAAAACCTCAGCCAGATCACCCGCGGCCGCACCTGCCTGGTCATCGCCCATCGCTTGAGCACCATCCGCGACGCCGATCGCATCGTCGTCCTGGAGAAAGGGCGCATCGCCGAGATCGGCACCCACGATGACCTCATGAGCCGGCGCGGGCTCTACTTCTACCTCTCCAGCCAACAACTCGGCCTCTAACCATGAGCACCCTCGGCCGCCCCGACCCCGTGGACCGCCCATCCGGCCTCCTCCCCAAGGACCCGCCGGCCCGCGCCATTCGCTGGGCCGGCTGGCTCCTCCTCGCCCTGGCCATCGCCATCGCCACCTTCTCCGTCTCGTTCCGACTCCCCGAAACGGTCCTCGCCCCGGTCCTCCTCGTCCCCACCGAGGGTGCCGACCCCCTCCAGGCCCCCCTCGCCGGCGCCTTGGCCGCCGTCCACGTCCAGGCCGGCCAAACCGTCCACGCCGGCCAAACCCTCTTCCACATCCGGAACGACGACATCCGCAA
>CAZVRY010000125.1:0-19815 GCA_964629545.1 uncultured Verrucomicrobiota bacterium | reverse complement strand
CTGGAAGACTGGTATTACATTTTCCAGAAGGAGGGCTTCGATGGCCTCCGGCCCAGGGCTCGGTGCGATCGTGGCCGGCCCCGTCGTCTCACGCCCCAACAGCAGCAGTTCATTCTGGAACGAGTGCGCTCGGTGCCCGGCCTGCCCGTCAAAATCCAATACCGCCAATGGAAACAGACCGATGCGACCCTGCCGGCCCTCTCGGCCGTCTACCGCTGGCTGGACCAGAATCAACTCGATGCCCAAGGTCGTCGCTACCTCTTGCGCCAAAGTGTGAGCGGCCCCACCAAGGCCTTCGAGGCCCCGACCGTCAACGAGCTCTGGATGGCCGACTTCTCTCCCGGCCCCTTCCTCCCGGGTAAACCCAAGGCCCTCGGCACCCACTTGGGTCTGATCCTTGATGATCATTCCCGCCTGGTGCCTTTCGCCGCCTACGGGCTCCAAGCCGACACGCGCGCCTTCCTGGCCTGTTTGAAAGAAGCCGTCCGCCGCCGCGGCCTGCCCCGCAAACTTTACACCGACCACGGCGGGCCTTTCGTCAATGACCACCTCAAGGTCGTCTGCGCCAACCTCGGCATCCGGCTCCTCCACGCCAAGCCCTACCACGCGTGGAGCAAGGGAAAGTGCGAGCGGATTTTCAGGACCATTCAGTCGGATTTCGAGGCCAGCCTGCGGCTGCCCGGCCAGGCCGTCGGCTCACTCGATGAACTCAACGCCCGCTTCTCCGTTTGGCTGCAGGAGATCTACCACGTCCGCGTCCACGACGGCACCCACCAGACCCCGCAAGAGCGCTTCACCCAGGGGGCCAGTTCGCTGCGCACCCTCGACCCGCACCTGGACCTGGACCGGCTTTTCTTCACCCGCCAGGCCCGCCGCGTCCGCAAGGACGGCACCATCCGCCTGGACAACCAGCTCTACGAGGTCGACCTGGCCCTGCGCGGTTTGACGGTGGACGTGCACTTCGATCCGTGGCGCAAGGATCCCCTGCTGGTCTTCTTCCGCGGGCAGGCTTTCGGGCAGGCCCGTCCGGTCAATAAACACCTCAACAGCCAGATCCAAGGAGGACTGCCCTATGACCGAGCTTGAACGGCTGGCCCGCAGTTGGGGCGCCACCGCCATCCCCTACAGCCAGTTGACCGACCAAGACTGGCTTTCCACTCCGCCCTTGGAACGGGCCCGGCAGTTGCTCGATCAGACCGCCCTCCTGCGCGGGGTCATGCTCCTGTCCGGCGCCAACGGCCTGGGCAAGTCCGTCCTGGCTGCACGCTGGCTGGGCTCCTTGGAAACACGCCTCTACACCGCCGTGAGCCTGACCCAGGCCACCCTGACCGGCAGCGGCCTCCTGGCCACCTTGGTCAACCGCTTGGGCAAGCGCAGCGGCTTTCGCCGGGAACGACACCTGGAACAAATCAGCACCTTCCTGCACGAGCATGAACGTCACACCCTGGTCGTGGCCTTGGATGACGCGCAGAATTACAGCCACGCCGCCTTGGAGGAGTTGCGCCTGCTCTTGGGGTTGAACCTCCCGGCCCAGCCGGCCTTCGCCTTGGTCTTGATCGGCGACGATTACCTTCTGGGCCAACTCCAACTGCGTAACCACCGCGCCCTTTACTCTCGCTTGAGCGCCCTCTACACCCTCCGGCCCTGGACCCCGGAGGAAGTGGCCGATTACTTGCAGCGGGGCCTGCGCGCCGTGGGCATCGACCGCACCGTCTTTGAGCCTCCGGCGGTGGATCTGCTCAGCCGAGCCAGCGGTGGGGTACCGCGCAGCGTCGCCCTGTTGGCCCGGGCGGCTTGGTTGGCGGCCGCCGCGGCCGGCGCCCAACGCATCGGCTTGGACGCCGTCCAGCAGGCCGTCGAACAGGTCCCCGGCGCGGCCGGCCTTTATCGCGCTCCCGAACCGCCATGAACCTCCCGGCAGCCAGCCACGCCATTGCGCAGGCTCATGCCCTTTACGGCCAGCTCACCGGCCAGCGGGTGAGCCTGCGTTTTGATCGAGAACGGGCCTGGTTTGAGTTCCTGCAAGCCGGTTACACCACCGACGACTTGCGCCGGGTCGTCACCTACCTGCAACGCGAAATCCGGGCCGGTCGTCGTAATGTCGGCGCCCTCAAGCTCTCCAACCTCCTGCAACTGGATCGGTTCGAGGAAGACTGGAACATCAGCCGCGTGCGCCTATCCCCGCTGCAAACCCCAACTCCCATCCCCAGCCCACCGCCGCCGCCGGTGTCGGCAGAGGAACTGGAAGCTCGTCGTCAGCGGGCCCTGCAGATGTTGGCCGACCTTCGCCGGTCGACCGGCCTCTAACCGGGCCACCTCCACCGGAAACCACGCACCGCAAGCCCGCGGTGTCCGCGCCACGTCCTTCCCCCACGTGCATGCTTTCCCGACCACACCAGGGACCGCCAACGTCGCAGCACCTCAATCCAACCTCGCCTCCACACCTCACCGCGCTCTTCCCTCCCGTTGCTCCACGACGCAATCCGCCACGCACCCCACGGATCAGTTCAGAGCGGTACATCCAATCCGTTGTTTCTCAAGACGCTTTGCTGCGGGCTCAATGCGAGGGGTGACCGACGGCTGCCCCGAGGCCTCCACGGCATCACGGCCGTGTTCAACCTCTACCTTGAGGCCGTCAATCATAAACTCGCGTCGGTTCTCGACTTTGATCCCAGAAACTCTCTCGTACAGAAGGCGTTGGAAGCTGTCGCCAAGACGCTGATCAATGGCCACCAGCGCTGGCTGACATGGGCGAAAGCGGCCGAGGTTGTAAACGCCCTGCTTCCGGGCCGCGATTTCGAACGATCGCTCTATCGCGGATTGGTTCTGGAAGGTGTCTTGATTGAGGAAGCCAGTTGGCCGTCAGGCCTAAACCACGAGGAAGTGGTCTTCGTGGCTTACGAGCGTTTAGCCGATCACCTTGCGGCAAAGGCCCTTCTGGATCAGCACCTGAACGCGGACGATCCGACTCTCGCCTTTGCTCAAGGAGGCCCGCTGGCTTTTATTTGCGACACAAACCAGCGCGTCACCCCGAGTCTGCTCGAGGCTTTGTGCATCCAACTTCCTGAGCGCACAGGCAAGGAATTGAATTCCCTTGCTCCGGCCTGTGTGGCCTGCGCTGGACTGAGAGATGCCTTCCGGCAGAGTCTGGTCTGGCGTGCGTTTGATGCGTTTTCTAACGCGACGCGGGATTCCTTGAGGGAGTTGTGTCGAAGCGAATTAGACTATCACGACACGTTGGATGTGCTTCTCACTGTGGCCACGTTGCCAGAGCATCCTCTGAACATGTTGTTTCTCGATCGACGACTACGCCAAGACAAGATGGCCGAACGCGACGCGTGGTGGACCCTGTACCTGCATCAGGCTTGGGGTAACAAGGGTGCCGTGGATCGGTTAGTGGAGTGGGCATCCTTGGTGACTCCGCTCACATGCCTCGATAACGAGACAATCGACCTGTGCTCGACTTCGTTGGGCTGGATGCTTACCACATCCAATCGGTCTCTTCGTGACCGTGCCACCAAAGCTCTCGTGAGTTTACTCACGGGCAGACTGGAAGCGGTTGTTCGGCTCGTCGATCGATTCGCCGACGTCGATGATCCCTACGTGGCGGAGCGCATATACGCCGTGGCCTACGGGACCGCGTCTCGAAGCCACGATCCAATCACAGTTGGCGCTCTCGCGGCGTGCGTGTACGCCCATGTCTTCGCAACCGCTAGTCCTACTCCGCACATTTTGCTCCGCGACTATGCGCGCGGCGTGGTCGAACGCGCCCTCTACCTCGGGGCACCCGTCGACGTGTTAGCGGAGCGAATCCGACCGCCGTACGGCAGTCAGTGGCCCAAAATCCCGACAGAGGATGATATCAAGCCGCTCCTCCCCGACTGGACTCAGGGGCACCACGACAACAAGGGCGGAGAATGGGCGCGAAACTGCATCGGTCACTCAGTGATGCACGGGGACTTCGCGCGCTACGTGATCGGGACCAATTATTCGACCAACTGGCTTGCGCTCAGGCTTCAGGATGCCGCGTGGACACCTCCGGACCCAATCGAGGATCTGCTACGGTCTCTGGTTGCCGATTTATCGGACATGGAGCGCGAGGCGTGGAATGCCCTCTGTGTCGCGGAGCAGGCTTTCGAAGACATTCTCCCAGGACCCTCGGCAGGCGTCTTGTGGCTGCCGGCTAGGAATGACGCGGCAGCCAGTGTCGCTCTTTTGACCACCGATCCGCTCCTGCCGGAGCTTGAGCAAGCGCGGCCTGACCTCCTTGCATTGCAGCAGCGACAAGCGGAGGCAGCCTTGTCGCTGGATCGCGTGCTCACCGAACACCACCGAGGGCGACTCGAAGCAATCCGTGCCCTGATGACAGTTGACCGCGACCAACGCCGTCCACCGCCCCTTGATCTGCGTGAACTCCAGCGGTACATCCTTTACCGTGTGTTTGACCTGGGCTGGACTACTGAGCGGTTCGGGTATTTTGACCGTTTCTGCGTTTCTGAAGAGACTCGTGGCGCATCGAAGGTCGAGCGAATTGGTAAAAAGTACCAGTGGATCGCGTACCACGAGATTATGGCGCTCGTCGCCGATTACTTCCAATACCGTGCTGATCCGCTCACAGTCGATCGAAACGAGCCTTATGATGGCCCCTGGCAAGAGTACCTACGGGACATCGATCCGACTTGCACATATTGGCCGACGACTGCTCAAGGATCGCAGAAGCGGGAGGTTGGTCCTTGGTGGTGTTCCGTGCAGTATGAGTGTTGGAAGCAACCTCAGTGTCCGCGGGAGTGGTTGACCGATACAGAGGGCCTGCCGAGAATCGAGTCACTGTTAAGAGTGCAACAGCACGCCGATGGTTCGACGTGGTTGAACGCTCAAGCGTATTTCCACTGGGAGGAACAGACGCCACCTGATAGGGAACCAACCGATCTTGAAAGACGGGAGCTATGGTTCATTTGCAGCGGCTATTTTGTCGCAGCAAGCCAGGTTCACAAGTACTTGGAATGGGCCGAGCAAGTTGACTTTTGGGGTCGTTGGATGCCGGAGCCAACGCAGTTGCCTCATGTCTTCCTCGGCGAGCATGCGTGGGCACCTGCATCTCGCCATTTTCAGAATCCGCACTACGACGGTTGGAGGCAGCCTGGAAATGACTGTCCTGTGAAAGTACGGCCAGCGGCACTCGAGTATCTCCATGAATCAGGGAGTATTGACTGCTCGACCGATGAGAGCTTCACGTTCAGGCTTCCCATTGCTGAACTTGTCACTGACTTGGCGATTCGGTGGAGCGGGCGCCGGGCCGACTTTGTTGATGTCGCTGATAGACTCGCAGCTCAAGATCCAAGTGTTCAGGCGGGGGGACCCACTGGATTTCTCCTGCGCGAGAACGTGGTTCGAGAGTTCCTTGAGCGGCAGAAGTTGGCAATGGTCTGGTCCATCGTCGGAGAGAAAATCGTTATCCAACCCGCGGGGAGGGCTCAAGGTTTGGAGGCACTCCGAATAACGGGCGCATACGTATTAGGAGCAACCGGGCTCGAAGGCTCGATGAGATGCATGCACGAGCAACCGGAATCTCCTGGTTCATCGTCACTTACCAGCAATGTCCTGAAAGTTTTCAAGATTCCTGAATGACGAGTCCCGAGAAGCGTCTTCCCATTACTTCGGTGGTTGTCGTCCCATTCTTCCGGCACTCCTCATCCAGGAAGCCAGCGAAGTAGTCGCCGAGGCCCATGCCGTAGTCGGGGTTCAGGTCGTTGTGCCATTGGTTTAGCCAGGGGAGGAGGTCGGCCAGGCCGGCGAGGAGGAGGGCGAGGCGCTCCGGGGACCAGCCCCAGGTGTCTTTGGCCGTGATGTAATACTCAGCCAGCGCTTGGGCCTGTCGCAGGTGGTTCCAGCCGGCCCAGGCGATGACGAGACTGGGATCCCCTTCCCGTTCGGCGCCTGGGTAGCTCACCCACCGCTCCTTGGGCACGTCCAGCTTGCCGCGCAGGCGCCAGAACGTGGACGACTTGAAATCGGCGCTCGCATATTTCGGGGGGACCGGGATCTCGCCAACTTCGGCTATTTGACGCGCCTTGATCTCCGCTTGAAGAGCCTGCTCGGTGGCAGCGGTGGTGCCAGTTCTGCCTTCTGCACTCTGCCTTCTGACTTTCTCCTCGATTGCATCTTCCTTCCGCTGCAACTCCCACGTTCGTTCCCAATCCTGCCGCTTGCGCAGGCCGGATTCCTTGTAGCGTTGGAACGGGAGGAACGGCACGGACTCCGCCTCCACCAGTTCGCGCACGAGCTTCGGCACCGAGAAACCGGCGGCGCCGGCATAGACCTCCGCCACCTTGAGGAAGGTCGCGTCGGCCTGGACCAACTCGGCGAGCTGGTTGGTCGAGACCAGGGTGGGACGCTGGCCGGCGGGCCAGGAGGCGCGGGGGGTGATCAGGTCGTTTGCTACTCCGTGCCACCCCTCACCCCCTGCCTCCGCCGAGGCTTCGGCAGGCAGGCGGCCGTCCCCCCGTTGAGGGGAGAGGGAGACGCGATCAGCGCGCTCGGTAGGATCAACCGCGTCCGCCGCGGTCGTTGCCCCCAGTTGGTCCGGAGGACCTCCCTCTCCGCCCCGGAGGGGGGGAGAGGGCCGGGGTGAGGTGGGGCGACCGGCGGAAGTCCCCTCACCGTGATCCTCTCCCCGCTGCTGCGTCGCGGGGCGAGGGAGAAGCATCCGCTCACCCTCGAAGAAGTAGCCTTCCAGCCGGTTGAGCAGCCACTGCCGGAGCGCGCGCTCCTGCTGGTCGTCCCACGGCTCCGTGTTCCAGCGGCGCTTGTATTCGGGCTGCTCGATGAGGCGAATGTTCGAGTCGCTTTCGATGCGGCGGATGCGGCACTCGACCAAGTCGCGATACGCGGCGGGCCAGTGGGGCGGGACCTCCGTGATGGGCTTGGATCCGTGCCGTTCAAACCACGTCGTCTGCACCTCGCCCGCGGCCATGCGCCGCGCCAGCACGATTTCGAAGGCCCGCTGGCCGAGTTCGAGGCCTTCGGGCGGAATCTCAACGTCACCCTCGGGTTGCGCCACCCTGGCCACCGTAGCTTCAGCGGAGGCGGCGAGGCCGAAGGCTTCGTAGATTTGCCAATCCAGCTCCTCCTGCCAGGCGATGAGCTGGCGCCGATGGCGGGCGGCCAGGTCGCGGGCGCTCGCCAGGCACGCGCGCAGGTCCCCGCTCTCGAGGCCGCCCCAACTCGCCAGCGTGGCCGCCGGCGACTGGCCCTGCAGGGCCGTGCTGGTCTTGACGAGCGCGGTCGGAAGTTGCGAAGGTTGGCGCGCGGGGATGGGAAACTGCTTGAGCTTTGTACCATCGAATTCGGTGAATCGCTCCCATAGCTCTGCCTTCGCGCCTTCGTTGATTCCTTGTCCGCCCTTGCAGTGGAACACCTGCTTCATCCAGAACCCGCCCGTGGATGAGTTAAGTAAGCCTAGAAGATGGAAGACGTCGGTTGCTGATGCGTCGGAGGGAAAGAGTAGAAGCGGCGACGACCGGTGAAAGATCTTCCCCGCTGTGGCCAAGACGAAGTTGTTAGTAGTCGCAACAAACGAGAATGCGATGGCGCGCGAGTTCCGAAACTTGTGCCGAAGAAAGCGATTCCACTCCCACCAAGTTCGCCCGGTTACGCGGTGGTCCCCGTTCAATTCCTTCCGGCGCCAAAGGTCCTCTTTGTATGGCCACAGAAACCGGTGGACTGAACAACCTGCAATGTTGTCGATCGGCCTCAAGTCCACGTCATACGGAAACAGCGTACCAACGGTGCTGCTGAATTCCCAATCGCGGACTGACTCTCCAATGACCGAATCTATCAGAAATTCAGACGAAATCCTTTGCCGCATCAGGATCGCCTCGGAAAGGAGGTATACCTCATCCAAGCGCGTCAGGCAGATTGACGAAATCGAGTCAATCGTGGCGTCCAAAGTGTGCGCGCCTTCGGCATCCAAAGTCAGCTTCAATTCAGCAGCACCGCCACCTCCGATACTCCACGGATGCTGGTGAAAGTTGGCGCGTGGTGAGTTGGCTGCGCTGACCCATTCGCTTTGAGTGCCGGGTTGATCGACTTGCTCACAGATGGCCAACCAGACAAGTCCCTGCGAGGGAACGGCGGGCGGCGTCGGTTCGCCACGGATGCCGAGAACAGTGCGAAGGCTCCCACTCACGGGCGGCTGATTCTTTCCAAAGAGAATGACCGTGGGCGTGCCGTGGCCGGGGATGTAGGCGCCCGCGGTGTCGAGGACGTGCGTGAGGTCCCAGCGCGGGAGGTATTCCTCGATGAGCTTTTTGCCAAACTCGCGCTTCATGAAGGAATTCGCCGTAATCTGCCCGACGAAGCCGGCCGGCTGCTGCGGGGTGCCGCCGCCTTTGACCGCGAGGTCGAAGAAGCGCTCCATGAAGGGCACGGAGAGCGAATACTGGCGGTGGCACGAGGGGTAGCGCGCGCGGTAAAGCTCGCTGACGGCGCGGTCCTTCACGGTGATGTAGGGCGGATTGCCGACGACGGCATGGTATTGCTGGCCGAGGATGCGGTGCAGGGCCTCGGCGTCCTCGACCTCGTAGTGGTGCTTCAGCTCGTCGCGGAAGATGTCCTCCGTATTGAAGGTCATTTGCGGGCCGGCGGTGAAGCTCTCGTGTTCGCGGAAGCGCCGTCCATGCAAGAGGGAGTCACCGGTGGCAAGATGGATCCGAAAATCGGGCGCGTTCTTGAGTTTATTGATGCCGGACACCTGGAGGGCGGCCAGCAACAGCCGGAATCGTGCAATGGCGACCGCATAGGGATTGAGGTCCACGCCATAGACGCAATCGAGTGCCCGCTGCGCCAGCACCCGGGGATTCTCGCCAGGATTCCCCTCCTGCCAGAGCCGAAACAACCGGTGGAAACCGCCCAGACAGAAGTGGCCTGAACCACAAGTGGGGTCAATCATCCGCACCACCTTGTAACCGAAGGTCTGGATGGCCGGCGTCAGCGTGCGGTCGAGGATGAACTCCTCCACGAACACGGGCGTCTGGAGCAGGGCGAACCGCTTCCGCGCCGCCTCGGAAAGGTCCTGGTAGAGATCGCCGAGAAAACGAGTGGGGTCGGGGATTTCGGATTTCGGATTTCGGATCTCGGATTTGCCATTCTCCCCTACCTCACCCCCTGCCTGCGCCGAGGCTTCGGCAGGCTGGCGGCCCTCTCCCTCCCCGGTGGGGACGGAGAGGGAAGAAACGCGCGCGTCGCTGAAGTCGTGCGTCAGCTTCCCCGTGTCCGGGTCGGTTTTGCGCCAGAAATCGAGCAGGGCCGCCAACGCGTCGCCGGTGGGGCCGGCGAGCCAGAGCGGGTTGTGCCGGCGGTCGAAGAACTCCCTCATGCCGGGGAGTTGGCCCACGGCAGCGAAGACGTGCAGGAGGTAGTCGCGCTCGCTGGCGGTGGGGTGCTGCTTGAAGAAGAGTTCCTGCTCGTCGCGGGCCCTGCTCATGCGCGCGGTGTCCGGTCCGGCGAGGAACGGGTTGTCGAGAAGCTGGTTGTCTTCGAGGAACCGGATGAACACACAGGCCAGCACCCAAGCGACGGCGATTTGCGTGATTTGCTCGTCGCGCCAGGCGTTGAAGGTCTCCGCCGTGCGCTTGCTCGCCCGCGCCGCGTCATACTGGGCTTGGAGCGGGGCGTTGACCTGCGGTTCCGCGTCGCAGCGCCGGCGCAGGTCTTCCTCCAACGCCGCGACGCGTTTTTGGAGGTCTTTGAGGAGGGCGTCGGCGATGATCATGACGGGGTCACTTTCCGGTCCTGGTTCGCTTCCGTCCACAACCATCTCGGAACGGCTTCGAACACCGGCTCACCATCTGGTCCTCGAGAGAGAATGTTGAGGCGGTATGCACCCGGGTAAGGGATTATGGCAGGCGCGTCCATGCGAGGCTGGATTCCCGAACAGACAACCCGTGAACTGGGCTTGATGCCCAGACCAGCGCCAGACTTGGAGCGCTCGGCGAGACGCCTCTCGCGTTGCTCGTTGTTGAAGAAGATCGCGTAATTTGTCGGATACTCTCTGACCAAGGCAGCCGCCAGCAAACCGAGGACGCGATCCCGAATACCAACATCGAGGGACAAAACGTGCGTCATCTGGGCGAAGGTCCTGAAGATGACAGCGTGAATCTGCGGATAGGTTTCTAGCTCGGCACCGATGAGGTGTACAATGTCGCTCGTGATGTTCTCGAAAGCAGTGATGGCGACGAGGTGCAGCGCGGCATCACGGGGCGATTTCGGGAACTTGTGAGCGGCTTTCGCCAGGAAGCTACCCCCGATGGGGACGAACGTGCCTTGGTCGGTATTGCGCGGCCAGTCAGAGGGACGGAACTTGGCCTCCACGAAGACGGGACAATCGCCCGCTTTCAGAGCCCAGTCCACGTTGCCTTTGGCTTCTGGCAAGGTACCAGCCCGTCTGATTTCAGACGGGGCCTTCCACACGGTAAGCCATAGAAGCTCCTCGACGGTGGCAAGATGTTTGCCCGAGTTGGCGAGCCCTTCCTTGGCTTCGACTTGGTCTGCGGATGGAAGACGGGCGAGTGCGTCCAGGGCTCGGAGCAGGCGCATCGGGCAGCCGAGGTTGAGGCCGATTCCATCGGAACTGTAAACGAAGTTGGTGTCGAGGGGATTGGAGGGAAATGGATTGTTGGAACCCCAGCCAGAATTCGGGACGTAGTAGTAAATCAGTGATGAGAGCCCCTTTGGCAGGCCTGGTTGTGCAGGATGTTCCAGTTCCCGAAGTTGGGTTCTGAGGTCGAAAGGCAGCCGAATTCGACCGGCGTGCTTATCAAGTCGCAGGAGCGCTGCGGCAGGATCGTCAAGGTGCCGCGCGAAGAGTCGAAGCAGCAATCCATCGCTCGCGGCGGTAGCGGTCAGCGTACTTGTTGGGGACGGTTCAGGCATTTCCGGTCGGCTGGGCGGCGCGATGCCGATTCGTAATCCAGGTCTCCGTCAGACGCGCGTGTTGGGCGGCATTGGTGATGGGGATGGCTTTCTGGTTCAGGGTGGGGAGCGGGGTCTGGTCGTTGGCTGGCACCAGCACCCAGAGGCCGTGAATGCCGCCCATGCGGCCAACTTCATCGGCGGCGCGGGCGAGCAGTTCCATCCGGTCGTAACGCGCGAGCAGGCCGGGGTTGACGACCAACCGGGTGGTGTCGCTGCTGCGGAGGGCCTGTTCGACATCGGGCAGGCATTCGTCCACGAGCCGCTGAAGTCTGCGCCAGTCGGGGCTTTGCGGGTCCGCGGCGTCGGCGCGCAGCACGACATCCCACTGGGCACCGCGCTGATCGGCGTGTCGGTGGAGGCTGGCCAGAAACACTTCGTCCAGATTGCAGAGCTGGACTGGGAATCGCTTCTTGAGTTCATCCTGAGCTGCGCGGATGAACGGGGCTTCGACCGAGAGGACGAGGAACGAGCCTTGCCGGACGGCATACAGGAGTTTTTCCTCGAGTGCACGGGCCTCCGCGACCTTCGGGTCCACGCCCATGGGCGGCGTAGGCGCGGTGCGTGTCGAGTAACGCTGCGGGGCTGGCTCGGAACTCTGAACGGACAGGCTCTCGCGAAAGGTCGGTTCGTAGGCGCCCTGGCCGCCGGCCGCTTCGGGATTCCATTTCAAATCCAGGCCCAGGCGCTGGATGAGTTGGCCCAGTTCCGGATGGTCAGGCAACGGCTCCGCCTCCGGGTAGCGGGAGCGAACGCGGTTGCGGATCTCCTCGACGCTCAGGGTGCCGCCAAAAAGGGCATTCTGGGCGAGGGCCAACGCACGGGCGGCAGTCAGTCCGCGGGGATAGAGCTCAAGCCGACTGGAAAGCGCCGCGGTCTGGGCCGCGATGGCGGCGAGTTGAGGAAGACGGCTATCCGCCGGTGGCGGGCAGTCCGGCACCGCGGGGGCAGGCGCGACTCGGCGGAGCGATTCCAGAATGCGGGCGGGCGAAGGTAGCGGGTCCTGGCTGGCAAGGCGGTCGGCCGCTTGTCCGAGTCGAAGCGCGAATGCCTTCAGATCCGCCGAGACGCTCAGGAAGATGCGGTCGCCGCTCCGGTATTCGTCGAAGCGGGGTTGTGTCTGGTGCTTCTCGGCTTCCAGAGCGGCGCGCGTCACGATCGAGGCCATCTGCGCGCGGGCGGGTCCGTCCAGTTCCGACGGGTGGGCCGCCAGGATGGCTTGGATGACTTCTTCGTGGGTGGCGATTCCTCCCTTGGCGCGCAGGACCTCGTAAGCTTCGTCACGGAGCGCGGTCACGGACGGCAGGAGGTGCCAGCGCTTGCGGCCTGCGATCAGCGCTTGACCGACCCGTTGCCGGGTGACGCTGAAAGACGACGCGAGCTCGGTCTGGCTCGCCCAAGCGGTGGGTGGCTGTTGTTCGTCGCGCACCCACCCTAGGAAACGGTGCAGGATGTCTTGCTCAGCGGTGGGCCGAGATCCGCGTCCGGCGGTGGCCACGAGACGGGCGGTCCTCTCGAGGTTGCCGGAGGGCGTCAACCCGGCTAGATCCTCGGCTTCCGTGGGCTTTTCGCCGAGGAGCACTTCAACCTGCGGGCAACGTTGGCGGAGTTCCTTGAACAGGCGAGCCAGCTCGCGCCGGGTCTTATGGCCAACGCCTCGCAGGCGGTAAAGTTGTTGGAGCGGAAAGCGGAGCAGTTCGCCGACGGTGTGGATGTTGAGACGGTCGAGGGCGTTGCTCAGGCGTGTGCTCAGGCCCAGCAGAATGAGCTGGGTGCCTTCGCCGATCGCCATCTGGTCATCGAGGACAAAGGGCGCATCCGCCGTGCCCATGGTGGCGGGATGGTCGATCGTGACGAAGATAGCGCGCCACGCTTCGAGCATTTGGGTCGGATTATCGAACCGCTCGGTGTATTCGCGTCGCAGCGCCTTCTCGAAGAAGGCCTTGAAACGGTCCCGCAGGTCGGCCGGAAACAGCTCGGGGCGGATAGCGACCTCGTCCGGGATGAGGTTGGCGAGGCTGCGACCGTCGCCCCAGCGCGGCAGCACGCCGGTGGCCATCTCGTGCAGGGTGAGGGCGGCGGAGAAGCACTCGGAGCTGACGTCCCAGCGCTTCACCTTACGGTTGCTGAGAAAGGGATCGAGGTAGGGGATCGTGCCGACGTTGATGTTCTCCGGTGGCGTGCCGGCGAGGGAGAAATCGAACAGGCAAAGCTCTTTGCGCTTCCGGGCGCGGGGCACGCGGATCCCGATGTTGTCGGGTTTGATGTCGCGGTGGGCGATGCCTTCTTTGTCGAGATACTCGATGGCGCGGAGCAGGTCCTCGCCAAACTGCTGGAGTAGGGTGAGGTCGAGCGGACCTTCCTCGCGCAACTGATGCGCCAGCGTGGCGTCACCCGCCGGCTCCATGGTGAAGCCGGTCAGGTCGTCGAACTGGAGCAAATCGTCGGCGCTGATGATCGTCGGCCAGCGCAGGCGTTTCAGAGTTTCGTATTCGCTCTTGAGGCGGGAGTTGTAGTCCGGCTTCCGGGCCACCTTGAGCACCCATTGTTCGCCTTCGCTTTCCACCAGCAGCACGACCGCGACCGCCCCGCCGCCGAGCTTCTTGACGACCGAGAATCCGCCTTGGAGTCGGTCGCCCTTGGCGGCCGCGAGGGGGTTGACCCAGTCGGCCGCGGGAAGGGTCAGTTCGTCCTCCATGTCGTCGAGTCGGGCCAGAAAGTCCTCGATGTCGTAGCGGAGGCTGACATCGGCATTGGCGCTGAACGTGACGAGGTCCTTCAAGGCATCCACCGCACCGTCGAGCGTTTCCCGCACGTTCAAGCCGCCGGGCTGACGGAGTTTCTCCTGCAGCTCCGCCTGCGAGGTGGCCGGGGACTTGCCGGTGAAAAGCAGGTAGGCGAGCGCGCCGAGGGAGAAAATATCCAGCTCTGGACCGCCGTCGGCGCCGCCGTTCAACGCCTCGGGGGCCAGGAACACGAGGGAAGCGTCTTCAAGCAGTTGACCCGCGTGCAGTGTCGCGGAAACGCGCGTGCCGTCGGCTGTGGAACCGCCCGGGAGCCGAATACCGGTCTGCCAGTTGAAGACTTGCACTGCGAGACTCCCTCGGGCATCAGGCTTCACCAAGATGGATTGAGGCGAAAGGCTGCGGTGGATCACGCGCTTGCCGTGGGCGTAGCGGACCACGTCGGCAACCTGGCGCAGGATGTCGAGCCGATGATCCACGGAGAGGGAAGCGCCTTGTGCTTGGAGGAAGTGGTCGAGCCGCTGCGCCGCCGGGTCCGTGCGAAGGAAAAGGACCGGGCCGTATTCGCACTCGGTCGGCACGTCGGCGCGAACCACGCCTGGATGGTCGAGACGCTCCAGGACCTTGAACTCCCGCTCCGCCGCCGAGCGCAGGATTTGGCGATCCTCGAGGGTGGCCTGGCGGCTGACCATATAGATCCGGGCGCGTCGGGTGGTGTTTTCGTAGGAAACGTGACGAGCCAGCCAGTCCTGGAAAGAACCGGTGGAACTCTCGAAGAGAAGCCGTTGGAGGGTGAAGTCCCCCACCCGCCGCGACTGTTGGGTCGGCCGGAATCCGGCCTGTTCCATCGCCTGCGCCAGAGCACGAATCACCGGCCGATTCAGGGGCGGCGACTCGAACTGCTTGAGACCCGCTCCCTCGCGACGGCGGATAACGCCCATGATGCCTGGTCGGCCTGGCTTCCCGCCTTCAGGTTCGAGGTCGCGCAGCGCGACGTAGTTGGCGGCGGAGCCGTCCAGTTGGCACCGGACCTGGGAATGGGAAAGGAAGACAACGGGCTCGATGAAAGGAACTTCCAGGCTCCGGAAGGCCCGTTGCCGGGCCAGCAGACCTTTCAGCCGTTTGCATTTCCGATTCGCGAGCAGAACCGGATTGTCCTCGGTATGGCGGCGGCTTTCGTGTTCCCAGGTCCACGTGCTCTGGTCCCCCCGCACCACGCCTGGCCGACTCTTGATCTCAATGAGGAAGGCGCCCTGCGGACAGACCACCAGCAAGTCGACCTCGTTGATCGAGCCGTCATCCGCCACGAACTCGAACAGCGACCAGGCGAGGTAATTGTCCTGGGCCGGAAACCGGGCGAAGACAAAATCCAAGGCCTCCCGCTCCCACGGAAAGCGAGTCTCGCCGATGGATTTCCAGTGTTTCTCCGGCATCGATGGCCTCCCAACACCCCGCCGGCCTGTCCTATGCGGCGTGGCTGTCGGCTATGAGCAGCAGAATCTCAGGATGCATCGCCTGAGGCGAGCCAATTCCCAGAGGTCTGGCCGGTTACGCACATACCACCGACGCGGGAGGGTGCATCCCCGCCAAATCGGGAGAAACTGGACTCGGCGCATGACGTCACGCCCGCATCGAACCAAAATCGGCAGTACGCTGATCTCCGGTTCTCGGAAACACTCGGCAATTCACTTTGCGGCATTTCCCAACCGGTGAGCCTGCCCCAGACCGGGCATGTTTATCTTGCGTGCTCCGCGGCCACTGCTCGGCGCCGGGTGCCCCGGAGGATTGGTGGTCCAGAGTTCACAGAAACAAATCGCGCGGGGCTCCGTAGCGGCACTGCTGGGACTTGCTGGTCTTCGATCCCTAGTCTAGAGTTGGGCTGCAATGAGCACAAGGCACCCGGTTTCTGTGGCTGCCGAAGCTTACATCAAGCTTCTGCAGAACCCTTACGCCAGACTGTCAATTGAGGGCGATCTCGAGGATCCACAACCAACAGTCGTCACAGATGAACAGAAAAGAGCCTATTTCAAGCTGCTTCAGAATCCTTACGCCTATGACTCCATCTTCGGTGACCACGAGGATGCGATGGAACCTATCGCATGCTCGAACTCCCAACCGATTCTGCCTACGCCGCAGATTGGCCGGGCCTCGAAAGAAGCATTCCGAGAAGGTTGTCGACGCGTGTTTCTGCAGTACATTCCCTCTGAGGAGGGGAGAGTCATCCGGCCGCACTATCGCGATTTTATCGTACGCAACGAAGGGCGGTCTCCTGAGGGGCGCTTCGAGATCCTAAAGCAACTCGAAGTTTACGATCTGAGCACGTCAGGGAGTATTAAGCCTCATTTCAACCGGGGGAACGAAGTCTTCACGGAAGCCAAACTGAGGCGGATCGAGCAGACAGTGGGAGCTGAGGAAGTCGAATGATCCGCCGTTCGGGCCCGTTTCGGCACCTTGCAACTCGGTGTATTCAGGTCGCTGACGAGGTGGCTGACGTCGACGACTTTGTCGCCATTAGGAGTTTGCTTAAGTGGTTCCGCGTGAGTCTGGTGATAAGGCCACTGCTCGTCGAAGCGATGATAGCCACATCAAATACTGGGCTGCGCGATCATGGAGGCCAAACCGATGTCGGTTGGTGCCTGCTGCTGGATCGTGACACTTTCCCGATTGCCAGGGAAGATCTGGCAACAGAAACGAGCGGCTCGCCGTTGCCGGTGCGGCTCAGAAACACGATCGCCCATGAACTGGCCCACACTTTGGCGTTTCGGCCGACTGAGTTCGGAGTCGCATCCCCGAAACGCGCAAATGCGTCCACCAGTCGAGCTGCGTTTGTTGCGTCGATTGAACAAGACACGGAGGGTCTCTCACCGCTTCTCCTCCTTCCCGAGAGGCTATTGAGACGTATATTTGTTGACGACAGCACTGGGATCAGCGCCCAGGATCTCCACACTCTCTGCGGCTCCTTCGGTGTGTCGCGCTATGTTCTCATCAATCGACTTTCCCTGCTGGATTACATCGATGCCCACAAACTCCGCTTCTGTTCCTCTCTCGTGAATACCGTGGTCGGCCTCGGTGAATGGGTGTCGACAAGCGAAGCGAGATTGCTCGAATGGCCCTTGTTCTCGAATTTCGAGGGAGGAAAGGCCCCAGGCTTCATTTTCGAGCTCCAAAAGCGCCGACAAGTCCCCGCAGCCAGCGTGTTCCCGAATAGGGACTTTTATCTTTGTGGTGGTTCGGCCTGCGAAGCCAATTGCACAGTTCCAGCCGGAACGCCTAGGAACCCGAGCGTCACAAGTGTGAACTTGCGGTGTACGGCCGAGGAAGTTCCCAGGAAGGCTGGTTCGGAGTTCCTGTTCACGGTGCAGTTGGCGAGGTAGTCGACCAGGCCGGGAACAGTGAACAGTTTCCCAGGGTCGGGACGGCATCGCTCCTCCGATCCTTCCGCACACAAGGTTTATTAAGCCACCGGGCCATGGGATTTTATCATGGCACGCAAATCCCGCAGAGCACGCAAACGACTTTCCCCTCGGCCTGAACGCAAGCAGTTCCTGGCTTTGGCCCGCGAGCTTCGGCATCGGCTCCACGAAATGGACCAGAAGCTTGATCACCTGATCCGTTCCTACCGCTACTTCATCCACGATTCCTCTTCATCCCATCAAAGCGAACTGCAGGACTGACCTTTTGAGGCAGTCCTGATCTGGCCGTTTCGTTTTCACGAGCGGCCAGCCTCAGCAGTTTGTTTTCGAAAGACTTTGTCAGCATCGGTTTACCGCCTTGGGTTGTTTCGATAGCACGCGCTGTCGGCCCAAGTCAGAACTGGTTTTGGCAATCATCAGAAAGGAAGTGTATGAACGTGTGTGTGGTAGCTGGGCGTCTGATTGGACCGGTCACTTCAAAGGGCACGGATCGCAAGATCCTGCGCTTTGGGGTTGAGACTCGGGACGGTCAGGATGACAGCGAGAGCAAGGAACGGGTCAATCTCGTCCCTTGCGTTTTGTTCAACCCGTCCGCCGACCTGGAGACTTTGCTGTCCCAGGAAGGCGTGCGGGTGGAGTTCCAGGGTCGTGTGTCTTCCTGGAGCAATGGAAACGGGGATCGTCGCGGCAGTGCCGAGGTCGTCGTTTTCAATCGCAGCCTGAACGTGGTTCGCGCGTAGCCAGGCCTCCCAAGACACGTCTTGTGATAGGAGAGTTCCTCAAGGGGCTCTCCTTTCGCTTTTTCTACAGGGAATTACCATGATCACAGAATGCCGGTTTGTCGGCTTCAACACGCTCAAGGAGACCGTCTCGATCAGCCAGGTGCTGGATCGCTACGGGCTTCTGGTGCGTTTGCGTCGGAGCGGGGAGAACTTGAGTGGAGTCTGCCCGCTGCATCAAGGTCACAATCCCACGCAGTTTCGGGTCAACCTGGCGAACAACTGCTGGATCTGCTTTGGCGATTGCCAGGCTGGAGGCAGCATCGTGGACTTCGTCAGCCGAATGGAGCGGGTCGGAGTCCGGGAAGCCGGTTTGCTCATCCAGGACTGGTTCCAGGTGCAAGGAGGGAATGGCCGGCCTGAGCATCAGCATCGGGAACGTCCGGAGCGGGTTCGCGTCGTGTGCAACTCGGCGCTGGGGTTCACGCTGCGCGGCCTTGACCCGGAACACCCCTACCTGACCCAGCGAGGACTTTCTGCCGAGACGATCCGGACCTTCGAGCTCGGATGGTGCCAGTACGGAAGTCTGCGCGGGTGGATTGCGATCCCGATCCATGACCAGGACGGGAGGCTTGTGGCCTACGCGGGTCGCTGGCCCGGTGAACCTCTTGCGGGCGAACCCAAATACCGGTTGCCGAGGGGGTTTCGAAAGTCGCTGGAACTCTTCAACCAACACCGCGCGCCGGCCGGGACTGAACCGCTGGTCGTGGTGGAGGGGTTCTTCGGTTGCATGGCGATCTGGCAGGCTGGGTATCGGCGGGTGGTTTCCCTGATGGGAAGCATGCTCTCAGAAGCCCAGGAACACCGAATCGCCAGTATGGCACCGCACGGCGTCGTGGTCTTGTTCGATGCAGACGAGGCAGGACGACGGGGGGCTTTGGAAGCACGGCAACGGCTGTCCCGGCATCTTCGGGTGTCGGCCGTTCATTTGCCGGAGGAAACGCCTCAGCCAGACCTGGTTCCACCGGGTCAGTTGATGGCGCTGATTCGAGGGGAGGCACCATGAGCAAGCGTGTTCCCCGCGAATTCAAGGTCGTGGCTTTGCGGGAGTGTCCGGTGCCGGAATCTCTGGCGCTGTGCGACACCCCCGTCCAGGCGGCAGAGTATTGGCGCCTGCATATCGCCACGGGCCTCTACTTCAATCCCGATTGCGAGTGCCTGGTGGTGCTGCTTTTGAACACCCGACGGCGGGTCAAAGGGCATCACTTGGTCAGCATCGGAACGTTGGACACCATCCTCGTGCACCCACGAGAAGTGTTCCGCCTGGCGATCATCGCGGGCGGAGTGTCGGCCATTCTGATGATGCACAATCACCCCAGCGGAGATCCCACCCCCTCGGAAGCGGACATCAAGGTGACGCGTGACCTGCTGCGGGCCGGTCAACTCGTGAAAATCGAGTTGCTCGACCACGTCATCGTCGGCGCCGACCGGCACTTCTCACTTCGAGAGGCAGGATACCTCTCCTGAGTCCCCAGTCCTCTCCCGCGCACTCCGCGTGGGAGGAGCCAAGCACGGCGTGGATCTTCCCCCCCGTGCCCTTTTAGGAGGTCCTGTCGCCTCTCCAAACCCCAACCCGCTGGGCACGCGACAGGGCGTGCCCGGCTTCTTCATTCAGGAATCTATGACCATCACCATTGAGGCCCCGCCTCTCGTGCGCGGACCGATCCGTTACCGGAATCAGTTCCGGTGGCGGGTCATGCCACCCGACGGGGCCGCCCAGGAGGGGTTTTTCGACCGCTCCTTTGAAACCAAGAAAGAGGCCGTGGCCTACCAAAAGAAGGTCAAGGCCAAGTTCCCGGAGGAAGCCTGCTGCCTGCTCGATACGGGCCGCTGGTTCGACTCTTCAGGGAAACCCATCCATTAACCCCAAACCAAAGAAAGCCAGACATCCGTATGAACGACAATAAC
>CAZVRY010000124.1:0-19829 GCA_964629545.1 uncultured Verrucomicrobiota bacterium | reverse complement strand
TGAAGCGGATCAGGCGAATGCCCGTGGGCGCGATCGAATCGGGCAGGGTCGGATTCACGTTGGCCCCTCGCGCGGTCATGGTCAGGGTTCCGTCGATGATGGCGTCTCCATCGACGTAAATGACCAACCCACGGCAGCGACTGTCAGTCGTCACTTTGTGGCCGGCCTTGATCCAAAGGCGGTCGAATTGCTTGACCACCACAGGGCCGTCCAGGGTGGCGGCGAAGGAGACATCGCCACTGGTTTCCAGGCTGCCGTCGGACCGGTTGCCCCAGTAATTGCCCGATGTCGCCCATGCCTTGGACAGACCGAAGGGATCGACGAAGAGGACCGTGTCCGACATGGCATGGCCCACGTAGACCCGACCGGCCAGAGGATACTCGTGGGTAATGCGACCGGGCCCTTCACCGAGGTGATAACTGCGCCCCGGCAGCAAGCCGGTGAATCCACCCAGGGGACCGAATTGATGCGCGCCGACCGGCGAGCCGGCGGGGGCGGGTCCGGTCGCAAAGCCAAAGAAGGCCGACCGCGCGATGTTGGTGGACGAAGCGGGCACCAGCCGCGGCGGAATGCTCCCGTCCCGCAGATAGGCGAGCGCATCCCGGCTTTGCACCGCTTCGGCGGCGGTAAAGCCGGGGACCACCATTCCCTGCACCAGGGTGGCGCTGAGGGAACCCTGGACATCGGGATGCAGGCTGGCCAACGGCACAGATCCGGGCGCGATCTTGTCGCCGCGCAGTTGACCGGTTTCCGGGTCGTTGCCGGACACCAACAGGCTGCTCCAGTCCCGTCCAGCCAGCTTCTGGCTGTCCAACGCCACCGTGCTCACAGCCGCCCGGCCGGCATCGAGTGCGAACACAGCAGGCACGATGGACTGGCGGGGCAAGAGCGGCGGATCGGCAGAGGTGATCTGGTCGTCGCCGTTGGCGTCGATGGTGAGTTCCAGGTAGAGCTCATGGTTGAAATCCACGCCCTGAAGGCTGGCTTTCGAGCCCAGCATTGTGCTGACCAGGCCGCTGTTGACCGTGAGTTTCTGCACTTCACCGGCCCAGACCGATTGGCCGCCGATGGGGGCGTTGTAGATCTTGAATTGAACGACCTTGGCGCCGTCGGCCACCGCCCGGCCGGTCGCGTCGGTCAACTTGCCCTGGAAAGGCAGCAGGCGGGCGGCGGCGGCCATCTCGAAACTGCCAGCGAAGAGGATGAGAAGTGCCGCGCCAAGCCGCCCTGGTCCTGCTAACCGGTTTGCCATGGTTCGAGCACTCTTTGTCAAGGGGGTCATGTGTGGGTTGGTCTGGAGACGTTGGTTAAGCCACGAAGCTGCGGACAAAATGGGACTGGAAGGATCTTTCCGCAGAGGAGTCATGGGATGCTCCGCACGCAACGGAAGCCAGTAGAGTAGGCACCCGAAGGTATGTGCGGATTGTTATAGTTTCTTCCAGCCACCCTCAGGTCAAACCCGTCGATCTCCGGACCATCAGTGAATCCTCCACCGCGAACAACGCGAATAGGATCCCCGATTATCGGAACACCCTTGGGGTTTGCGACCGGGAGACCCGTGACATTCGACTCGGCGAGGTGCTGGGCATAGACGTCTTCCGAAAGAGCATCCCAACACCACTCCCAGACATTCCCAGCCATGTCGAAGAGCCCAAAAGCGTTTGGCGCGTATGAACCAACCGGCGTTGATGCGACGACAGGTTGTCCCTCGTAGGGGTCGCCGCTGCCCAGGTAGTTGGCATTCGCTGCCGTCAAGACATTCCCCCATGGGTATCGCAGCCCGGGTTGACCGCCCCGGGCCGCCTTCTCCCACTCGGCTTCTGTAGGCAAACGGTAACCGTTGGCGCTCCAGCGAACCTGTGCCGCTGTTAGCGGCACTGCAGCAGGTCCCCGATAGACTTGCGTGAAGGACTCATCGAGATAGTAGACCGGGGTCAATCCTTCGCGTTCCGAACGTGCGTTACACCAAATCAGAGCATTGAACCACGTAATGCTAAAGGTAGGCTGCTGCGGACTCCGACCATCCGGGGTTCGCACCTGCATTTGATCCGAGTATCCGTGAGCAATGGCCCACACCCTCACCTGCTCCCACAACTCAAGGGTTACCTCGGTCTTATCAATGAAGTAGGGGCTGAGGACGACAGGATGAACTGGGCGCTCCCGGGCAAGGCCTTCATTCGGAAACGCGTTCCCCATCTCGAATGGTCCTCCCGGAATGAAAGCCATCCCATTGGGTGGGATTTGTCCCAGGCCGCCTTCCACGAGTGCCAGCAGGTCGCGGTACTTCCGGTAGGGCTCGCCGGCCCACTGATCCCCGGCGAGGCCACGCAGCAGTTCGAGATCGGCCCGGATCTGAACTCCGCCATCGGCGAGCGATCCCTGCAGTTGCCGGTCGATCACCCCCGGCAACGTGCGCAACACCCCTTGGACCAACGCCACCGTCCTCGGATCGCGAAACTCGATGCTGGTTGAGAGGTGCGTGGCCTGGATGCTGCCGGGGACGAGCCGGTTCCCGGACAACAGGCCGGTCCTGGGATCGTTGCTCGTCAGGAGATCCGACCAAGTGCCGCCCGCCAGTTGCAGGCTGTTGGTCGCCAAATCGCTCACCTTGGCATGCCCCGACTCCAGCGCGAAAACCGCAGGCACGATGGACTGGCGGGGGAGGAGCGGCGGGTCGGCGGAAGTGATCTGGTCGTCGCCGTTGGCGTCGATGGTTAGTTCCAGGTAGAGCTCCTGGTTGAAATCCACACCCTGGAGGCTGGCTTTCGAGCCCAGCATCGTGCTGACCAGGCCGCTGTTGACGGTCAGTTTCTGCACTTCACCGGCCCAGACCGATTGGCCGCCGATGGGGGCGTTGTAGATCTTGAATTGAACCACCTTGGCGCCGTCAGCGACCGCGCGGCCGGTCGCGTCGGTGAGCTTACCTTGGAAGGGCAGCAGGCGGGTGGCGGCGGAGACGGCGTCGGACAGGGTCAGGCCCAGGACGAGCAGGCCCCAAGGGAAAATGTGTTTGAGCAGGTTTGGTTTCATGTCAATTGAGGATCGTGTCCGGTTCACCACACTCCGGCCGGGATGGGTGGCGGCGAGCCGACCTCCATTTTGAGGTAGAGTTCGATGTCCTCGATGTTCTCGAGGCGCATCGTGCCCTGCGCGCCGATGCGCAGGACGATGTTGTCGCAGAAGAGCGGCCAACCGGTGACCTCGTTCATCGGCACGGCGGTGGAGCCAATGGCGGCCGGAATCCCAATGCCGGTCCCGAAGAATGGCTCACCCACCAGGCGCTTGTCGGGATCGCGCTGGTAAAGGGGAACGGGGAACGACGTGATGACGCGCGATGAGGTGTAAAGGCTGTCTGGGAAGAACCCAATGCGATCCACATTGCCAAAGAGTTCGAACGACACCGGCACCGTCGCTCCGGCGGCGAACACGTTCTTGCCCACGATCTTGACGCCGATCTGGCTGACGCGGTGATTCCAGAACTGGTCGAGGCCACCCCCGGGTCGGTTCTGCTGCACGATGGGCACGATGTTGGCCTGCCCCAAAATGACCCGGGCCTGCCCGTAGGTGAGCGGGAAATCGAGGCGCAGCCGGCTCAAGCCGCCGCGGTTGGCCTCGTCGCGGTTGGCCTTGTCCAGGAGAAGCGCTCGGAACTGCTGAATGCTCTGCCGGCGCAGCGCCTCGTCCGGCGCGTAGGTATTCGCATCGAAGTCGTACCGGTAATCGATGAATTTGTAGATGTCGCGGCGCAGGCTGATCGGTTGGCCGGAGAAGGAGTTGGCGTCCCACTTCACGAGACTGGCCGGGCCGCGGTAGTCGCTTTCACGCAGCCTGACATCCCACGCTTTCAGGGCGTCGAAGAAGTTTTTTCCGTGTTCGTGGTTGAAGACGGCGAAGACGCTCTCCGCTTCGGTGAAACCATCGAAGGAACCGTTGTTCAATGGCACTGTTGTTCCGCCGGCCTTCTTGACCGGGTTTTGAAACCGTTCCGTCCACGCCGCCTCCAGCATGCGCGCGAGCCTGTAAAGCTCGATCCGATACTCATGCATCAGCAATCGGTATTCCTCTTCCGCCTTCTCGAGCTTGAAAGGCAGCGAAGGGTCCCTATACCAAAGGCTCCCAGTGACTTCCCGATAGAAGGCGTGGTCTTCTACCAGCCGATTAGCCTTCGCGAACAAAGAGCGGAGCTCGGCGGAGGCGATGTCGGCAGTAAGCGCGATGACTGGCAACTCAGCAATGGCAACCTGTTGCTCGATGAGGAGGTTCTTGATGTTTGCCTCGCTATTGATGCTGTTGACAGTGATTTCCTGAGTCCTAACTACATTCGCCTTCTCCTGCTGCAGTCCCGCAACCACCGACCACAGAGGATTGTATTCCACGGTAGGTCCCGTAACGAAATTCACCGCGATTTTGACTGAATTGGCCAATGCGGTAAACGCATCAAGCGTGTCGATTTCGACGCCATTTATCACTACCGTCGAGGCGACATCGGCATTCCTGGACAGCTCCACCTGAACCCTTTGTGGGAATGCATCGATCTGAGCCTTTTTGGCGAGCGCTTCGCGCGTCGCCTGGATGATCCGCAAGGCTGGAAGCGACATCTGACTTCCGTCACGCAGTCGAGGGTCGTTGGGATCCTGGGCTGCTAACGAAGCAAGGAACTTCTCTTCGATTGCCGCCAAGTACTCATTCCTTTGCGGCTCTGTCTGCAGGCCTCCGTGTTCACTCGGGTCAATTCCCGTAATCTCGACCAATTGGGATTCAAGGGAGTTCCGCAAGGTAATCTCATTGTTTGCGTCGTGCTCCTGCGCCTGCTCACTCCGCGCAATTGCATAAGTGACCGATCCCTCCGGTGGCGAGCCACTCCACTTGTTCACAGCCGCATCGTGGGCATCCCGACATCGGCCGATCTGTTGCCCGATAGAGGCGAGGTCCCAGGCGCTGACGAGAGCTGTCTGCGTGGGTTTCTCGCCCGAGAGAATCTGTTCACGCAAGCGGAGCGCATCGGTGACGCTGATGCGAGCCTGGGTAATCTTGGCTTGCTGGTATTCGTTGACACTCCCGCCGGCACCATCGTCCAGCGACGCCGCCACGGGCAGCGCGGCGAGGAACTGGGCGTGGACATCCTGCCGGAGCATCTCGTCCGCCCGGACCAACATCTGAGTTTTCTCCGACTCGGTCCGTTTGGACCCGGCACCCGGTCCTGCGTAAGCGGAGCGCCAGAGCTGATCGGCGTAAGACACCGCCGCCATGCCGTACCGCTCCAGGGCGCTGCCATAGAGGTAGGCTACGGATTGCGCGGCTTCGCCATCCTGTATCGCCGGGCCGCCGAAATTCGGGTCATCGAAGCGCGGGAAGGGCAGCACTGCGTCGCGCTCCTCATCAAAGGTGACGTAGTGCGGCAAGGCGCTATTGATGGAGCCTCCAGCCCGCAAGGCTCCTGTGGGATCCGCCGCTACGTAACTCAGGATATCCTTGATGGGCTGCAGGAAGTAGAGCCGGGCGTAGGCCAATGGCTTCTGGAACTCGAGTCCAAACGCTGTCTTTTCCTCCTTCGGCATGTCACGCGTGTCGACCGGATCGCCGGGGCGCTCCGGGTAGGCGACGCGGATGGCGTCCAGCAGGTCACGATTCCCGGCGTAAAGGTAGCCGGTCGCTTCGGCCTCCAAGGCTTCCCAGGCGATCACCTTGGCCAGGATCGATCGGGGCGGCTGTCCACTGGGAAAGGAGGCCGGTTCCGGCGGTTCTGCTTTTCGAATGGCCACCGCGCGCTGGACTGCGTCCTGCAGCACAGGGCGGTTGGGAGAATGGCCGCCAGTGCCGACGAAATCCTCGACCAGGCCGCGCCGGGTCTCTTGTTTGGGGAAGTTCTTGAGGTAGGCGCGGCCCTCCACGAGTTTGGCGAAGGCGTCGTCCAGGTCGTCGGCTTGTGCAGGCAAGAGCATCCCGAGCAAGGCGAACCCGAGCAGCAGCGCGCGAACCGCTGGGAGGACGTGATTCGGGGAGGCGGGGCTGCGCCACCAGAATCCCGCTCGGGCGAAACCGACGTTTATCTTTGATTTCCTTTTGAACGGCCCCCTCTCCCCGTCCCTCTCCCCCGCTTGTGGCGGGAGAGAGGGAGTCATGGAAATGGGAATTGGGGAGGAAGAAGGCTTCTGGCCGATGGACGGTCCAGGAAAGAACCGGGCTCGAAAGCGAGCGCGAAACATGGCGGCAAGTTGGCTCATGTGGGTCCTGGCAATCCCTGCGAGCGGGGTGGACGCCGCCGAGCGGGGTGATGAGCGGGTTGAGATCGAACGGTAGGCGTTCATGGCTCGACGAGGGATCCGGTGTGGAGTTGGAAGTAGAGATTGCGGCTCACGCCGGGCGGGGCCGCGACGAGGGCGGGCGCCAGGGGATCATCGATGTCGGCCCGGCGAGCTTTGGCGACTTGCACGGAGGCGCCGAGGCTGGGGCCAGCCAGGATCATGTTCCCGATGGCGCAGGCGACCTGGTAATGCGCGATGATGGGATGGGACGGTTGATCCGCCGCCTGGGTTTCGCCCCGGTGGGCATGAAACGTAGAGTCATCCACGGCCGGGGAGAAATTGGCCCCGTCCCGGGCCTGGTAGATCTGCGTGGCGTAGTTTACCGCAGGCGTAGCCTGGGAGTTACCCCAGACGATCAGACCACTTTCGGCGTCCTGTTCGTACTCAGGCTCGCGTTGCCCCCCCGGCACCACCTCGCGCAACGTGCGAGTATTGATCCAGTCCGCGGCCAGCAGGGCGTAGTTGAAGTCCTCCACCCGGAAGCCGAGCGAATTGGTGTTGAGCACCTGCTCCGGGCCGGGGAACGCCTCGTACTTGTCCGCCTCGAAGGACGCGCTTTGGCCGACGGGAGCCCTGGGGGCGAGGTCGATGTCCATCGAGGCCGCGTAGGCGTGCTGCAAGGTGGTCAGCGAGACGAAGGCAGCGCCGTATTGGTTGGTTTCTCCGGGTCCGAAGGTGTCCTTGGGAGCCAACTGGCTAAGGTAGCGGTCCGCACCGGTGGCCGGATCCAAACCCACGCGTTGGGCGGGGATGGCTCCAGCGGCGCTGGCGAAGGGTTGGAAGACGTAGGCGGTGTAGGGGGCATTACGGGTGACCGGATTGAGCCCGGTCGGTTCTCCACCGAGGTCCGCCGGCCGGGGCGGGGCATGGCCCGGGGCAGGCAGCACGACGATCATCTGTTCGGCTTGGGGCGTCGACGAATCGGCCGGGGAGAACATGCGTGCGACATAGACTCCAGGCTGGGCGTAGCGATGTGCGGCAACCGGGTTGGAATCTTCAATGCCATCCCCGAAGACCCAGAAGACCGAACCGGCTGGGTTGACCGCCATGAACTCGACGTCGGCGCCGACCATCGCGGTCGTGGGGCCGACGACCATTTGCGGCGGCCCGGCCAGGGCCGGTGCCACGTTGAGTTCGAACGGCAGGTCGGAGGTGCCGGCCTGGAATCCGGGAACGCCGGCGGCGGCCACCGGAGCGCCGGCCAAGGGATTGAACCGCGCGATCAACTGTTGCTCGCGGGAGGTGAAATCCGCGCCCGGCAGCGTTTGGAAAGGACGCAGGAACCGGTCGGCGAGGCCCGGTTGCAGGCGATTCTCGGCCAGGTAGCCGGGGCGGTAAGCGATGAGATTGAGCGGCAGGAGGGGAACGCGGTTGAGCGTGAATCGACCCTCGGCATCGGTGAGGCCCGAAACCAGATTGAACGGCAAGCCATCCAACGCCACCCGGGCTCCGGGCACGGGCAAACCGTCGGACTTGACCACGCCCGACACATCCGTAACCGGCTGTCCTTCGAGGCGAAGGCTCCAGTTGGCCAGGGTGACGGGGGCGCCGCCCGTGTTTTCAATGACCAGTTTCCAGGCGCGGCCGGCCTCGGTGCGCGTGGCCTGGACCGCGCGGACGAAGGCGGCGAAATCGCTTTCTGTCGGGCGCTCGGTGGGGAACGTGACCGCCTCCAGGAGACGCGGATGGATGGCCTGGCCGGGCGACCGGCCGTCGTAGAGGACAAGCTCCACCCCCAAGCTGCGGGGCGCCACCAGCTTGATGAGCAGGCTGGTGTGAGGGAGCGGGGTGGCGAAACCGACGGAGACCTGGAGCGATTGCAGCTCCATTTCAGTGAGCACCGGGACCGAGCCCTCACGAGTGCCTCCCGCCGGAATCGTCAACGGCGTGGTGCTCCGTTTGACGAGGACAGGATCGATGCCGGAGTCGTTGGCAGTCTGGCGCCGGGTGGCGAAGGGCCGCGCAGCGGAACGTTCGAGGCGGAAGGTCCCGATCAGTTCGATGGGGTAACGAGACATGCCGTGGACGACCTCGGTGTATTTCCCTTCGAGCACGTAGCCCTCGCTGGGGTTGGCTTTCACGAGAGCGCCTTCCATGAGGAGCGTGCGCTGGATCGGGAAAGGAAACGGATTGCGGGTGTCCATTTTGCCGTCGTTCAGCCAGTCCACGTCCTCTCCAGCCGTGGAGTCGTTCTGGTCCCAACGATCGAAAGGCTCGCCGTTCTGGTCACCTGGCGGCAGCACGAAAGAACCGCGCAGCAAGAACTGGTTGCCCTCGTCGGCCAGCCGATAACCGACCAGCGGGACATCCACGGGCCAGAGCAGGGCGATCGAGCTGTCCATGACGCCGCGTAGGAGGCCGGTGGTTTTCTGGTCTTCGTAGAAGCTCAGTGCCAGGTCGATGTCCGGGATGGGGTTGCGTTTGCCATTGACGGATTGGATGACCGCGTAGCCTTTGAAGTCGCCTTCCAGGCCGGAGACGTCGGCCAGGACGCGGTAGGTCTTGTCGCCGACGCTGGTGCGGAGGACGAGGCGGCCTTCGTGGGTTCCGCGCCCGAGGTTGCGCCGATCCAGGCGCAGGTAGATCTGATCGTTCTCGAGCGTGGTGACGCCCTGCAAGGACGTGTAAGCCTCGACCAGGCGGCCCTGTTCATCGCGCCGTTCCTTCTGCGCCGGCGACGTGAACAGACGGACCCAAGGCTCGGGAGTCTGCGGATCGCTCACGGGTTCCCAGTCGGCGCGCCAAATGAGGATGCCGCCTCCGTTGCCCTGGCCATCGCCGACGTTGGCGATGCCCACCGTTTGCACGTCCTCGCCTGGGAAGAACCGGATCACATCTTGGGCGTCGATGCTCTTGAATTCGGCCTTCGATTTGGCTCCCGAGACGTTGATGTCCTCTTTGGATGGGAAGTTGTTCGTGGGCTCGGCATCCATGTCGGGCCGGACGGTGACGAGGAGGCGCGGGCGCAGGACGGCGGGCTCGGTGACCCGGATCCAGTAGCCCCGGCCCAAGTCGCGCTGGAGATCGAAGTTGGGGAACGGTTGGTCCGGCGGCAGGCCGGCCAGGATATTGGTCGCCAACTGTTCCTCGGTGCCTTTGGGGCGGAACATCTTGCGGTAGGTCTGGTTCTCCCAGGTGAGCAAGGTGTCGTAGTCGAAGCCGGCGGCGGTCAGCACGGCCAGGAGGCTCACCGGTTCGGCGTTGGATACGGTGGTGGCCCCGACAGGGACTCCGAACAGGTTCCAGCCCGTGACGAGATTCAGGGAGGGAAAAACCGGACCCAGGGGAAGCGCCCCGCGCACCGTCCACGCGCTGGCCTGGCTGGTGAACACCCAGTAGGCCCGCCCGGGTTCGATGGGAGGCAGCGCCAGCAGCGTGTTGGCGGTGGCATCGTTGGCCTGTTGGGCGGCCGAACCCGAGGGCTTCACGTAACGAAACCACGCGCCTGAGGGTGCGTCGTAGGTCCAGGCCGACTGGAAGCCCGGCAGGGTCCCAAAGAGGACGGCCGGCTCCGGGTTGGCCGGCGTAACCTGGAAGGTGATCAGATTCCACTGGGGCACGAGGTTGAAAGTCTGCTGGTCCTGGGCGCGTGCCGAGAAGGTGAACAGCCCCACGGCCAGGCTGAGCAAGAGGAAGATCCTGATAAGCCCCGACCTCCGTCGGGTGGATGCGCATGGGGACCCTGAGTCGGGGACGTCGCCCCTCTCCCTGTCCCTCTCCCCACTCGTGCCTCGCGGGGCGAGGGGATACACGCGAGATGAATCGACGGGCGTGTTAACTTCGCGAGCACTTTCATGCGTGACATCCTCGCCCTGCGACGAAGGAGCGGGGAGAGGAACGAGGAGAGGGGGCCGAATCGGTTCATGGTTCCCATGGGCATCAAACCGTTGGATGTCGATGCTCTCCACGAGCCAAGGCAGAAGGTTAAGTGCAGAAGGCAGAATTCGTCCTCGCCCCTTGTCCCTCGACCTCGTGCCCCGGTTCCGAGGTTCAATGCGCGAAGCCTGACTTCGGAGCATTCTGTCCCCGTTTGTGGGGCCGAACCCGCTTCGGCGCGGCGAAGACCCGCTCGTGCCTCGCGGGGCGAGGGAATCATCAAACGGCGACATGGACAACGGACTTCCTCGCGTCTCCGTTCGGCGGAGGACAGGGCATGGCAGAGGAGGCTGGTTCATAGAGAGCACGGAAAGGGGTTGGTTTGTGGCGTGCTGCATGCGGCTCATCTGTCACGGCGACACGCGGATCCGGAAGAACCGTTCGGCTTGGCCCGGCGTCGACGGGATGTCTCGCTGAGTGACTCCCTCCGCACCGGAGATGGGATCGCCCACTTGAGTCCAGGGCCCGAGCACGGAGGCCGCCGACTCGATCCGATAGGCGATGCTCGCCGCGCTGCGCCAGCCCAGGGTGACTTTTGAGCCCGACGAATCGGGTGTAATCGTCAGGAGCTTGAGCACCGACTCGGGATCCGTCGGGTTGGTTCCGGCGGCGAACTCGTCGCCGTTCTTCAAGCCATCCCCATCGGGATCTGCCGTCCGGGCTCCGCGCGGATCGGTGGGACTACCAAAATGGCGGCGGACCCAATCCTCATACGGATCGGTGATCACGGTGATGGCCAGGTCGACACGAACCACTTTGCCGCGCAGCGCGCTGTTGAAGCCGGGGACAGGGACGGCGTTGCCGCTGGCGGGTGCGCCGTCGATGGCTCGCACCGTTCCCAGAGCGCCATTGATAGTTGGAGTGAACGTGTAAGTGGGCGGCGTGGCGCTCTTGAGTTCGAACGACGGCGTCCCCGTGGCGGCCGGGTCGGCCAGGGCCAGGCTACCGAACGTGCGCGTGTCGAACGGGACCTCCGCGACGTAATAGGACTGCCCGTCCTGGTTGATGATCCGCACGGCCGGCCGGCTGCTGGCGGACAACACGATGGTGCGCGAACCGTCCGTGACCGACCAACTCGCGCTGGTGATCTGGATCGCCTGCGCCGGGTTGGCCGCGTTCACCACCGTGCCCCAAAGCACGAGGCCAGGCTCAGGGACGCCGGGGGGGATCGGGGAGGGTTGGGCCACCATGAGGCCGTGCGCTAGCGTCCAACCAACAATCAACACTATCGGAAGTGATTTTCTTATTTCCATAAACGTTGGTGGTTCTCTTTGCGGGTCCATCGGGCTAATATGATGGTCCATAGCAGATGCTTCCGGAGGGCTTGATACCCAGACCTGTCGTGCCCAAGGGAATTGGCTTGCTTGGGCTGGCCCCAACGCACACCTCTCCTGGAACCACCGTAGCCTTGCCGCTGTGCAGGCTGACGTCAGCTCCTGCTCCAAACTTGATATCCGAACCGAGGGGAAGCTTGGAACCGTAGCCCAACTTGAATAACGTGAATCCATAGTCGGCACTCACGGCTTTGGTATTCGCCGTGTACTTCACCTCCCCGAAGGGCCGGAGCAATGTAAGAGAAAACTTGGCCGCCCCAAGTTCGAGATCCAGCTTCCCACCGGCTTCGATTCTGCCTTTGAACGAAATCGGCGTGATGGTCCCATCCGAACAGACTTTTACTTTGCCGTCTCCCTTGAGCTCAGCGAGGTTGCTCTTGGCCTTAACGGCTCCCAAGTCTAGATCGCCCCCTGTCACTGGGACCAACTCTGCACCTCCCTTGATGGTTACATCCGTGCAGGTCAGACCGGGGGGGTTACTTCCCCCTCCCTCAGCAAACTCAGTCATGGTAGAAGGGCCGGGGGCCTCGCTGCAACCCGTTGGATCATGCATGACGGTCGGTCGTTGACCGCAATAGCTATAGGTTTGCTGCGATTGCGGATTCAGCCCGCCATCAACTTTCGGATCCACTGCAAGGGGATCGCAGGAAAGGAACCTACCGAGTATGGATGCGGAGTATCGCTCGTCGAAGGCGATTAGGGATGTCTCATCGTCCTGTTCGCGCTGCGTAAATGCAAACGCCTGGTGAAGACGCGCGTCACCGTGAGTGTGCCGTTTGTGGCCAAACGCATAATAAGCGGACTCCTCCACGAGTCTGCCATCCCCATCCGTCACCACGCTCGTCGACCCCAAATGATCCTGGTGGTAAAACCGGACCGTGGAGGCTTGGGCGGGCGCTGGGAGGGTAACGGGATCATGGCTGCTGGCGAAAAAGGCTCCACCGGCGTCGAGTCGAGCGGGATGATCGGAATCCTCAGGGACGCCGGCAAGGCGCGGGCGCCAGGATTGGGCGTCGGCGTCCCACAGCCAGGCGTCGACAGTCGCGGGCAGGGAATCGGCGACAGGCAGGGTTAGGGCGCCCCATCCAGCTTGGAATGAACGACCGTTCAGGATGCGGTCTCCGAGTGTGGTTGGTTCGCCACGCAGGACGAGGGTCCCTCGGCCTTCCGTGTGCAGCCAGAGCACGCTCCCAGCGGCCAGTCGTTCGCCCATTAGGACTGGGGTCCAGGCTGCGGCGACGGCATTCCAGCGCAGGGTCAGATTGAGATCGGGGTGGGCGGGGATGACCGAGTCGCCGCCGAAGCTGGAAGCCAGGTTCCAGCCTTTGGCGTAGGGCATCCGTTGCACCTTGGGTCCCGGGCTGAGGTGGGTGGTGATACGCGCCACCCGCGTGTCGCCATTCCAGATGTACTTCGTGGCTTCGTTGCCGGGGCGGACCTCGAAATGCTTGTCGATGTAAAGCGTGATGTCCGATTGCGGACTGAGGGTTGCGGATTTCGGATTTCCGGAGCCTGTCGCTGGGGACTTGTAGCGGACGTGCTTGGTGATGCGGCGATCCGTGTAATCGTAGGCGTAATCCGCGACCATCGCGGCGCTCTCGACGCGGACGAGCCGATCCTTGAAGTCCCAGATGTTCGTAATCCCGTCGATGACGAGCATGTTGCCGTTGGAGTCGTAGGGGTAATTTCTGATTTCTGAATTCTGATTTCTGATTTGGGTTAGGGCGTGGGGGCCGGGAGGGTCGCTGGGCGTGCGGCCGGCGCGGTTGGATCGGCCGGCGGCGCCGCCGCTGTCCATGGTTCCGAGGTCGGTGACGCTTTGGCCGCGTTCGACGTGGTCGATGTTGCTGGACTGCTCGAGCATGTTGCCGATGCGATCGTACCGATAGGCGATGTGGCCGTTGCTGACACCGCCCGTCTCGCCGGGAAGCGGTGCAGCCGGGCCGGCGAACGAATAGTCCGCGCGGGTGATGCGGTAGAGGTCGTCGTATTGGAAGACCTGGGTATTGCGCCGCGGATCGTTGGCCTGGACGGTGGCGGCGGGGCGTTGATCGCGGATGTGAAGGATATTGCCGGCACCGTCGAACTCGTAAGCGAAGTGGATGAGTTCGGTGTTCGGGGCGGGCCGGTCGGACAGGGTCTTGAGTGTCCTCAGGCGGAGCCGGGGATCGTAGTCGTAGGTGGTTCGCACGCCGTTCCCGTAAGCCACCCGGGCCAGTTGACCGCTGGATTCGTAGTCGATTCCCGACAGAAGGTTGCTTGTTCCGAGGGCGGCGATCACCATCCCGCCACTGATCCGGTCCAACAGGCTGCGGGCGTTGTAAGACAGGCCCACGCGGTCGTCGTCCGGGTAGGTCAACTGGGTTGCACGGTCGAGCGAGTCGTAATCGAACGCGGTGCGATAGCTGACCAAGCGACCGTGGACCGGATCCTTGATTCGCTTCACGATGGCCGAGACCCGGCCGCGCGCGTCGTAGCTGCGGTGTTCCTCACCGGTCAGATCCCAGACGGCGGAGACAAGCCCGCGCGTGTTGGAGGGCGTGAGGGTGGTCCCGTTGCCAACCTCCACCTCGGCGAAGGGGGCGTCGTAGAAGTAGACGACATCCGCCCGGTTGGTCGCGCTGATCGGTTGAGTGGGGTCGAATCGCCAACCAGCCGATCCAGGTTGGTTTTCATCGAGGTAATCCTCGGTGCGGAGGCGGTTAACGCCGTCGTACGTGCACTTCACCACCTGGCCTTTGGCGTCGACGATTTCCCGGATGTTGGAGGCGTCGTCATAGACCCAGATCATTTCCCCACGATCCGGGTCGTTCAGGTGGATCTTCCGCTTGAGGCCGTCGAAGCGGAAGGTCTTGCGGTTCCCCTGGCTGTCGATGATCAGGGTGAGCTGATCGTTAAGATCGTAACCGTATTGGGTACGCCAGGAAGAACGGGGGCCGGGGCGGCCTTCGTCGGTGAGGCGAACGACTTCGTCCACCGCAATCAACCGACCGAGCCCGTCCTGGTGCTGGACGTGCGGGGTGTCGTGGTAAATCGAGCCGGGGCGGGCGTCTTCCTCATCGAAGACCTGCTGCTCGAAAGGCAAGAGAACCGTGGCGCGCTCCCGACGGGATCCGCCGGCGGATTCCGGGGGAAGGGTGTCGCGGACATTGCGCCCGGTGGCGTCGTAATGGTGGCTGGTGGCGACCGTGAGACGGTCGTTGGCGTCACGCGTGGGAGGGTTGCCGGACGGCCACAGGGCGGGGAAATGGGGAATCTCCGCGCTGGCGACGGAGTAGGGTTGCCAATCGGCCTGGCTGGCGTTGCGCAGGTTGAAGCTGGTGGCCTTCTTGACCACCCAGGTTCCTGCGGTCGCGCCTTCTTCGAGGGTAGCCACGGAACGGCCGGCGCCGTCGGTGAAGGTGGCGGTCACGAACTCGTTGTCGGTTCCAGCCTGTTCCCGGTGGCGGGTGATGACCCGGCTCAAGGAGCCCAAGGGGACAGCGATGACCGTGAGCGTTCCGGCGGGATCGTAGATGAAAGCCCGGCCGCGGCCCGGGTCGGCGGGCTGATAATCGAAGCGCTGAGTGGGGCGTTCCTCGGTATCCCCGGGGCGCACGATGTACACCAAGCGACCGAAGGAATCGTAGCCGTAGGACGTAGGATTCCCGTTGAAGTCGACGGCATGGGTGAGCACCCCGAAGCCGTAATGGTATGAGGCCGTCATGACCAGATCCGGCGATCCAGCGCCGACCACAACGGTTTCGCGGACGGGAAAGGTCCGGAAGCTGGGATCCCATTCGAACTGACGGACATTGCCGACCGGGTCCCGGCTCTCGACGACATTGCCGAAGGCGTCGTAGCGAGAGCGTGTGGCCTGGATGGATTTCTCGGCGTCGATGAACTCGGTCGTCCGGGAGAGCAAGGCGCGCTCGCCGATCGAACCCGCCTGGCCGACAAAGGGCTCGCCATCGTAGTAATGGACCTTGCGCGAGACGAACGTGCCTTGTTCGTCGGTCACATCGATCGTGTCCGGCTTGTTGACGATCCAGCGGGTCAGGGCTTGTCCGGCCAGCGCGTAGGTGGTGTGGGTAAACCGCTCGTCATCGATGTCGAGCTCGGTCAGACCATAGTCACGTGTCCACGTGGCGTTCCCGTAGTCGTCGTAGTCGAAGGTTCGTTCGGTGGTGCGGCCGGCCCGAACCGGATAACCGAGCGCGCTGCCGAGCACCCCATTGGCTTCCAGGACTTCTGTGCGCTGACGGCTGAGGAATGCGAACGAGACGGAGCGGACTTCGCCTGAAAGCACGTTGATTCCCTGCGCCGCGAATCGGCCGGCCGGCACGGGCACGAGCGGCTCCAGGCGATAGTCTTCCATGAGCCCGTTGGCATTCTGGTCGGCGAAGTAGGGGACGGGTTCGGCCGGACGATAGAGGCGCCGGATTTTCCATTCGTGGACCGTGCGGGTGTAGACAAAGGCATCCGGAGTCAACCGGCCTCGTTCTTCGTCCGTCAACGCCGTGCTGGCGGCGGCGCAACCCGCATCGAAGTCTGCCTGGCCGGCGCCGGCATGGAGCACGGCCGCATCGACCTTCTCCTCCGCCAATTGAACTCCTTTGAGCACCTCCTCTTCCCTGCCACCCACCTCGGTCAGCTCATCGATGAGACGGATCGCGGGAACGGTGTCGCCATAATCGTCATTGTCGATTTGGTCGTTGGCGCCGGTGTGGTAGCGATAGCGGGTGATCAGGCTGGGGCCGCTGACCTGGCCGGTAGGAGTGCGGGATTGATCCCAGCCGGCGGCAACCTCGACACCGCCGGTACCTGGATCGAACAAGAGGTCATCGCCGTAGTCGATCCGTTCGGCGAAGGCAAAGCCGCGGAATTCCCGTTCCAAGCCATCGTAGAAGGCGTCGCGGTAGCGAAACTCTGAAACCATGACGTCCTCATGTCCGTCGCCGTTGAGATCTTGACCGGTGGCGACGCGCAGTTGGCGGAGGACTTGGAGGGGGAACGGCGCATGGGTTCGCCAGGGGTGACCTGCGGCGCGAGCCCGTTGCTCGTCCTCGATGGAGGACCCGTAGACGATGGTGGTCCGTTTACCGAGGGAATTGTCGAGCTGGGTCAGGAGGCTGGCCTTCCCGCCGGGCAGAAACTCGAGGTATTGCCAGCCCGTGGCGGACGCTGGATTTCGGAACAGGAGGTCGACCGAACCGTTGCCGTTGAGGTCGGCCCAGCGGACGATGGTGGGTTGGTCGGACTCGCGAGGGCGATAGGCGGGTAGTCCACCTCGGCGATACGGGGCGGACCATCCGACTCCACCGAGGTTAACCCGGACCGTCAGGAGGGTTTCGCCGCTGCTACCGTCGAGGAGGAGGACATCAGCCAGGCCGTCGCCGGTGACGTCCTCCAGGAAGACGTCGCTGAGGTCGGCCTGGCCCAGGTCGAAGGTGTCACCGGAAGCGGTTTGCAGGATACGCTCTTCGTCGAAGTGCCCGGCCCCTCGAAGTGGCCAGTAGCTGATGCGCAGCCGAATCCCGCCTCCGCTAGCGTCCGTGTTGAGGTAGATGAGGTCCTGCAACCGGTCGCCGTTCAGGTCGGCCAGGTGGACGTGTGGGTTGGGGGCACCCTCCTGGTCAGCGAAGGTGCCTGACAGCGGATAACTCGAAGGCAGGAGGGACTCGGTGGCCGTCCACGTTCCGCCACGCGCCCGGAAGTAGACGTTCACTTTCATTGCTCCGAGGGAGGGTTCGAGGTTCACGAAATCGGAGCGCTTGTCGAAATTGACGTCGAGGAGCCGGGTGCCGGCCTGGCTGAAGCCGACGAAAGCCGGAGGAGAAGGGAGACGGACGGATTCGGGGTGTTCGAGGGCAAAACCGAGTTGGCCTTCGTTGACGATGTCCAGGCGGGAACGGTTCTCGTAGCTTTCCAGGCGTTTGTCCCCGCCTTCCGCGACGAGGGTGGACACGTCAACCAGCCCCTTTCCTTTGGCGTCGTGAATGACGGTCTCGGGTTGGCCAAGGTCGACCGGGGAAGCGCCTTCCGCTTGCCTCATGGCCGCGAAGGCTAATTGCGGAGGCCCTCCGGCGATGATTTCGCCTCGGTTCAAGCAGGCAAACTGGGCATGGCTGGCACCCGCCGGTAGGGTGCCGAAGAGGTCGGGCAGGCCATCGCCATCCAAATCGGCCAGTTGGACACGCCCGGTGGGATCAGCCAGGTCGAGATCAGGCGCCTGCGCAACCGTCCGCAGTTGGGCATTCGCCAAATCGAACCCGGAGTAAGAGAAAACGAGCGGGGGCAGGTAGTTCGAGCCGACGCCAGCGGTGTCGAATTGCACGACCCGCTTGAGGAGACTCACCCCGAGGTCCAGCCAATCGGCGCGGCGGGCCAGTTCGGCGGATGTAAGGTCGCCTGGTAAGTAATCGTATTGAACCGCGTAGGCGCGGACCATTTCACCGGACGTGCGCACCTCGATCTTGGTCAGGCGCCGATCTACCCTGGCTGAGAAGGTGGGACGAAAATCGTCGAAAACGTCCGGACGGGTTTCGTAAGTGAAGGCGACTTCATGGAAAGCATCGTCCAGTCGAGAGTAAACGATCCGGCTGGGATACAGGACGCCCTGGCCTCGAATGTACTCGTAGTCGATGCGGTTGCCATGGAGATCGACCGTGGAGTCGAGCATCCAGGCAAAGGTGCGATCGAAGGGGGCGAGTTCCGTCCGGTCCGGATGTTCGATGGCGCTCCATCGCTGGCTCGCCCCATGATGTCTGCCAAACGTGTGCCGCGTCCCGTCGCGATCCGTCATCTCCCATGAATCCGGCTGACCGTCGGAATCGGCGTCGACTTGGCGAAAACGCTGAAATGCACGCTCGTTCTCGCAGCGCCAGTCCGCTTCCGGGTTGTCGAGCGGAACCAAGTCCTCCCCTTGGAACACGAAGGTGTCGCCGCTCGTGTAAGAGGGAAAGCCCTTGTCCGTCTGGCGGCGGATGGAAGGAAACTCGAGATTCCAGCCGAGGCCACAGAGGCCGTTGCCGAGGTTGGAGTTGTACGATAGCCGAACCGAAGGGACGAGACCGGTTCGGCCAGGCGGCAACTGGATGGCCATACCATAGGTGGCACCCCCACTGTTGAGCTGCGGCTGAAAGGACTCACCAAGGCCCTCGATGGACCCGGCACCGGAAGGAAGCGAGATGACGGACGGTTTGACGCCGGACTTGTCGGGAGGGCTGCCCGCGAGCAGCCCGGACAGAGGCCAGGAGAAGAGCCACATGGCGCCCACCACGAGTTGCCACGCGCGAGCACGGAACGGCCGAACAGGCGAGTGCTGATGGCGCAATCCAACGTGTGGGCCTCGCGATCTCTCCATGGTCGATCCTCCTGGCATCGGACCGGGATGAAATGGCCATCTCACGATTCTCTTATACGCCACGCGAAGGATTCTTATCAGTGTCATTTGTCCCATGGCGGCGTGTCATTTGTCCCATCCCGCATAGGTCAAATGTCCCATCCGAGGCTCGACAGGCGTTGGGGGCGGTCGCTACGGTGGCGGCGTGGCAGCCCTGCAGGAGACTCGGCGTTCGGGAGTCGGCCGACGTTTTTGGCCGGCCTGGGCGGCCTTGGGAGTCGGGTTGCTGGCGACGGGGGCGTTGACGGGGTTCCTGTGGGTCGATGCAACCCAGAGGGATCAGATCCGGTTCGATGCGTTGCGGCAGTCGCTCATCGAGCACCTGGACAACAAGGTCGAGAAATACGAAGCGGGACTCGATGGCTTGCGCGATCTCTTCACCTACAGCGAATGGCCCCCGCAATCGCAGTGGGACCTTCACCTGGCCCGCATGGACCTCGACGTGGTCTATGGAGGCATGGTCGAAGTGGGCTATGCCAAGACTGTCATGGAGGGAGATCTCCGATCGCCCAGCGAGCCGATGCGCGAGGTCATGGGGAATGAGTTCGTCATGCCCGAATTCAACCCGCCGACGGACTGGTACTATCCCGTGTTCTATCGGTCGACTGCCACAGGGGTTGCGCGGGCTCCGCTGGGGGGGCAAATGATGGACTCGTTCTTCGGTCCTTTCATCACGAATGCCCGCAATAAGGATGGCCCCGAGGTGACGGATCGTTTCCTGGTCCAGAAGCAACCAGGCGGGCCGGCGGAGGCGGCTTTTCGGATGTTCGTGCCGGTCTACTGGCCCAGCGGTGGGGAAGGACGCGACACCATGACGAAGTACAGCTTTCGCGGCGTCGTCTTCGGCACCTTCCTGGTCGACGAGTTCCTGCGGTATGCGCTGGCTGGAGTGCAGGCCGAATTGGGCTTCGAGATCTACGACGGGCCGGA
>CAZVRY010000123.1:0-19911 GCA_964629545.1 uncultured Verrucomicrobiota bacterium | reverse complement strand
ACTAGAATCCTTGCCGCCCAGAACTTGATCAGATCAAGTCAAGTTCTCGTCCCGTCCCTCCTGCCGGCAAGGATTCTACAGAGCGAGGCGTGGAGATTGGGGTCCAGACGGCGAAGGCGCGTTGCACGAAAATGGGGGCCGGAGCGGGTCTGAGGTCACGCCTCGCTAGATCTGTCATTTCTGGACAGTGAGCATGGCCGACGATCAGATCCAGGTGTCGGCGGGCGGTCATTTCTATCGCGGCCGTTCACGCGGTGAAGCCAATGCAGGGACGCGCGTGGGTGTGATGGCCGGTTCGGGCGCAATAGATCTCGGCCAGGGAGTAATCGGACTGGGCGGGGAGGTTCAGGGCTTTGGCCTGGGCCAGACGCTCGGCTTGGACGGGGCTCAGGCGGCCAAACTCACGGTAGGCCACCAACCGGCCCGGGCGGGTCAGCGCCGGGTCCAACTTGTCCAGGCGGCAGTTCACCGTCAGGAGGAGGGAGAGTTGCAGGAATTCCCCCAGCAAGCCGTCGGCCGCGTTGAGCAGGCTGGCCACCTTCTCTTGGTTGTCCGTGGCCCGCGGCATCAACAAGTCCTCGGCGTCCTCCAGCACCACCACCTTGCCCTGCCCGGGGGCAATGCGGCTCTGGCGCAGCCAGAACTCGACCATGTCCGGCCCGGCCAGGAACCGGCAGACGCTCACCGGCAGGTAGTAGAACCGATGGGAATCCTGCATCTTGGCAATGAGATGGCGGATGAAGGTGGTCTTGCCCGTGCCAGGCTCCCCGCGGAAGACCACCGCCCCCGACGGCCTGGCGCAGAGTTGACCGATGAGCCGGTCCTCGAATTCCACGGCATCGGAACCATAGTGGAGGGCAAGCTCCTCGGACGACAGCAGGGCCGGCTTGGACAGTTTGACGCTCTCCACCTCCAGGCCGCAGGGCCGGAAGTTCAACAGGAAAAACCGCGGCGCCGAGGCCCGCTGCTCCTCCTGGTAGTTCTCGAGGAACCGATGTGAGTGCTCCACCGCCAAGCTGGCCGTGGGCGCGTAGACGGTCAGGTCCGCGTGCTCGAAATGACAGAAGACGTCGTCATCCAACCGGAGCAGGAGGCGGTGGATGTGTTCCTCGTGCCCGTCAGGGAGGGTGGGATCGCAGTAGACATCGGAACGGAACACGGCGCTTTCGTAGTCGGCCCGGACGCGGTGGAGGGCCCACCGGCCGCGCGTGGTGCGAGCATGGAAGCCGCGCGACCGGTAGAGATCGTAGAACGGGAGTTTCAGGAAGGAGATCTCGCGCGGGTAGATCTGGTCCCAGAAACTGGGCGGGTTGTTGGCAGTGAGGCTCATGGCGTGGGGGGGTAGATGGTGGCTGGAGAAGCGGGGCTCAGGCGCTGAATCCATATGGAAGGGAGGCAATCGGGGATTCAGTTGGAGGACCAACCGCGGAGGTCCGCGTAGTCCAGGGGTTCGGGTGCGAACACGTCCAACTGGCAGGCCGGGCCAGCCGCGGTGGCCCATTCCCGCAGGCACACGCCTTCGTCCTCGAACCCGCAGGCGATGAGCGCCACCGCAGCGCCCCGGTGCTCGGCCGCGTAGTCATCCACTTGGGCGAGGGCATCGGCCAGCGTCTGCCGGGGCCCCAGCGGCAGCCCGCCCGATGGGACGGGGTGGCGATTGGCGTCCAGCGGGTGGAGGGGCAGGGGGCCGCAGCGGTTGGCGAGCCGGCTCGGGGCGAACAGGCGGTCATAGTTCTCGGCATCATCCGCGCGCAGGCGGCGATTGAGCACCCGGACGGGGCGATCTCCACCATCGAGAGATACCACCCCGGGCAATTCCGGAGGGCGCGCAGCGTAGGATTTCACCAGGCTCTCCTCGCTCCAGGGGTTCTCACCGCCACGGTTGCGCGGGAGAATCGACGAGTTCATGCGCGAGTTCCACCGTTCGTGAGTTTGCACCCGGACCGGGTAGGGGCCACGGTGGCAGATGACCTGCCCGGCGAAATCATCCAGTTCGAACGGACGGTCGCCCGGCGTTCGCCAGACGCCGCGCACCCAGAGGGCTGGATGGGCCGGGCTGCGAGCCAGGAACCGCGCGGTTATCCCTTGCGCCTGCTCCAGCACTCCCGTCTGGATCGTGCACAGGATCCTGGGGGCGAGGGTTCCCTGGTGGGACAGGGCGGCGTAGGTGGCCAGGGCCTCGCCGTTGATGTAGACGAGACGCAGGTGGCGACGGGTCATTCCGACCTGGCGGAGGAAGGTGAATTCCAGGGCCCAGTTGTCGTCGCGTTGGAACCGGCCGAACATCTGCCGGTAGTCGATCGCTTCCCGGGCGGACATCAGGGTGTGCCAGTCTACCGGCCATTGATAATCGAAGTCGCCGATCTGCAGCCCGCGCCGGACGCCCAGGAGGCGCAGGGCGCCGGGGTAGGCCTCCTGCAACCGCGCGACCTTGTCCTCGACGGACTGGATCAGGATATCCTCGTTGATCTCGTCGCTGACGCAGACGTAGAGGAAGGTGGAGGTGAGGTTGGAGAAGCGGAGGAGGGGTTGGAGGTCGGAGCTGGCGGCGGCGTAGAAGAGGCAGGCCTGGAAGTCGGCCCGGGTGAAGGCTGGCCTCGAATCCGCTTGACCGCGTCCTTTGCATCCTTGTATTGTCGTCATGCAATCTGTATATCACATCATACGTGCGTCGGTCAACCATTAAAATGCCCCCCCCTCCCGCGCCATCGGCTAAGTCGTCTGCCCCCGTCGAGCCGGGTCTGCCGGCGGTTTTGAACTTCGCCAGCACCTACGTGGCCAGACGCGAGTTGGTGCCGGTCATCGCGGGGCGTCTCCTCGCCCATCGGGGCTTGACCATCGAGCAGGCGGAACTGCTCTTGGACTTGTACGGGCCTTGGCGGTTGGACTGGAAGGTGCCTCCCTGCGATGGCGATGGGTTTGTGACGCAGGCGGCCCTGGCCTCCGCGCTGATGAACTCGGAGCCGCACGTCTCACGCCGCGTCCTCCAGTTGGCCAAGAAGAAGTACCTCGAACAGCGCAAGGGCGTGGGCGCCGGGATCCTCCAGAAGGCGAAAAAGGTCCGGTTGACCCCAACGGGCGAAGGCCTCATCCAAGGATTCTGGAATGACTACACGGAGCTTGCCGAGGGGATCTTGCGGGAGACCACCCCGGAGCACCGCCACGGGCACGCCCTCGTGTGCTGGCGCGTTTCCTCGCGGCTGCGTCCGCGCGACTTTGTCGGCTTGGACGAGCCCGCGCCAGGGCTGCCCGAGGTGGAGAACCTCCTGATGATTTTCGAGACGGCCCGGGACCTTCGGCACATGATCGAGGAGCAGATCCTGCCGGAGACGGATCTGACGCTGGAGCGGGCCGATTTCCTGGTGATCCTCCTGCTCGCCCATCCGGAGTTCACGGGGGCGGGCTCGGGCGACGTCGATGCGGGCTTCATGTCCCTAGGGGATCTTCAGGCTTCCGTGGTGCATAGCATTTCACCTTCGAAGTTCCTGATGTCGCGTTGGCTTGCGCATTTGAGGCGGCGGGGGTTGGTTGAGGTGCGGGCCCTGGACGCCAAGCGCAAACAGGTCCGGCTAACCGCCAAAGGGTTGACCGTGACCCGGCCGATCTGGGCCCGCTACGAGGAGAAGGCGACCGAACTGCTGGGAGATTGCCCGGTGGAGCTGCGCTTGGCGCACTTGCACGTCAATGGCGCTGTGGGCAACGCTCTGCGGCCCTTCGGCCGAACAGAACGGTCTCATCCGAAACTCGTTGGGACGAGCCAATGAGAGCTACCTGGCCGATCCGGCGGCGTGGCGGTCGCTGTGTTTCAGTTTGCGTCCGAGATTTGGGCGGGGCTTGACCGACACTGGAACCGGATCTGCCGAACGCGCAGCTAAATGGAGTTCTGCGCGCGGGGTGGCCGCAAGCCAGAGTGAGGGCTGCCGGGATCCTCTTGCCGAACCTTGTCTTCAAGCGACCTCGCTCCTATGGTCGCCGCTATGGATCAGACACGCCTCGCCAGACTCGGGCGGATCGCATGCGCTGCGAGTTGGCTGTTCCTCAGTCCCGAGGTCCTGACGGCCGCCTCCAAACCTCCGCTCTTGCTCGTCTACTTTGTGCCGAACGACCGCGAGGTCATTCCGGGTTACGTGGAACGTTTGGACGCCGTCATGACTGAGGTGCAGCGGTTTTACCGGGACGGCATGAACGCCGCCGGGTTCGGGGCCCTCACGTTTGATCTCGAACGGGACGCCCAGCACAGGTTGGCGGTGCACGAGGTCAAGGGAAAGCTGCCCATGAGTTCCTACGGGCGCAACGCCTCCGACCTGGTGCGGGCCGAAGTGGAGCGGGCCCTGGCGGCGACGGGGCTTGATGCGAACCAGCGCACGGTCGTCATCTTTCAAGTGCTGCTGGAATGGAAAGACGGCGTGGCCACCGAGGTAGGCCCCTACGTGGGCGGCGGGAGCCACCTGGCCGGCACGGCGTGGGTTTACGACGACGCGCTCCTGGACCCCAAGAAACTGAGTTCGCTCGAACCGGGCGGTTACTACGCCCGACCCTGTTCCATCGGTGAATTCAACTCGCACTACATCGGAGGGGTTGCTCACGAATTGGGCCACGCTTTCGGCCTGCCGCATGTGGCCGGTCCGCGGTTGAATCCGAAGCACTCTCTCATGGGCGACGGTAACCATACCTATGGCCAGGAACGGCGGGGCGAGGGTGGGGGAACGTATCTGCACGCTGCCAGTGCCCTGCTGCTGGCTCGGGCCCGGCCTTTCGCTGGGAGCACGGATTCATCCGCTGCCAGTTCGTGCGACCTCGATACCCTGAAGGCGAAGTTCGCCGATGGCCAACTCGTGTTGGACGGAACGGTCGAGCCGGCATCCCTGGCGCTCGGGATCGTCGCGTACAACGACGCGGTTCGAATTCCGGCCGATTACGATGCCCAGGCGGCGGTGTCGATGGTGGGGGCGTCGGGAAAGTTCACGGTGAAGCTGGACGAACTGGAGCCCGGCGACTACGAACTGCGCCTGCAAGTCTGCCAGACCAACGGTGCCAGCACGACTTCGGCCTTCCGTTACAGAGTGGATTCCAGGCGGGTTCCGGACCTCGGACCATTTTCATCAAGCTCTGTCGTGCTGAGGAGGGCCATGCGTGCGTTGGAGGAAGGGAACGAGGCGCGTGCGCTGGCCGTAGCCGCCGAACTCGAACGTGGTGCCGAGGGCGATGGGGAGGTGTCGCGGCAGACCCGACATTTTCGCTGGCTGCTTCAGCCCCGGTCCTTTCGTTCGCCAACGGCCGTCCCGCCGGAGGAGAGGCAGGTCCACGTGTCCGATCTGGAGTTCGCCGCCGCGAGCGTTGGATGGGCCAGGCCCCTGCGAGATCGCGTTCATGTCGAGAACCACTCAACCTGCTTTCTCCAAGTGGGCGGCGTGTTTCACGAGAGAGGACTCTATGCCCACGCACCTTCCCGGTATGTGCTGGACCTGCGGGGCCGCTGGACCAAGTTTACCTCGGGCTATGGACTGCAGGATGGCCACGACGGCTCCGTGGTCTTCGTGGTGAAGGCAGACGGCCGCGAACTGTTCCGCTCAGCTCGGGTGGTCCAACACGACGAACGCCAGCTCGCATTGGAGACGACGGGAGTCGAAAGACTGGAACTCATGGTCGAGGACGGTGGAGACGGGCCGGCCAACGACTGGGGCGTTTGGCTAGAGCCGACCCTGCACCGCTAATCGGCGTCCTGCGGTGCGCCTGGCCAATCTCGGCCGCGATCCCGAAGGGTGGTATCCGGTTAGCGTTGGTGGAGGATCCGAGGAGCAAGGCGGCGATCGAACTCTCCAAGGCCGCCAACCTCGTCTGCGAACTCACCGCCTTGGTGGCCTGGGACGAAGCCGAGAAGGTCGCCCTGGCCTCTCATGAATTGGTCCAGCCGAGCATGGAGCCTTTCGCCGCTTTCGCCTGCGCAGCGGCTCCGTTCGCTGTGTTGGCGTCGCCTAAACCGCCGATGAGCCCATCGCTTGACGGCATCGATCGAGCGGCTGGCCGCGGAGGGATCGGAGATCGACAAGGCCATTCAGGAAACGCGGACCCAAGCTCAGGCGACCGTGGTGCGGGTCCAGGACATGCTCCGCGGCCTCGCTCAGAGGCTCGAGAAGGATGATCTGGCTGCAGGGGAGTTGGCTGAGGCCTTGGGGGCCCTTGAGTCAGAACTTGCCGCCATGCTCAAAGTTCTCCGGAAACGACTGTTGCGGAAGGAGGGGCTACAAGCGGAGCGTGAGAAACTGCAGGGCGAGATCACGTCGGCGGTTCACCAGGTTTGGGAACAAAGCCGGTCGTGATCGGACCATCCCGGGCCTGGCCGCGGCAGCTAAGGCCCTGTCCTCAACAATTGGGCGACATAGGCTCGCTGGCAAGGGCGACAGAGATCGAATTGGAACTGAACGTAGACATCGCGCATCAGCTCCTCCTCGGTCATGTCTGCGCATTGTTCGACGAGCCTCGTGATCTCGTCGGAATGATCCCGGCTTAGGTCCTCGAAGGTGATCTCCAGCGGGTCATACGCGGCATAGACTTGGATCTTAGCCACGTAGCGCAAGGCGCCGGTCTCGATCGGCTGTCCGCATCGGGCGCACTGTCGGTTCGTAGCGTTCATGCGCGGTCCTTCCCCACCGTATCGTAAATTCACATCTGCGCGTCGCCCTCATGCCGGAGGCGCTGGACGTACTTTCAGAACCAGGGCTCTCACCTTCTGGCGGGTGACACGGCCGCGGTCGCGGAAGACGAACACGGGCCCCCAACTGGTGTCGATCTCGTCCACGACCAAGTCGACGCTGTCGCCGGCGAGCCCGAGGGCATCATCCAACTCCTCCATGGCGCAGTCGACGAGTTGTCCGCTGATGTCGTCGACCGCCGTGAAACCAAACAGCAGGAGTTCGGTGGCGGCCCGCTCCGCGTCGAAGTCATGAATGTCGGGTATCCGCAGGGCCCGCGTCTGAGTTCGCTTTCGGCTCGTTGCGGGCCTGCGCTTATGGTTTGGAGGATCTGCGTTCACAGCCCGTCTTCAGGCTGGTCCTTCGGTTCCCGAACCTCGAGCTTCGGCCGGCGGTGAATCTCATCCTCGGGGACGAACTCGATGCGCATGCCCCAGCCCGCGTAGGTCACCAGGAGCCGGCCGAATTCCTCCATCGTGAATTCGTGGTCGTCCACTTCGACGACCGCCAAGTTGTCCTCATCGTGAAGTGCGCACCGAAGCACACTCCCCCTCGGGATCCACTGGTCGCTGTCTTCGTGGTATTGCACCTGGGGCGATCCCAGTGGAACCTCCACCACGACGTGCTGATACTCGGCTGCCCGCTTGGCTACGGCCCGAAGGTGATTGTTGTGAAGGTCAAGAATGTCCTGATCCGTCAGTTCCGTGATCTCCGGGCCGATCGTCATATGCGTAGTGGGAACGCCTGATTCGTGATACGCGATAATGGCATTTTCCCCCTCGCGGGTGATCGTCACTTCGTCGAGCCGGGCGATGTAGCGCGTTTTGCGTTTCATGTGCCGGGCCAGAAATACGGCCTCGCCCCGGGTTGTCAATGCCGGGCAAGGCGGTTCCGGACGCCGCTCCGAACCCTTCGCCCACCAAATTTATTAAGCCAGCGCGTCCTGGCATTTCATCATGGCACGCGAATCCCGCGGAGCCCTATCCTCCGCTGGCGCCAAGGGAGCGCTTCTCGTTTCTGTTACCGCGCGGGCCTATCGGGAGGGGAAGGGAAACGAGAGGATCGTGCGAGTGAAGTGTGAGCTGGTCACGGCGGTGGTCGTGGCACACCAGGTCCGGTTCGGAGAGTTGGGCCAGGTTCAGCAACAGGCGCAGATGGCCGGCGGCATGCTCGCAGAGGGTGGTCAGGAGCGAGGGGGTCAGGAGGTTGGCGTTGTCGGCGGCTTTGAGCAGGTGGGTGAGGCAGTCGTGGAGTTGTTTGGGGGCATGACCACGCAGGGGACGGTCGGCGCTTCCCATGAAGGCCGGCACCTCGTCGGCTCCGGTCCTCGCGGCGGCAGCGCGCCCCCGGCTTCAGCCCCCCCCTAGCCCAGCCAGCGCCCGCGCTTCCACGCCCTTTCCGCAAAACCGACAGCGCCCCTCCCCAGTGTCTGAACCGCAGAGAATGGCTGGCCGGCGGTTGACTTGGCTGGGGAGCCTGGGCAGGCTGGTCGGCATGAGCCACCCTGGATTTCCCGTGGGGCCGACCGCGCTGCGCCGGGCGGGCGTGGCGCCTCGGCGCTTCGCCCTCGTCTTATTGCCCGTGAGCGCGTTGGCGTTGACGGTTCTGGCCGATTGGCCGGAGTTTCGCGGTCCGCGGGGAGACGGGCACGCTGCGGGCACGGGGCTGCCGTTGCATTGGAGTGAGACGGAGAACATCCGCTGGAAGACGCCGATTCCGCACAAGGGTTGGGCGACGCCGGTGGTGAGGGACGGTCAGGTCTGGCTGGCGACGGCGACGGCCGACGGGCATGATTTTTTTGTGGTGGGGGTGGACGCGGAGACGGGGCGGGTTCGCCACGAGGTGAAGTTGTTCCACAGCGAGAACCCGGAGCCGCTGGGCAACGGGGCTTCCATGAATGGCTACGCCACGCCGTCGCCCGCGGTTGAGGCGGGCCGGGTTTACGTGCATTTCGGGAGTTTCGGGACGGCCTGTGTGGACACGACGGACGGCCGGGTGCGGTGGAAGCGGGACGATCTGCCGTGCCGCCATTACCGCGGGGCGTCGTCCTCGGTGGTGCTGTTCGAGGACTTGGTGATTTTGACTTTTGACGGCGCCGACTTGCAGTATCACGTGGCGTTGGACAAGCGGGATGGCCGGACGGTGTGGAAGACGGACCGTTCGGTGGCCTGGAATGACGAGCACGTGCCGGGGCAGATGGCCAAGGACGGGGACTTGCGCAAGGCGCACAGCACGCCGCTGATTGCCATGGTAGCGGGGCAGCCCCAGATGTTCAGCGCGGGCGCGAAGGCGGCCTACGCCTACGATCCGCGGACCGGTCGGGAGCTTTGGAAGGTGCAGTATCCGGACTGGTCGGTGGCTCCGCGGCCGCTGTATCAGGACGGCTTGGTGTTCTTCGTGACGGGGCTGACCAAGAAAGAACTGTGGGCGGTGAGAACGGGAGGCGCGGGCGACGTTACGGACACTCATGTGGTCTGGAAACTCAAGACGCACGTAGGCAAATACGCCTCGCCCCTGCTGGTCGATGGCCTCATCTACACGGCCGCCGAGGAGAGTTTCATCACCTGTTTGGAGGCGGCCACCGGCGAGACCGTGTGGACGGAGCGCGTTGGGGGCAAGTTTGCGGCGTCGCCGATTTACGCCGACGGCCGGCTTTATTTCTTCGATCAGCAGGGGACGACGCTGGTCTTGAAGCCCGGCCGAGCCTTGGAAGTCCTCGCCACCAACAAGCTTGACGATGGATTCATGGCGTCGCCGGCCGTGTCGGGCCGGGCCCTTTACCTGCGGACGAAGACGCATCTGTATCGGGTCGAGGTCGCGCGGCCGTAGCTCGTGGCTTGGCGGGGCGGGAAGTCCGGCGGTGGGGAGTGGTCCCTCCTCCGCGGAGAGGGGACGTGAGCCACCTCGAATGGTTGCGGGTGGTGCGGAGGGTCAACGGGGGCGGGGGGCGAGGGCATTGGAGCGCTTGAGCTGGGGGTTCATGCGCTCGCGGAGGGCCGGAGTTGGTTCGCCCCCGAATTGGGCCCAGTAGGCCGCCTTGAAGGGGTTGATGGGGGGCCCCAGGACGTCCTCGTTGACCAGACCCGCTTGGATGTCGGACCACCACCGGTCGTAGGCGGCGCGCAGTTCGGCGACCACGTCGGGGTGTTCGGCGAGGACGTTGCGGGTCTCGCCGGGGTCTGCGGCCAGGTCGAAGAGTTCCTGGTTGTTGACCAGTCGGAAGCGGCTGTTGCGGATGGCGCATTGGCGATGCCGGGCCTCGGCCACCTGGCCAAATCCCCAGCGGCCGACGTGGGTGACCAGGATGCGGTCGGGCCAAGGGGCGCTTGGATCGGAGAGGAGTGGCAGGAGGCTGCGCCCCTCGACCTGGGCTTCGGTGGCCCGGTCGAGTTTGGCCCCGGCGAGTTCGGCGAGGGTGCGGAAGAGGTCCAGGTGCGCGGCGAGTTGGGGGCGGTCGCCGGGGGTGAGGGTGCCTGGCCAAGCCCAGAAGGAGGGGACGCGGGTGCCGCCGTGGTAGGGGCCGCCTTTCATGCCGCGCATCCCCGCATTGAAGCCATCCCTCATCGAATGCCCGTTGTCGGTCAGGAAGACGACCACGGTATTGGTTTCGAGACGCCACTCGCGGAGGCGGGCGCGCAATCGGCCGACATTCTCGTCGATGTTCGCGATCATGGCGTAATAGGCGATGGTATTGGTGCCGAGTCCGCGGTTTCGGTAGGGTTCTTCGTAGCGGGAGCCTGGACTGACGAGGGGGTCATGGGGGGCATTCGGCGTGAGGTAAACGAAGAAGGGCGCCGGGGAGGCGCGCCGCTCCTCGATCCATCGCAGGGCCTGCTGAAAGAAGACATCGGTGCAGTAGCCCTGGGTGCGGACGAAACGTCCGTTGTGGCGGATGACGGGATCGAAATAGCGGTTGTCCGGGGCGTCTCCGCAACTGCCGGGGTAGGTTTGGCCGATGCCGCCTCCTCCATGGATGAAGACCTCGGCGAAGCCGCGACGGCCGGGTTGGTAGTCGTCCTCGTCGCCGAGGTGCCATTTGCCGAAGATACCGGTGGCGTAGCCGGCGGTGCGGAGGACTTGGGCGATGGTGGTGGCTTGGAGGGTTAGGCGTTCGCGTTCGAAGATGGTGTGGGTGACGCCGTTCTTGAACTCGTGGCGGCCGGTGAGGAGGGCCGAGCGGGTGGGGGCGCAGGTGGGGCTGACTTGGAAGTCGGTGAATCGGACGCTGTGGCCGTGCAGGGCGTCGAGGTGCGGCGTGCGGAGAATGGGGTTCCCGTGGGCGCCGATTTCGCCGTAGCCCTGGTCATCGGTCATGATGAGGACGACGTTGGGCCGGCGCCCGGCCAGTTCTGCGGCGGGGGCCGGGTGGGCGCCGACGGCGAAGAGCATCAGGGCGATGGCGAGCAGCGAGCGAAGGGGCGAGTACAAGTATGTCGTGGGGGGATTATGCGGACGGCGCCGGAGGGTGACAGACTCGGAGGTGCGGTCCCGGGGGGAAGGACGAGCGGCGTCTGCGAGCGGACAGGCAGGCCAAGCGGTTTGCCTGGCGCAGGGAGCGGTGGTGTGGGCGGGGTTCATCGCTCGGGCCACTCGGGGAGGCGGAAGGCTGGCGTTTGACTGCTGGGGGCGCGTTCGAAGCGTTCGCCGGACGCGGAGAATCCTTCGACGAACCCGCCGTGGCTGAGGAAGAAGCGGCCGTCCTCGACGCCCATAAACCGGTCCAACCGGTCTGCTTTGCCGGTGGGATCGTGGCTGAAGATGGCCGTGGTGAGTTCGATCCACTGGCCCTCGGCGGTTCGGATCCACTGGTTGCCGAAGAGCGCTTTGCGTCGGAGGTGGCCGGTGTTGCCCCAGAAATTCTCGCTGAAACCGTGCAAGCCGCGCAGCCAGTCGCCGTCCTTGGGCGCTTTCATGGCGGCGATGAGCATCCAGTCGCGCTTGTCCGGGTGCCACCAATAAGCGGCGTAGAGGGTATGGGTGGAGTCGGTGGGCTTCGCGCCGAGGAGGAACCGTTGGGTCGAGTCGGTTTTCCAAGGGTAGACGAGATGACTGTGTCCGCCGGTGCCTTCGTTGCCGAAGTCGTTGGCGACCACGCCCTCGCCCTTGGCGATGAGTTGGACGCGGTCGTCGGCGGCCACTTTGGACCGGCTCACCGCCTCGTTGCCGCTGTCCCAGACACTGAAGATGATGCGCCGCTCGGTGGGGCTGTTGACCTGCATGCCGAAGTAGCCGCGTTTAAACCCGCAGGCCATGTAGAAGGTGGAGACGGGGTCGTCCACGCCGATGACTTCGTGGTAGAACCACTGGGCCTTGGTCTCGGCGGGGAACGGGAAGCGCAGGTGGACGCTGGCGGCGTTCCGGCGCTCCTTGAGGTTGAAGTGGGCGTCGGCGCTGGCCGGTCCATCGAGCCAGAGGGCCTCCAGGTCCCCGAAGGGTTGCCCAGCCTCGTTCAAGGACGTCAGGGCGAGGCGCTGATAGCCGGGATGCTGGAGGGTGAAGGAGCCGAAGTCGGCGGTTACCGGCGCCTCAGTCCCCGCCCCTGTGACCTGGGCTTCGCGGGCCTGGTCGGCGAGGGTCAACCGCAGTGTGGAGATCGTGCCGGCCGGGAGACGGAGCGTCACTTTGGCCGAGAGCGCACCGTTGGTGCGAAAGAGGCCATACCAATTGACGGACAGCGCGGGGTCCCTCCAGCGGGTTACCCCGCTGCGGGGGGAGATGCGGGCGCCATCGGGGTCCGGCAGGGTGTAAGCGGTGAAGGCCGGGATCCTGACCTCGGACTGGGCGGTCGCGACGGTGACGAGGGAGAGGGCGAGACAGAGGGGGAACGGGTAGTTGAACCGACGAAAGAGGTGCGGCATCCCCTTTCATCGCGCCTCAGCGATCCGGGGTCAAGCCCGGGACGGGGAGGTGGGACGCGAAATGGACGCGGACGGGGCCGAGCAGCCCGGAGGGTTGCAGGCGAGCGGAGGCGCCGAATCGGTCTTTCAGGTTGGTGTGGGTGACGCGTTCGGGCGGTGACGCGGCATCGCCGATGAGGCGGTTGTTCCAGGTGTTAGCCACTTCGACCAGGAGGTCGTTGGACTGCGGGCGGGCGACGCCCGTGATGTCGACGCAATAGGGCGGCTTCCACAAGACGCCGAGGAGTTGGCCATTCAGGCTCACTCTGGCCACGTGCTGAAGGGCGCCGAGGTCCAGTTCGATCGAGGTCCGGCCGGCGAAGGCCGCTTCCGGCAAGGTCAACGGACCCGAATAGGCGGCGATCCCGGAATAGTAACGGATCCCGGGCTCCGGCCGCTCGGTCCAGGAGATCAGTTGGTCAAAGCGGGCGGTTTCCGGGGCGCCCCGGTTGGGTTGGAAGCGAACGGACCAAGGTCCCGCCAGCGTGAGGGACGGGGGGAGGGGGCCGGCTGCGAGGCGCTGGGAGAGGCCTTGGGACCGATGGAGGACGAAGGTCCCGGGCTTCCAGACTTTGAGCGTGCACGAACCATCGGGGTGCTCGACCAGTTCCGCCGCCGGGTGCAAGCTGCCCAGCGCGGTGTCGGTTGCGGGGTCGAAGGCCAGGCCGCTGGAGACGTCCTGGATGCGCACGCCGTCGATGGGGTGGGGCCCGAAGAATTCGACTTTGGAGAGGCCGACCCGCTGGCTGACGCCTTCCAGGTAACCGGGCCGGTTGTGGTTGGAGCGGGCCTCGAAGCGGACGTAGCGGACGGCCTCGGTCTCCAGCGGGAGGTCCTGGAAGTAGTCTCTGTCTTCGTTTTCCCCGCCGTCGCGGAGCGGGATCGCGAGCGCCTTCCGGTAGTGCGATCCGTCCGCGGACATCAGGATATCGAGGTCCTTGATCCCGTAGTTGAGGTAGCCGCGCACGTTCTCGTTGTAGTTCCAGATGCGGATCCGGTGGAGCCGCGCCGGGGCGCCCAGGTCGAAGACGATGAACTGGCCCGCGGCCTTCCCCTGCCCATCGGAGAGCCACATGGGCCCGCCGGGGGTGGCCGCATGCGGGAGCAAGACCGGGGGAACGGCCGGGCTCGGGTCGGGGGCGGATTCCAGCCGCGTCCAATGGACGTTCGCCGCGGGTTGGCGGAAGAGGACGAACACGGATTCGGCGGGGGCCAGATGGAGCGGCACCCTGGTGCCTCCGTCGGTCTCCTCATACAGGGCAAGCGCGCGGACATGACCGGTCTCCGGATGCCACAGTTCCGGGCGTTTCCCCTGGACGCGGAAGAGGCATTCCACGTCTTCCCATCGTTCGTTGCGGTTAACGACGAAGTAGAGGTCATCCGCGCCGATGCGGCGGTGGAGGTAATCGAGGCGGGTGCGCGGGTCGTGGCTGCGCCAGGCGAAGTCCCTGGACCATCCCCGCGAGGCCAGGACTTCGGGCACGGGGCGATTCCAGAGGACGCGTCCTTGGCCGTAGGCATGCTCGCGCACGGTGTGGCCGTCGCAGGGCCCCCAGAGGGTGGCGGCGAGGGTGGCCACTTGGCGATCCCGATCCGGGTAGCCGGCCAGGGTGCCGGTCCGGGTGGGTTTGGGTCCGAGGAGGGTGGCGCCCTCGCGGACCAGGGTCTCGAGCCGGCGGAGCACGGCCAGATCCATGTCATCCCGCTCCGGGAGGACGAGGACGGCATAGCTCATGCCGTCCGGCAAGACCAGTCGGTGGTCTCGGACGGTGAACCGGTTGAGGATGACGTCGGAGTTGACGACATCGTAGTCATAGCCTTGGCCTGGGGAGAAGCCGGCGTGTTTGGAGGGCACGAAGTTGGGGGCTTGGTCTCCATAGTAGAAGCAGGCGTCGGCGACGAAGCGGCCTTTTTGCAGGAGGAGCGAGCAGCGCGCGAGGTAATCGATGAACGGGCGGGCCATGGGCCACCAGACCACGTTGGGATTGATATGGGTTCCGGCATGGTAGGCGTAGCCTGGGAGGCCTGCCTCGGCCGGGCTGTGGGTGAAGGTGTGGAAGGTGAAATGATTCAGCCCCTCGGCGAGGGCGTTATCGGCGAGTTGCTTGAGGTAGTAAGGGCCGTCCTGCCAGTGGCGCCAACTGGTGAAGGACTCGGCGTCGACCACGCGTTTCCCGTAGATGTGGGCCGCGGAGGCGACTTCCTTGACCAGCCACAGGTTGCGGTGCTTGGGCCAGAATTCGCCGCGCAGGATGTCCACCGCACCGAGGGCCTGCAACGACTCGACCGGGCAGGAAGCCCAGATGGGAGCGCCGGGTCCGCCCGCCTCGGCGCAGAGTTGGAGCCCATGCCGGTTGAGGAGCCGGCGACCTCCGCGGTAGTGGCTCTCGATGAAGACGTCGCTGACCGTCTTGCGCCAGTCGTAGAGGAACCGTTGGCTGACGTCCTGGCTCGTCACGGTCCAGCCCTTGAGCACAGGCAGGTAGGGCAGCGGTTCGTAGCCGTGTTGCTGCCGGAACTCGTCGAGCAGCCGGCCCGTCCAGGCCACCTCGTCGCCGAGTTCCATGCTGTCCACCTCCAAGTAAGCGAACGAGGTCTTGCGCAGATCGCCCAAGCGCGACTCGAGCTTGTCGACCACGTATTGGAAATGCTGACGCGACGACTCCGGGCTGAGGAAGTCGATCATCGGTCCCCCGGAGTTGGGGGAGGGCACGATGAGCTGATGGCCGGTGTTGGCCATCACGAAGCGGAGGATCGTCCAGGTCCCCGCGGGAACATCCCAGGCCAGCCGCCCCGACGCGTCCAGGTAACCGTCGAGGTTCCTGACATCGGCCGCCGCGACCGGGTTGGGCGGGCTGGTCCTGGCGGAGGGAACGGCGAGCACGGCCACGTGCTTCCAGTAGACCGGGCGTCCCTGGGCGTCCTTCGGGCAGGCGTCGGACACGGCCGGGAAGGGCAGTTCGGCCTCGAACCGGGCCGGGCCCGTGGCGGAGAGTTCGGCATGGAACAAGCCCAGGCCGGCCTGCTCCGGCGCCACCCAGGACCCGCCAGCATTCCACCCGCTGGCGGCGATCATGCCCAGGCGCAAGCCCAGTCGACTGGCCTCCCGGACCGCGTGCGCGATCGCATCGAGGGACTCGGGGCCGAGGAAGGCCGGTCCGGCTGGCACCAGCTTGTCCGAGTCGGCATGGGCGCGCACGTCCCAGATCTCCGCCCCGCTCATCCCTTGCTCCTTCATTTGCTCGAGTTCGTAGGTGAGGCGCGGGAGGCTGACGTGGCCGTTGAGCCACGGCCAAAACGCCCCCGGGCGGGCCGCCAGCGGCGGGTCGCGGAATTCGCTTTCCAGCAAGAGATCGTGGGGGTTCGGCGCCTGCGCCCAGGCGGCGGGGAGGAGCAGACAGCAGATGAGGATGGGGGGGGAGACACGGAGAGGCGTTGGCATGAGGCCACCTATAGCAGGGAGCCGAGTGAGACGCGAGGGTGGTGTCCAGCCCTCCAGCGGATCTGACCACGGACCTGGGCCGTGGGGTGGGGGGCAATCGCAAGCCGTCCATGGCGTAGGACATTGCGGCTCGTCAGGAACTTTGCCCCACCGAAGGTGACGGCCAGCAGGTGCATGGAGAGAGCTCCCCGATCAGCATCGCGCATTGAACCCCTGAACCGTTGACGTTTCCCCTCTCCCTGTCTCCCTCTCCCCAACCTGAGCGGGGGGGAGGGTCGGCGGGCCGGTTTTGATCGACGCGGGAGCGGCAACGCGTTAATCCGTTTCGGTCATGAACTCTCCGGTTCCGGGATTCGAGCGAGTGCTGGCTCGCTATCGCTGGCCTCTGGCGGTGCTGCTGCTTGGGTTCATGATTCTGTTTGGCTACCTGGCGACGCTGTGGACCGCGCGCCGCACCTACGAGAAGACGATGGACCGGGGCGAGCGGGCCAGTCAGGCCGCGGTGCAGGCGCTCTCGGCGATGGCCGAACGATTCAGCAGCGGCCAGGTCACGCATACCTTCGAGTCCGCTCTGCCCCAGATCTTCCCCACCGGCCAGGGGAACCTCGAGGTGGCGGTGGCGGAGCAGGTCGAGACGTTCCGGGTCGAGGATTCGAAGCGGTTGTTCTGGGACAAGCTGCCGATCGGCACGACCGTGTCCGAGATCCGGGTTCCGGTCACGTATCGCTATCATCTGCGGCTGGCCGATCCGTGGCAGATCGAGGTGTCGGGTCAGTCGTGCATTGTGACGGCGCCGCCCATCCGGCCTTCGCAACCGCCGGCGGTGCACACCGAAGGGCTGGAACGTCGGTCGGAGGAGGGGTGGGGACGGTTTAACGCACGGGCGCAGATGGAGGCGCTGGAGAAGGGGATCACGCCCACCTTGGAGGAGTATGCGGCGGACCCGCGGCGCATGGCCTTGATCCGCGAACAAAGCCGGCAGGCGGTGGCCGCGTTCGTCCGCAACTGGTTGCTTCGCGAGGATCACTGGCGCGAGGATCGATTCCGGTCCATTAAGGTCATTTTTGCCGACGAGACGTTGTCGCTGCCGGCGACGGGCGCGGCGGAGTAACGGAGTTCGGAGTTCGGAGTTCGCAGATCGGGCAGCGGGGTTCGGGGAGCGGGGAGAGATGGCCAACCCGGATGTTTCACCGCCCGCATGTCCCCCACCCACGAACCTGTTTCCGGGCACTGTCGGTGGGGCGAGGCTCCTGACGAGCCGCCATGTCGTACGCCCTTGGCGGCTCGCGAGTAGGCTCGCCCCACCTCACGGCCCAGGTTCATGGTTCCTATGCGCGTTCGTTCCAACGTCCATCTTCCCCAGAAACCGTCGCCCTCGCTCCATCCCTCCCCAACCGATCCCAGCGAAGCGGTGTCTCAGGTTGGGGAGAGGGAGAAAGGGAGAGGAGACGATGACGAGCAGGAGCGCGGATTGAGCCATTGGCCTTTTCGGTTCTGAGAATTGCTGCTGGATCGGGGGGGCTGAGCGAGGGTTGGGGGGGCGTTTGTCTTCTTGGCAACGGGGGGGCGGGAGTCGATAGTCAGCGCCATCCACTATGAATCCGTTTCGATCCCGCTCGACCCTTTGCTTCCGCTTCGCCTTGAAGTTTGGCTGGTTGACGGCGCTGTTGCTGACGTCAGCCGCTGGTTGGGCGGCGGACTACTGGGTGTTCATTGGCACGTATACCGGTCCGCGGAGCCAGGGGATATACCGGGCGACCTTCAACTCGGGCACGGGCAGCCTCTCCTCGCCCGTTCTGGCGGCCGAGTTGCGCAGTCCGTCCTTTCTGGCCGCCAGTCCGGACGGGACGCGGCTTTATGCGGTCAATGAGGTGGGCGAGTTCAGCGGCCAGCGGAGCGGGGCGGTGAGCGCGCTGCGGGTGGAACCGGCGACGGGCCAGTTGGCGCTCTTGAATCAGCAGCCGTCGGGGGGCGGCGGGCCGTGTCATGTGCGGGTGGACCGTGGCGGCCGCCACGTGTTGGTGGCGAACTATGGGGGCGGATCGGTCTCCGTGTTTCCGGTCAAGGCGGACGGTTCTTTGGGCGAGGCAACGGCGTTTGTGCAGCATGAGGGGTCGGGGCCGAATCGTCGGCGGCAGGAGGGGCCGCATGCGCACGGGATCTACCTTGATGAGGGCAACCGGTATGCGGTGGTGCCGGATTTGGGTTTGGACAAGGTGCTGGTGTATCGGTTCGAGGGCGCGCGGGGGGTGCTGGCGCCGGCGGATCCGGCGTTCGTGGCGACGGCGCCCGGGGCGGGGCCGCGGCATTTCGCCTTTCAGCCCGGGGGCGCGCTGGCGTGCGTGATCAACGAACTGGAATCGACCCTGACGTCGTTGCGTTACGAGGCCGGGAATGGGAGGTTGACGCCGCTGGACACGGTGTCCACGGTGCCGGCGCCGGTGCCGGGGAATTCGACGGCCGAGGTCTATTTCCATCCCAATGGCCGCTTTGTCTATGGGTCCAACCGCGGCCACGACAGCATCGCGGTGTTCGCCATCGACGGCGCATCGGGCAAGCTGACGCCCGTTCAACATGAATCGACGCGCGGCAAGACGCCGCGTCATTTCGCGCTCGATCCGAGCGGTCGCTGGTTACTGGCGGCCAACCAGGGGTCCGACTCGATCACGGTTTTTGCCGTCGATCCTGCGTCTGGCCGGCTGTCCTATGCGGAGCGCAAGGTCGAGGGGGTGGGGTCGCCAGTTTGCGTCGAGTTCGTGGCGCAGGGGACCCCGTAGGGGAACGGTTGCGCGTGGGGCTGGGTCCGGCGTTCCGCTCCGGGCTGCGCTGGCAAAGGGGCCCGGGGGAACGAGCGCGGACCGCTGAAGTCAGGGATTCTTCTTGGGCTCGGGATCGAGGAACTCGACTTGGCCGGTGTGGAGGTCGTAGATGCCGCCGACGACTCTGAGCTTGCCTTTCTTGAGGCTTTTCATGAGGTCGGGGGTTTGGGAGAGGCGTTGGACGGTGAGTTGGACGTTGCGTTGGACGGCGAGGGCGACCTTCTGTTTGCGGTCGAGGTCTTTGGGGAGGTCGGCCAGGGCGGGTTCAATGCGGTAGAGGAGCGAGACGATTTCGTCGGCCTCCTTGGGAGACTCGGCGGCATGGTCGACGGCGGCTTGGACGGCACCGCATTGGCTGTGTCCGAGGACGAGGACCAGTTGGATATCGAGGTGATCGACCCCGTATTCGATGCTGGCGGTGACGTCGGTGTCGGCGATGTTGCCGGCGACGCGGACGACGAAGAGGTCGCCGAAGCCTTGGTCGAAGAGGAGTTCCGGCGGCACGCGGGAGTCGGCGCAGCCGAGGATGACGGCGAAGGGGTGTTGGGCGGATTCGAGGGTGGCGCGCCAGTCGCGGGATTCGTGGGGGTGCTGCAGTTGACCGGTGACGAAGCGGCGGTTGCCGTCTTTGAGTCGCTGGAGGGCATCGAGGGCAGTGATGGCCGGGGTGGCCTCGTGGTGGGAGGCGGGCGCGGCGGGTTCGTCGGCGACGGCGAAGGGACGGACGAGGCAGAGGAGGGCGAGGGTGGCGGTGAGCCAGGGGGCTTGGGCGGCGAGGGGATGCATGGGAGTTGGGGAGTCAGAGGGTCAGTGGGTCAGTGGGGCAGTGGGGCAGTGGTCAGGGGGGCAGTGGGGCGGTCACTGAGCGAAGGACCGGCCGATCGCCGCTGACTAAATCATAAATCATAAATCATAAGTCATAAATCGATCAGAGGATGTGACTCTGCCGAAACAGAGGCGATTGGCAAGGGTGATCAGGGGGTGACTGCGGGTCAGAAACAGGGGAGGGGCGGCACCGGGCCGTCGGCGTCGTTGCTCGGTCGGTCGAGTATCGCCTTGGA
>CAZVRY010000122.1:0-19912 GCA_964629545.1 uncultured Verrucomicrobiota bacterium | reverse complement strand
CCGGTCCGCCCGGTTCATGGTCCCCCTGCGCGTCGGTTCGTTCGACGTGGAGGCTCCCCATGAACCGTCACCCCTCACCCCGTCCCTCCCCCCAACCGTTTCCAGCGAAGCGATGACTCAGGTTGGGGGGAGGGAGAAAGGGAGAGGGGAGACGTAAGCGGTTCATGGGTTCAAGGCGCGATTCCGATCGGGGAATTCTCCCCACGAACCGCACGCCAGCGCGCAGGGTCGGCCCCTCCTCCCCTCGGCCCCATGCTCTTGGCCCCATCCCCTTGCCTCTCACGGCGCCCCAAACCGCGGCCGCACCGTGAACTCTGCATAGCGCCGCCGCACCACGCTCACCCTCACGTCCACCCGCCCGACCCCCGGCGGCAACGCAAACCCATAACTCCGCTCCGGCTCGACCCACTCTGGACTCAGCAGCCGCCCATCCTCCAAACGCACCGCTACCCCCAAGTCGTGATCGGACGGGAACCGACGGCACTCCAACTCCAGAATCGCCTGCCCCATCACATCGTGCGCGCGATCCGGCAAACCCGCGTGCTCGCCGACCCAAGCTAGAACCGTCACCTCGACCCCATTCAGATTCGTGCGCTGGTTCAGCCATACCACATCCTCCGCCGACGGCACCTCGACCCCGCGCAGCCACCATGCCTCCTCCGGCGCCAGCGCACTGTCCGCCGCTCGCCTGAGTTCGTAACGGAACTTCCACGACGGCTCCGTGGTGCTCAGCCACCAGAAGAACCGATGCCGCAGCGTGCCCGGCGCCAGCGTCTCCACCCCCAGGGCCCCCACCGCCGATACCACCCCAAACCCCACCCCGTTCCCCGTGGCGTCCGTCACCAGGACGCTCCGGGGCACCCACCGCGCCGTCGGCGCGTTGGATTCGGCCAGGCTTAACACCGCCTCCATCGTCGCCACCGGCAGCGCCGCCACGCCAAAACACGGAACCTGCGGCGTCGGCCACACCAACCCCGCCTCCTGCAACTTCACCTCCAACTCCCCCTCCCGCCACCGCAGCGGAAACTCCTCCGGCCTCCACCGCGGTCCCTCCCGCCGATCCGGGTTGGCCACCACGATCGGATCCAACTTCGTCACCCGCGACGTCGCTCCCTCCCCCGCGAAAGCTCCCCCAGCGTCCACCAGCGTCGGCTGCAACCGCAACCACTCCGACCGACGCGGATAATTCCCTAACTCGAAAACCGCCACCGACGAGCGCAGCGCGTCCGCCCCCACCGGCCACTCGAACCCCTCCTCATCCACCACATACAGCGCCAGATGCCCAAGGTCCAACGACACCCTCCACCCAGCCCCGGGATTCCGCACTCCGAACCACGCCATCACCTGCGGCTCGGCCGTCCGCAACGGCATCCCGCTCGCCGCCACCCCCTCCAAGCCCAAGCCGGTCATCCAGGAACTCGGCAGCCGACGCAACACCCTTGCCCATCGCCGCCCAGGCTGCACATGATTCGTCCCTCTCGTCAGCCCGAGGAACGTAAGCGTCTGGCCGTTCGGCAACGCATAGCGAAAGGCCACCGACCGCCCCCACCCCTCCACCATCGCCCACGCCACCACCCCGACCGCCAAGATCCCTAGCCCCAGCCGACCACGCGTGCTCAACCAGGACAAGGCCATATCGTTACACTCACCTTCTCAACCCCGCCCGCCGCGGCCAGCCCCCGCGCCCCTCCCTCATGCCTTCCACGCCTCGTCAACCGCCCGCTTCCCCTTCACACACGCATCGTAAACATCCGGTATCTCCCACGCATCGATCATGATCCACCCTCGAAACCCCCCGTCCCGCAGCAACCGCAGCGACTTGCCAATGTCCACATGCCCATCGCCGCACGCCAAGTGCTTCGACGTCCCCCCATCCCGCAGCGTCCCATCCGTGTCCGTCAAATGGAGATACCCAATGTTCTCCACCCCCACCCGCGCCAGCATCTCCTCCGGATGCCCCCGCCCCCCCATCATCAGATCGAAATGGCTCGGGTCGTAAATCCCCTTCAACGCCGGATGATCCGCCCCCTTCAGGATCCGCAGGTAGTGCGCTTCCGTGTTGAATACAAACGGCGGCTCAATCTCGAACGCCGCCACCAAACCACGATCCCCCGCTATCTTCCCCGCCTCCCGAAAAGAACCCGCCAGCCGCTCGATCGCTGCGTCGATCGTCTGCCCCCTCAACCCCCCGCCCGGCCACAACCCGACGCACGCACACCCCAACTGCCGCGCCAACTCCACCCGGTCCCGAAATTCCTCCAACCACCGCCCCCGCACCCCCCCATCCGGATCGAACGCCCCTTCCGCCCCCAATTGCAGCGAGAAGATCCGCAGCCCAAACCCATCATATAGACGCCGCAACGCCCGGATCCGCCCATCCTCACCCGCCCCCGGATAGCCGCCCATCGGCCAATCGCTCACCAACTCCACCCCCTCAAACGCCTCCCGCGCCGCGAAATCCAGCACCTCCCAAATCGGATACGTCTTCTTATACTTGTGCGATCCCGAAAGGAATCCATTCAGCCCCACCGCCGTCTTCCACCGCGGCCCCTCCGGCTCGCCTCCCCCCGCCCCCAACACCCACCCGCTCCCAGCAACCGCAGCGAGCTTCAAACCAGTCCGCCGCGAAAACAAACAGGCATTTCGCATCACCCCAGTTGGTCGCCACTAACCCCACTTGTCAAGCGAGGTCAACAACCCCAAATCCTCGCTGAGTCGGACGTTGTCATCCGGCCAAGGATAGTCCACCCTCCCTTCATGACGGCGGATGAACTGGACCAGATCAAAACCATGGTCTTGCGGGAGGTGCCCCGGGTGCTGGAACAAGACCCGGCGTTCGTCGTGTTCCTGGAGGGGCTGATCAGCGAGAAATTCCCGAAGCGGGATGAGTTCGCCCGACTCCTGGACGAGCTGGAACGTTCCCGCGCCGAAAACCGCCAGGAATTCGCCCGCGTCGACCAACGGTTCGACCGCGTGGAAGGGGAGGTCAGGGAGGTCAAGGGGAACCTCGCGGACTTCCGCCGCGAGACCAACGAGCGCTTCGAGCAGGTGGACCAACGCTTCGAGCAGGTGGACCAACGCTTCGAGCAGGTGGACCAGCGCTTCGAGGCCGCGGACCAACGTTTCGAGAAGGTCGAACAACGCCTCGGCAAGGTCGAGCAGTCCATCATCGACCTCACCCGCGAAGTCCGCGGCCTGCGCGACTGGATGGAACTGAATGTCGGCGGCTTCCAAAACCGCGCCGGCCGGCGACTCGAAGACGTGGTCGCCGGCGCCTTCTGCTACGGCCTCCACCGGGACGACATCCGCCCCGAAGACGTCCGCCTGCGCCAAACCCTCGAAGACACCCAGGGCCTGGTCTGGCGTCCTGGACGAAAACGCGAGGTGGATATCATCGTCCTGGGGTCCGAGATCCTCGTCTTCGAGGTCGAAAGCACCGCCGACCGCGACGACATCGAAGACCTGGCCGAAAAGGTGACCCTCGTGCAACACCTCTATCCCGGGCGGGAAGTCGAAGGCGTCCTGGTCATGCTCGGCGCAGAGAAAGACCACCGCCAGTTGTGTCAGGCCAACGGACTCAAGCTCATCCCGTAAACGGCTCCCGGCCGCCGGGCCTCCGCGCAAGCCAAGCCCCCTCCGAACTCCGTGCCCTCGGCAAGAGCAGCACCCTCCCAACGTTCGAGAGGCGCTCTCTCTCCCCACCTAGCCTGTGACCACTGCAAAACGCCTGATCCTCCTGCTGGCGGTCCCCTTGCTGGCCTTCCTGGGCCTGGGCGTGTTCACCCGGCTCGAACCCTCCGAAGTGTTGACCCGGACCGACCAGGGGCGTCGGGATGAAGCCGTCGCACACCTCGACGCATCCCTCGCCGACGTGGGCGGACGCCAACTGCACGAGGCCTCGCGCGCGCTCATCCGCCTCGAGGAAAGCCAAGCCGCCGGAGCGGGCCAGCACGCGCTCGCCTCGATCGACGGATTCCGTGGGAGGATGGCCGCCGCCAACACCACCGCCCTCGTGCTGACCTCGCTGTTGGGCCTCCTGACCTTCCGCCGGATCGTCCGCCCGATCCACGCCCTGCCAACCTCCGTCCAATCCCCGGCCGGCGACGACTACGCACAAGACGTCCCCTTCACCGAGTCCGCCGACGAAACCGGCCGCCTGGCGCGCGCCGTCGATGTGTTGAAAGCGGGAGCCGCGGCCAGGGCCGAACAGCGGTGGATCAAAGCCAACACCTCCACCCTCACAGGCGAACTCCAACGAGCCTCCTCCCTGCCCAAGTTCGGGGAACGGCTGCTGTCCAGCCTGGTGCCCCTGCCCGGGGGCGGCGTGGCGGCGTTCTACGCGTTCGATGACACCACCGGCGTCTCGCGCAGACTGGCCGCCTATGGCCTGGCCCCAGACCCCAACACCCAGGACCGCTTCGCACGGGGCGAGGGGCTGGTCGGCCAACGTGCGCAGGACCGGAAACGCCTGACCCTCTCGGGGCTGCCTCCGAATTACTCGCGCATCGTCGAACTGAAATGGCAGATCAATGAACTGGCGACCTCGCGCGGGCGCGAGACGCCCTTCCCGTCCGCGGAGCAAGGCGACGCCACCGCACCCTGCGACATCTTCTTCATGGACTGGCGCATGCCCGGCCTGGATGGGCTCCAGGCCAGCCGCCATATCAAAAGCGACGAAACTCTCCACCACGACCCCGCCATCGTCCTCGTCACCGCCTCCTGAATCGCACCCCTGCACCCGCGTTGCTTGCTCACCATGAACCCCCGTATCCTGATCGTGGACGACACCCCGGCCAATATCCAAACCCTGGCCGCCATCCTCAAACAACAAGGCTACCAGACCAGCGTGGCCACCCACGGCAAAATGGCCCTCGAGGTCCTCGCCCGCGTCCCCGCCGACCTCGTCCTCCTGGACGTCATGATGCCCGAGATGGACGGGTTCGAAACCTGCCGCCAACTCAAGGCCAACGAGGCGTGGCGCCATATCCCGGTCATCTTCCTCACCGCCAAAACCGAAACCGCGGACATCGTGCAAGGCTTCGAAGTGGGCGCGGTGGACTATGTGGCCAAACCCTTCAACACGCATGAACTCCTGGCTCGCGTCAATACGCACCTGACCCTGGCCGAATTGCGCCGAAGCCTCTCCCAAAAAAACGCCGAGTTGGCCCGAGCCCACGAACTCGTCCGGCGCGCCTTCGGTCGCTACGTCTCCGAAGAGATCGCCACCAGCCTCCTGCAGTCGCCCGAGGCGCTGGAACTGGGCGGCGAGGAGCGCGAGGTGACCATCCTGATGTCCGATCTGCGCGGCTTTACCGCCCTCGCCGCTCGCCTTACACCCCCCCAAGTCATCGAGTTCCTGAACCTCTACCTCGAAGCCATGGTCGAAGTGATCGGCCGTTACCAGGGCACCATCGATGAAATCATCGGGGACGCCATCCTGGTCATCTTCGGGGCGCCCGTCCCCAGCCCAGACCACCCCGCCAAAGCCGTGGCCTGCGGCCTCGCCATGCAGTTGGCCATGACCGAGGTCAACCGCCGACTCGGCGCCAAAGGCGCTCCCGAGCTGGAAATGGGCATCGGTATCCACACGGGCCGCGTCGTCGTCGGCAACATCGGATCCGAACGCCGCACCAAATACGCCGCCGTCGGCTCCAACGTGAACCTCGCCGGCCGCATCGAGTCCTTCACCTCCGGCGGCCAACTCCTGATCTCCGAGGACACACGAGCCAAAATCACAGCGCCCCTCCGCATCGACGGTCAATTCACCGTCGAACCCAAAGGGGCCAAACAACGCCTCACCCTCTTCGACGTCGGCGGACTGGGCGAACCGTTCCACCTCGCCTTGCCCAACCGCACCCCCACCCTCACCCGCCTCCCCCAGCCGCTGCCCGTCCAATTCACCGTCCTGGAGGAGAAGTTCGTCGGCCCCACCACGCTGGAGGGGCGCCTGCAGGAACTCTCCGAGCTCGAAGCCATCCTGGACGCCACCCCGTCGCCCCCGCCCCTCAGCAACCTCAAGCTGACGGTGACGCCCACCTCCCTGAATAATCCCGAGGGAGAAATCTCCGCCACGGTCGCCGCGCCGCCCGCCGCCGTCCCAGGCCAACAGCGAATCCGCTTCACCTCCGTCACCCCCGAACTGAAGGCCTGGCTAAAAGCAGAAAGCAGGAGAACCGTCCGGGACGCCGCTCCCCGCAACCACAGCACAGGGACTTCCGGCCATGAATGACCTCGCACTCACCCCCTTCGAACGTGCCCTGCTCGCCCACTTCATCGCCGACTGGCTCCTGCAAAACGACTGGATGGCGCTCAACAAGGCCAACCTCCGCCACCCCGCCGGCTGGGTGCACGCCGCCCTCCATGGCCTCGCCTTGGGACTGGCTCTGGACTGGAAAGGCGGCCTGGTCCTGGGCGCTGTCCACCTCCTCATCGACACCGGTCAACCCCTCCACTGGTGGGTCCGCCACTTCAAGAAAAGCGACGGATCCCCTCACGCCTTCCTCATCCGCATCTGGACCGATCAGGTCATGCACCTGGCCACCATCGGCGCCTGGGTCGCCTGGGCACATTGAGGACTCCCCTCTCCCTATCTCCCTCTCCATGAACCCGTAGCACCTACTGCTCCCGCGCGGTCCGGGAAAACAGGATCGAATCCTCGTAACGCTTGGTCAACCGCCGCACGCTGGTCGCGATCGTCTTGCTCAGCCCAAGCAGGAACGGCGCCGCCAGCGCCGGCGCCTCCTGGAACAACCGCTTCAACGCCTCCGCCGAAATCTTCAACAACACCGTCTCCACGTTCGCAATCACATCGGCCGATCGCGTGCCCTCGTCAATCACCGCCAACTCCCCGAAACACTCGCCAACCCCCAGCGTGGCCAACGTCGACTCCCGCCCGCCCACCATGCTGCGCGCCCGCACCTCGCCTTGCAGCACAAGGAACATGGCGTCTCCCCGATCCCCTTTCTTGAAAACGATGGCGTTGGGAAGACACGGCACCACCTCCATATACCGCAGGAATGAACCCAACTGCCGCTCGTCCATGTCCGCCAGAATCTTGATCCGACGCAACGACTCCGCCGTCACCCCCGCCGTGGGCGTCACCGCCGACGCACTCGCCCCCCCCCTCGACTTGAACAGGGCCTTCAACTCCGTCATCTCCCCGGCCAGCACCCACCGGCCCTCGCTCTCCGAAAATACCCACGTCTCCGGAATGACCCGCTCGGCCCGAATCCACGCCACCAGGGTCGGCAATTCCACCGGACCATAGGCCACATTGTCGCTTCCCCATACCCGATAGTAGACGGCTGGATTCTCTTGCATAAGCGCCCGCTTCGAACGACGCGCATCCTATCGGGTAGACCCACCGACACAAGGCCGGAGTGCAGACGGCGGCTCAGCGCGCCCCCTGGCTCCGAAGCAACTGCAGCAAGTCCGCCATGTCCTGCGGCGAAAGACCAGCCTCCAAACCATCCGGCATCAGCGAACGCCCACCCCCGCGCAACGAGCGAATCTCCTGACGCCGCACCGTCTCCACCGCACCGTCCGCCGACTTCAACGTCAGACTGTTGCCCGTCTCCGCCACGATCAACCCGTAAAGCTCGCGACCATCCGCCAACTCGCAATCGTAAGCGTGAAACCCCGGCTGCACATCCGCACTCGGGTCCAGAATGTTCGCCAACAGCTTCTCCGGCGCATGCCCCGCCACCGTGCTCAAGTCCGGCCCCACCTCGCCCCCCACTCCCCCAATCTTGTGGCACGACACGCACAACCGCTCGAAAACCGGCCGGCCCCGCGCCGCCTCCCCCGCCAACCGCAACGCCGGCCGAAAGTGCGCCATCGCCTCCGCACGGCTCGAAGGCACGCTCAACGTCCGTTCCGCCAATTCCCGCACCCTCGACGAACCATGCTGCAACAGCCGCGCCCGCCGCGTCGCGTCCAAGGTCACCACGCCGCCCTCCGCCACCGCCTCCAGCAAGGCCAGGGCCCAACCCTCACGCGATTGCAACATCTCCAACGCCACCGCACGCGCCCCCGGCGTCAACGCCGCCCAGTTCCCCAGCACCACACCCGGCACCGCCTCGTCCCCAGTCGCCCCCAAACCCGTCATCGCCGCCTGCTGCACCACCCCCGAATCCTGCGGCCCAAGCAAACCACCCAGCAATCCCAACGCCTCCGCCCGATGCCGAACGTCCCGCGCCAGCCAACCCGCCGCCGCCGCCCCTCCGCAATCCGCAGCGCATTCTCGCGCACCCCCGGATGCGGATCGCCCAGCGCCTTGACCAGGAGCGCAACCCGCAAGGCCTCGAAATGCGCCAACAGCCATAACGCGTGCAGCCGCGCCAGCGGATTTCCGCTGCCCTCAGCCACGCCCAGCAACGGCCCCACCGCCAGCCTCGTCGAATCCGGCGCCGCCACATGCGGATTGCGCCGCAAATAGCGGTCCTCGATCACGTAATGCCACAGCGGACGGATGTTCTGCGTCCCAAACCACCGGCCCCAATCGTCACGCTCCCGCCCGAATTGCGCCGGACCATCCCCATCCGCATCCCGCAGGAACAGAATCTCCGGCGCCGCGGTCACCAACACGCCGTCCCGCCACGCCAAAACACCGGTGGGAAAGCTCAGCCCCTCCGCATACACCCTCCCACGATCATACCTGCCGTCCCCATCCCCATCCTCCAATACCCGTACCCGCCCCCCTACCTGCCCCCGTCCATCCAAACCCAAAGGATAGTCCGCCATCTCCACCACCCACAGCCTCCCCGCCCCATCCCAATCCACCGCCACCGGATCCATCGTCAACGGCTCGCTCGCCACTTACTCCACCCGGTAACCCTCACGCACTCTCACCTTCGCCAGCGACGCCCCCGGCTCCAACGGAGCCTCCAATGGGCCCACCCTCGCCACCGCCGCCGGCGCCCGGAGCCCGGACGCCCGATAGTGAGCCTCCACCTCCGCCCCCGCCAACGCCCGCGCGTAAACCGCCACCTCATCCAGCTTGCCCTCAAACCCGAATAACCCGTCGTTCCGCCCGCCAAAAAACACCGCCCTCTCACCCGCAGGGGCCGTGTGCTCAAACTCCCCCTCCATCTCAGGCTCGCTGCGCCCGTCCAAATGTACCCTCACCCGCCTCCCCTCCCGCACCAGCACCACATGATGCCAGGCCCGCAGCGCCAGCGTCGTGCGCCCGCCCAGAACGCCGTTCCGCTCATTGCCGTTGAACAGAAACAACCGCCCCGCCAACTCCGACCGATACGTCCCCCCAATCCCCAAATGCTCGCCCCGCGCCCCCCCATCGCCATCCGGGCCCCGGGAGTAAGCATAACCCGCCACCGCCCGCACCCCCGGCGTCAGCCCGTTCCACAACCAGAACTCGACGCTGTAATCCTCCCCCCAATCCATCTCCGCACGCAATCGGCCCCCGGCAAAATGCACGGCGCGGTTGATCCGCGCCCCCGAAAAGGCATTGGTCCCCGGCGGCTCCGGCGGCTGATGCCCCACCCGCCCATCCACCCCGGGCAAATACAGCGCCACCCCATTCTCATAGCGCCCGTGGTGACGCCCCGCCGCGTCTCGAGCCACCGGCATCGCCATCTCCTCGCACCGCCAATACGCCGCCGGACCACTCTCCATCACCGCCCGCGCGTAGGGACCGTGTTCGTCCACCAACCCCCGCCGCGACTTTCCGGATACCTCCTCCAACAAGCCCAGCACCGCCTCCACTAAACGCGGTTCCGCGTTCGTCTCGAGCCCCGCCGTCCTCGCCGGCCACGTCGTGTAGCCCCCCAATACATGCTGCTCCGGAGGCGGAATATAACCCTCCGCCCCATTGGCCAACTCGATGTTGAACGTCGCGGCCAGCGGACTCTGCCGCTTCGCCTTCAATCCCGTCAGCGCAAACACCTCGTTCGGCCACGCCGTCACCCCCAATTCCCCAATCCGCAAGGCCTGCACCACCAGCTCCGCCCGCGGCCGCTCGTGCAAATGGATCGCCTCCAACGCATAGATCTCTGGCAACGTCTGCGGCAAGCGATCCCCCACCCCCGCCGCCACCTCGCGCGCCCACCCCAACCGAACCTCATCCGGCACCCGATACCCCAACTCCACCTTGCCCTCCGCCATCGCCAACGACACCCCCTCCCGCCAAACCATCCCCTTCACCAACCCCGCCACCCGCTCCGCCAACTCCCGCGCGTAAACGTCATACCCCACCTCCCTCCGCGGCGCCCCGTAGTCCATCCACATTAAATCCCCGCTCGTCCCCTGCGACATCATCGCCACAAACCCCTCGCCCGCCCCCAACCCCTCCGCCACCTGCCCCGCAAACCGCCCAAAATAATCCGACGACAGCAGCGGCGACCCGTAATAATGCATCGAGTAGTTCGCCAATAACGCCAGCGGTTCCCCCGCCAACGTCTGCACCGCCAGCACCGATAACTGCGGATCCACCGGACCGCTCGGACCCACCGCATCCGGACTCTCGTGCCCGGGGTGCATGTGCGCCCGCACCGTCCAACCCCCAAACGGATCCGCCAACACCCGATCCGGCCGCCGAATCCAACGCCGATTGAACGTGTGCCCCCACGCATCCCCCTGCGCCCACCCCACTCGCGCCGACCGCAGGTTCCCCACCGCCATGACCATCGCCCGCGCGATCCGCCCAGGAAGCATCGCCGCATACCCCGGATCCACCCGGCTGCCCAGACAACCCATGGCCGAGGGAGCAGAATGCGTATGAGTGGCGGCCACCAGCATCTTCGTGACCGGCCAACCCGTCACTTGGCTCGCCTCCGCCTTGCCCCGATCAATGGTCTCCCGCGACATCATGCACGTGTCCACCACGCAGATCACCAACCGGTTCGTCCCATCGTCCAACGCCAGCGCCTTCGCCCTCAGCGCATCCACCACCTGGTCCGCCGAACGCTCGGTGAACATCGCGTTCACCCGCACCGGATAACTCGCCGGCGCAATGTCCACCTCCCCCGCCCCCGCCCGAAATCCAGGAGCCGCCCCCAACGGGAGGATCGCCTGCCCCACCGCAAGACACACCCCCAACCACCATCCCCTGCCCCAAGCCCGCCCACGTAGAATCCTCATGAGGTCGCTCCAACTCCTCTCTGCTTCGCTCCCATCCGCCACGGGAAACCCTCCAGGGGCCTACTTCGCGAACCCCTGCTCCCGCAACCAATACGCGCAGTCCTTCGTCCAAGGATGTCCCCCAGCCAAACCGATCCCATGCCGCCCCTTCTGGTAAATGTGCAAATCGAACGGCACCCGATGCCGCTGCAGCGCCCCCGCAAACTCCAGGCTGTTCTCTACCTTCACCGCCGTGTCCTCCCACGTGTGCCAGACAAAACAGGGCGGCGTATCCGTCGTTACCTGCAACTCGTTCGACAACAACTCCACCAGCGCAGCCGACGGATTCGGTCCCAGCAGATTGTGCTTCGAACCCTGATGCGTGTTCGGCCCCATGCTGATCACCGCATAACACAGAATCCCCAAGTCCGGACGCGAGCTCTGCCGCTCCACCGGATCCTCCGCCGTCGCCTGCCCCACCGCGTAGTGCGTCAACAACGTCGACGCCAAATGCCCTCCCGCCGAAGACCCCATGATCCCCACCCGCCTCGGGTCAATCTTCCACTCCTCCGCCCGCGCCCGCACTAACCGCACCGCCCGCGCCGCGTCCTGCAGCATCGCAGGATGCCGATAGCCCTGAGAGCCTAGACGATACTTCAACACGAACCCCGCCACCCCCAGCTCATTGAGCCACAACGCGTAGTCTTTGCCCTCGTGCCCAGCCAATCCCCCGTAGCCTCCTCCGGGACAAATGACGATCGCCGCCCCCGTCGCTCGGTCCGGCCCCGCCAAATACGGCGTCAGCGTGGGAATGTCCTTGGCGTCTTGCCCCAACGCCCCAGGGGCATCGCCCTCCCACAAACGCACCTCCTCCCCCCCCTCGGCCGCCCGGACCTGAATTCCCCCCACCGCACTCAGCAGCATCGCCCAAAGCAACCCTGCCCCAACCGCATTCGAGAGTGTCATCACGAGCCCGACCTTAGACCGAATGACCCAGGTTTCAACGCTGAACCACGCCCCCCCCACTGGCGCGCACACCTTCCCCGCCGCCTCAGTCCTTGGGCCCACCCATCGCGTTCATTTGTGTCGCGTTTATTTGTGGCTGGCCAGCCCTCACTGCGGCACCCTCTCCTGAGCGCAAATCGACACCGGTCGTGCCCCAACAACCCACCACCAACTCCACCCCCAAACCGGCCCCGCGGAAGCGCCCCATCCAACGCCTCCGCCGCCTCGGTCTGACCCTCGCTCTCACCCTCCTCGCCATCCTCCTTGCCTCCCCGCTCTGGTTCCCCTGGGCCCTCCGCGCCGCCGGACAACCCATAGGACTCGACTTCCATGCCGCCAAGCGCCTCGGATTCTGGCGACTCCAAGTCGACCAACTCTCCGTCAAACAACCTCACTTCCTCCTCGAAGTCCGCCGCCTCACCGTCCTCCAACCCCTCGGCTGGCTCGTCGATCGCCTCCGCCCAGGTACCCTCGCCCACCCCGACTCGCCCCATGCCCTGGCGGAAAACTGGCGCCTCACCACTCGCCAGCCCCCTCCCCCCTCCTCCACAACCAACTCATCCACCGCCAAAACCCTCGACCTGGTGGCCGCTCTCGCCACCTCCCTCCAGACCTGGCTCCCCAACGCGTCCCTGCGCAACGGAGAAATCCGCACCGCCACCACCACGATCGCCGTCCCCATCGTCTCCTGGAACCAGGACCAACACCTCCGCGCCACCCTGCTGCCCCAGCAACGACCTGAACCCCTTTACCTCGAGTGCAAGTTGCCCTCCGCCCGCACCCTCAACGCCAGCCTGCGTCACCACCTCGGCCACCTCCTCCTCACCTTCCACCAAGACGACTCCGGCCATTGGACCGCCCTCGGAGCCCTCGAAGCCGCCAAGAACAACCTCACCCTCCAGGCCCACTTCAGCCCCAATGGTTGGCTCCCCACCACCGCCACCGCCACCCTCGACAACCTGCTCTGGCCCACCAACCTCCTCGTCCTACCCGCCTTCCTCGCCCCGCCCAGCGGTCAATGCGCCGCCAACTGGTCCTCGAACCGCCTCTCCCTGACCGCATCCCTGGCCTCACGACTCCACCTCCCTGGCCTTCCCCCACAAGACCTCGCCGCCCACCTCGCCGCCGACAGCGACCTCAACCACATCGCCCTCCGCCACGCCAGCCTGACCTCCGCTCTCCTCCAACTCACCCTGACCGCCCCAATCGAACTCCCCGTCCCTCCCTCCACCTCGTCCACTCCCCTCATCTGGGCCCTGTCCGGTGACCTTGCCGCCCTCGCCAATCCCTCCCTCAGCGGCAAGCTCACGGGATCCCTCCACCTCCAACCCAACCCCACCGGCCCGCCGGCCCTGAGCCTGAACCTGAACGAAAGCCGCCTCACCGCCTGGAACCAAGCGGTCGACCTCCTCGATGCTCGCCTCTCCCTCGCTTGGCCGCGGCTGGACCTGGAACGGCTCCTCGCCTGCAACGGGGAGGCACTCTTTTCCGCCGACGCCCAAATAGACCTGCTCCGCCAGGAATGGACCACCGCACACTGGCGGCTCCACTCCCTGCCGCCCGCCCTCACCAGCCGCCTAGACGCAGCCTCAGCCCAAATCCAAGGCACCCTCCGCGGACCACTCCCCGCTCCCAGTCACACCGGCCAGGCTTCACTTGCCCAACTCCGACTGCCCGGCTCTCTCCCTCTCAACCTCGACCTCGCTTGGCAGGGCCAATCCTCCGCTAACACCCACTTCTACGCCCGCGCCGCCACCCACGCCGACGAACTCGCCGCCGAAGGCACCCTCAGCCTCCACCTCGCCCCCTCCCCATCAGGAGTCCTCCACCTCACCTCCCTCTCCTGGTTCCGCCAAGAACTCGCCGTCCTCCAACTGCTTGCCCCCACCCGCGCGGAATGGAACCAACTCCCCGCCACCCCCCACCTCCCCACCTCCTTCCACGTCTCCATCCCCAGCCTCGACCTCGTCGGCGACCGCCGCCACCTCCACCTCGCCGCCACCCTCGACGGCACCAACTCCGGAACCCTCCAACTCGCCGTCGAAGGCCTGCACGGGGACGACCTCAGCACCCTCCTCACCCACCCCCCGTCCTGGCTCACCCTCGATTCCCTCAACGTGACGGCCGGTTGGACCAACGGCCCCCTCAAACTCCAGGCCAGCGCCGCCCTCACGCTCCAACCTTCCCCCAACGCCACACTCCAAACCACCGCCGAAATCCACGCCTCCCCAACCGAAATCCGCTTCCACGCCCACGACCTCCGCCGCGATGGCGAACCCGTAGGCACCCTCTCCGGACGCATCCCGATCACCCTCCATCCGCAGGAACCCGCCTCCCTCGTCCGCTTCCGCCCCCATGACCCGCTCGAAGTCCACCTCTCCGTCAGCCCCCACGCCCCTTTCTGGCGAGAACTCGCCTCTCGATGGGGTCTCCTCCTCGACGACGCCTCCCTTGACCTCCAACTCGCCGGCACCAGCGCCAACCCCACCGCCCAACTCCGCTTCCAGGCCAGCCGCCTCCATCCTCTCCTCCCGCCCACCACCCAATCCCAGACCGGCTGGCCCTCCCTCGACCAACCTCAATTGGAAATCGACCTCAAACCATCCGGCCTGCTCAGCGCTCAGGCGGAAGTGAGCGTGGCCCGCCAACGCGGCGTCCTCCACGCCACCCTCCCCCTCAACCTCGACGCCCTCCTCAACCGCACCGCCCCGCTCGACCGCTCCCTCCTGCAACCCCTCGAAGCCCACCTCCAACTCCCCCACTGGGACCTCGCCGCCATCGCTACCCTTTTCCCCGACATCCTCAGCCCCCAAGGCACCCTCGATCTCTCCGCCCACCTCCAACCCGGCCTCTGCCCCAGCGCCACCCTCGTCATCACCAACGCCGCCACCCGCCCCCTCCCCCCACTCGGACCGCTCCGCCAAATCCACGCCACCGTCCTCGCCGACTCCTCCTCCCTTCAACTCCAACACGGACACGCCAACCTCAGCGGCCAACCCATCAGCCTCTCCGGCTCCTGGCGCTTCCACCCACCCACTACCAACGACCAACCCAGGTTCCACTTCGCCCTCTCCGGACCCAACCTCGCCCTCACCCGCCAACCCGATCTCTCCCTCCGCGGCACCGTCGCTCTCGAACTCGCCGGAACCACCCTCTCCAACGCCACCGTCTCCGGAGTCGTCCACCTCCACAATAGCCTCCTCCTCCGCGACCTCCACTCCCTCGTCAGCGGGAATATCAAAACGCCCACCAGCCGCCCCCCCTTCTTCAGTATCGAAAAGCCCCCCTGGGGCGACTGGCGACTGGACGTGCGCGTGGAAGGCAACCGCTTCCTCCGCGTCGTCACCCCAGTGCTCCAAGGCCGCGTCTCCGCCGGAGTCCAACTCGCCGGCACCCTCCGCGAACCCGTCGCCCTCGGCGACGTCACCGTCCCCGAAGGCCGCGTCCGCTTCCCCTTCGGCGGACTCAACGTGGACCACGGTCGCATCAGCCTCACCCGCGAAGACCCCTTCGTCCCCCAAGTCGCCTTCCAAGCCACCGGCCTCAACTTCGGTTATGACGTCACCTTGAACGTCTCCGGCCCCGCCTCCGACCCAAACGTCCTCTTCAGCTCCATCCCCCCACTCTCCTCCACCCAAATCCTCCTTATGCTCTCCTCCGGCGAAGTCCCGAACCAGGCCTTCGAATACTCCACCCGTAGCCGCCTCCAAAACCTCGCCCTCTTCGTCGGACAAGACTTCCTCGGCAAACTCACCGGCAACCCCGACAACGACCGACTCTCCATCCGCAGCGGCGAGCGCATCAGCGACCAAGGTCAGCTCACCTATACCATCGAATACCGCCTCACCCCACGATGGTCGATCTTCGGCCTCCAAGATCGCTTCGATACCTACCTCGGCGGCCTCAAATGGCGCGTCTACTCCAAATGACCCGATGACGCGCCCCGAGCAATCCAACCCCCACCCCGCCTCCCCTCCGCCTCGCGCCCCCACTCTCCTCCTTGCCCTCACCGCCCTCACCCTCACTCTCCTCGCCCACTCCGCCCTCCCGCTCCCCGCCGCCACCCCCCCTGCCTCCACACCCAACCCACGTCCACCCTCACCCCCACCTCCCCCCCCAGCCACCCTCCGCGTCTCCGGACTCGGCCTCCTCCACAACCGCATCGCCCGCCTGGCCCTGCAACAACTCTGGCCCGAAAAGAAACTCCCCCCCACCCTCCCCGCCAGCTTCGTCGAGGACGCCACCCAACTCCTCCGCACGATGCAAGTCGAGGAAGGCTTCCTCCAGACCACCATCGAGGTCCAGCTCACCACCCCAAATGCCCCCTCCACCAACCTCTCCTGCGGCCCGGAAACCGAGTTCTACCTCCCCGGCGAATGGACCGCCACCCACGTCCAATTCCACGTCCATCGCGGCCGTCGCTACTACTTCCATCGGCTCGACTTCGAATCCCTCGGCCCGCTCCAACCCAGCCAGGCCCGCGCCCTCTTCTACCCCACCGACAGCCTCCTCTCCCTTCCCTCGGACCGCCCCTTCAACCCCGCCCAGTTCGAGCGCTCCCTCCGCAACCTCCAACTCGAACTCGAAACCCGCGGCTTCCGTACCGCCCAAGTCCAAACCACCCGCCAACACCTCGATGACGCCACCGGCCGCGTCACCGCTTCCATCAACATCCTGCCCGGCCCCCTCTTCCGCGTCCGCTCCCTCACCACCCAAACCCGTGCCACTCCCGACACCCCAGCCCTCGATCGCCAATCGCGCACCCTCGACCAACCCTACACCCTTCCCTGGGAACAGGACGTGCGCGATCAACTCGCCCAGTCTGCCTTCGCACAAGGCTACCCCGATGCCACCGTGCGACTCCGTGAACTCCACCGCGTGACCCGCCAAGACATCGTCTCCGTGGACCTCGAGGCAGAGGTCATCCGCGGCCCCCGCGTCCGACGCGGCCAGATCGAGTTCCAGGGCCACCGGCACACCCGCGAATCCCTCCTCCGCAAGAAGGTCCAACTCTCCGGCCCCTACCTCAACCGGCTCGAAGCCGATCGCTCCCGCCATCGCCTCGCCCGCCTCGGCATCTTCGAGACCGTCTACCTCGACTACCCCGAAGTCACCAACGACCTCCGCCACGTCCGCTACACCCTCCTCGAAAGCCGCACCATCGACGTCCGCGTCCCCTTCGGTTTCGGCAGCTATGACCTCCTCTTCGCCGGACTCGAGATCGACCAGTTCAACCTCTTTGGCCTCGGCCACCACGCCCGACTCTTTGGCCTCCAATCCTTCAAATCCACCCTCGGCCGCTATACCTACACCATCCCCGAATTCCTCGGCCCCGAACGAACCGCCTTCGCTGACGCCGATGCCCTGCACCGCGAGGAACTCTCCTTCCAACGCCGCGAACTCAAACTCGGCACCGGCCTCCGCCAATCCTTCCCCTCCCTCAGCCAACAACTCGGCGCCCGCTACTCCTACGAGTTCCTTAACGCCAACGACCGCGGTGACCAACGCGCCGAGGAGGATACCCGAGTCGCCGCTTTCATCCTCGACTGGTCCCTCGAACGCCGCAATAACCCCCTCCTCCCCCGACGCGGCTACCGCGCCTCCGTCGCCCTCGAATTCGCCGACCCCAACCTCGGCGGACAAGCCCGCTACCAGCGCCTCGAAGCCTCTCTCAGCTACCACATCCCCCTCGCCCACGCCACCTACCTCCACCTCGGCCTCTGGCACGGCGTCGCCGCCGACCTCTCCTCCCACGACGGCCCTCTCCCCTTCAATAAACGCTTCTTCCCCGGCGGCGAACGCTCCCTCCGCGGCTATCAATACGGCGAAGCCTCGCCCGTCGACGCCTCCGGCAACCAACTCGGCGCCGAAAGCGCCGCCGTCGCCAACCTCGAACTCGAACAGGCCATCACCCGCAACTGGTCCCTTGTCGGCTTCCTCGACGCCGGAGGCGTCACCCCCTCCATCGACCAATACCCCTTCGACCAATCCCTCCTCTCCGTCGGCGGCGGCCTCCGGTGGAATACCCCCGTCGGACCCCTCCGCCTCGAATACGGACACAACCTCAACCCCCGCCCCACCGACCCCGACGGCACCCTCCACTTCTCCATCGGCTTCCCCTTCTAACCCGACACGGCCACCACACGGTCACAGTGACCGGTTCACCGCCCCCCGCTCACCCAAACAACTCCCCGATCGGCTTCCCCTCCCCATCCCGCGTCACGTAGAAAGGCCGCTTCTCGATCTCATACGCCAGCCTCGGCGAAATCCCCATCGCCTGATAAATCGTAGCGTGCAAGTCCTCGATGATCACCCGCTTCTCCACGGTCTTGAACGGCCGCTCCTCCGCCGTCCGCCCATGCAGGTAGCCCTGCTTCACCCCGCCCCCAAACAACAACACGCAGCCCGCATCCGTGAAATGCCGGTGCATCCCGTAGTGTTTCGGATCCTCGATCCGCTCGGGCACCTCCACCTGATCCTTGATCTGCTTGTCTGGCTTCCCCTCAATCAACGCGTCCCGGCTAAACTCGCTCGCCATCACAATCAACGTCCGCTTCAACAAGCCCCGCGCCTCCAGGTCGAGCACCAGTTGGGCCACCGGCCCGTCCATCGCCCGCTTCATGTTCACCAACTTCTCGTGCCCATGCTCGTGCGTGTCCCAGTTCAAAAACGGTATGTACTCCGTCGTCACTTCGATGAATCGCGCCCCCGCCTCCACCAAACGCCGCGCCAGCAAACACCCCAACCCAAACCTCCCAATCGTGCTCTTCTCGTAGGAACCGTCCCGCGTCTGATTCGCCTGCGACAGCCGGCCCAAATCCGTCACCCCGTCCGTGTACTTCGCCAATTCCTCCGCCGGCTCCAACGTCAGATCAAACGCCCGCGCCGCCGGCGAACTCAACAGCCGGTGCGCATTCTCCATCGAGCGGAGCAGCGATTCCCTCTGGTAATCGCTCCCATGCTCGCCAATCGGACTCTGCGCCAGCAGCCGCCGGTAAAACCGGTGACGATCCTCAAACCGCCCCGGACTCATCCCCGCCGGGGGCCGCACCGCCGCCGCCGCCTGCTCCGGAAACGGAATGTTGAACGGCCCATACTCGCTCCCCAAAAAACCCGCGGTCGTAAAGGCCTTCAATTCCTCCCCCTCCCCCACCTCCATCCGCTGCCCAATATTGATGAACGCCGGCACCGCCGGATTCAACGGCCCCAGCGTCCGCGCGATCACCGCCCCCATATGCGGCGCCGCCACCGTCTGCGGCGGCGCATACCCCGTGTGCCACTGATACTGGTGCCGCGAATGCAAAATAAACCCCAAATCCCCCGCCGTGTACGTCCGAATCAGACTCCCCCGGTCCATCACCCCGGCAATCTTCTCCAACCCCGCCGTGAACTTGATCCCGTCCACCGCCGTGTCAATCGTCGGAAACGTGCTCATCACCTCCCCCGGCAACATGCCCCGCTCAAACGGCGTATGCCGCTTGGGATCGAACGTCTCCGTGTGCGCCATCCCCCCGCCCATCCATAACACAATCAACGTGTCCGCCGTCGCCCGCCGCGCGCCCCCCGCGTCCTCCGCCCAAATCGCCCGCGGCGCACCGGCCGCCAACGCCGACAACGTAGCCACACTCGCCGTCTTCAGAAAGTCCCGCCGCGTTCCATGTGCGTTCATGCTCGTCTCGCTCCTCTCATCGTCGAGGCCCAGCTCAGTAAATCAGTTGAAACTCCGGCAGCAGACTCACCGCCCACAGCAAATCCTCCACCCCCTCCCTCCGCCCCGGCTCCCCCCCGACCGCCACCCCCCACCGCTGCTCCACCGCCGCAGGACGCCCCC
>CAZVRY010000121.1:0-20036 GCA_964629545.1 uncultured Verrucomicrobiota bacterium | reverse complement strand
CGTCATAACGGGACTATCCGAGAACCTCGTCCGACGCGCAAGCTGAATCGAAAGGCCCCTGTTAGGCAAAGTGTTAGACTGTCGAGAAGTGCTCTGCCCCCTCCAAACGCCGACTGAGAGAAGGAGACGACGAATGGGGTTGCCGGGAAGAGAAGCTCCCGGCTTGCTGCCATCGACTCGTGGCGCTATCGATTGGCCACAAACCGACTTGTCGAACCAAGCCTCATCGGCGTATGCAAACCAACGAAAGCGCCAAACCCAAATCCCGCCCCTGCCTGATCGGAGGGCTGGGCCTCCTTCTCGCCCTCGCCGCCCAGGCTGACGCCCCGCCGACCTTCATCAGCCTCCAGCCGGAGGCAGAGCAGGTTACCGTCACTGTGGCCGTAGCTGACTGGGTAAAGCAGTTGACCCTCGAGGCCAAGCCGACCCTGGAAACGGCGACATGGGTCAAACGGGCATGGCAACCGGTGGCAGGGGCCGGAACCATCACGTTCAGCGTCTGGACGCTGGAAACCATGGGCTTCCTTCGTCTCCGAGCCGAAGCCCTGCCCGCCTTCTTGGATCGAGTGACCTTGGGACTCGCGGCCATCAAGATCGATCACCCCGAGGCCGTCCTGTATGAAGTCAATCAGACAGGGCCGGAACCCACCCTCGATCCCAATGACCTCTCCCAACTGAGGATCGTCTGCCGGGTTGAGGGCGGGACCGCCCTCGTCTCGTCCACAGGCGCGGATACGTTTGGCCCGGTGGATTTTGTCCCTCAACCCTGGCTGGGTGATAGGGACATCCCTTGGCCGGTGGCCATGGATGTCATGGAGGCGGTCATCCTCCTCCAAGACGCGGGATTTCGGAAACCGTTCCGAACCATCACGCTCAGGCAGCCGGTTTACCCCGGCATGGTGGAGCCGTATTTCATTTTCGGCATGACCTCGGGCGAGTTTGTCTTCGTCGGTTCCAACAGCGGCGACGTCTTCGTTGGGCAGTGATAAGGACATCGGGCTCAGGATTCACCTATGATCACGAAAGCCAACATTCCGCGCGGCCCATCATCCTTTCCGACTCCCGTGCCGTGGGGTGTCGGAACCGCCGCCTCCGCCGGAAGCGGGAAGCACCGCTCGACGGCCTTCGGTCTGATCCTTGGCTTCTGCGCCTTCATGGCAACCCCGTCGGCCGGTCGCGCCTCCACCGTGGACGAAACCGTGGCGGCCGAAATGAAGGCCCACCGGATCACCGGGCTGTCGTTGGCCATCATCGAGAACGGCGAGATCGCCAAGGCGAGGGGCTACGGGTTCACCGACCAGAGCCACTCGACCCCCGTCACCACCTCCACACTTTTCCAGGCTGGCTCCATCAGCAAGCCAGTGGCGGCGCTCGGTGCGTTGTGTCTGGTGGAGAGCGGACAGTTGTCTCTGGACGATGATGTGAACCGGTGGCTCAAGACGTGGAAGGTCCCTGAGAACGAATTCACCAAGCAAGAAAAGGCAACCCTACGCCGTATCTTGAGCCATAGCGCAGGGCTGACGGTTCATGGCTTTCCCGGCTACGCCGTGGACGCCCCCATCCCCACGCTGGTGCAGGTATTGGATGGCGCAAAGCCTGCCAACACGAGGGCCATCCGTGTTGATCTCATGCCCAGCAGCACGTTCCGCTACTCGGGCGGTGGCTACACCGTCATGCAGCAGATGATCATTGATGTGACCGGCAAGCCCTTCCCAGAGTTCATGCGGGAGAACGTCCTAACTCCGCTGCACATGTCGGCCAGCACCTACGAACAGCCGCTGCCCAAGGAAGCCGCCGCCGCAACCGCGACTGGTCATGACGCGAAGGGGAACCCGGTCGAGGGCAAATGGCACGTCTACCCCGAAATGGCGGCGGCTGGCCTTTGGACCACGCCCTCGGATCTGGCCCGCTTCGCCATCGGTATCCAGCAGGCGCTGGCAGGCAAATCGAGTCCGGTGATTTCACGGGCGATGGCTAGTCAGATGCTCACCGTCCAGATCGGCAAGAACGGGCTCGGGTTGGCCCTCGAAGGGAGCGGAAAGACGCTGCGCTTCTCCCACGGCGGCCGCAACGAGGGCTTCGACGCCTTCCTGGGGGCTTACGCTGAAACCGGGCAAGGCCTCGTGGTGATGATCAACGCAAACGACAATTCCGGGGCGGTGAACCGCATCCTCAACGCTGTCGCCCGACAGTATCACTGGCCGACCGAACGTCGAGGAAACGCGGCTCCCGACCGACCCTAGCCTCATGAAGCGCCTCGACGACCACGCTGACCTGGACCAACCCGTCCCTGTCGCCGACCTGCTGCGGGCGGTCCAGTTCAGGCCACGGATCGAGCGTAGGGTTGTCGAGTACCTGGAAGCCCATGGCCTCGCCTTCCTCACCCCGAGGCAATTCATGGACATTTTCTTGCCGCCAGACGTGAACCGAAACGATGAAATTCCCATCAGGAGCCAGCCGCAGTTCGGCTGGAAGCTCCATACCCAGGCCATGCTGCGTCTCTGCGAGGCCGACCTCGGCAAAGCCTTCCAGGGGGTCTGGGCCGCGCGCATCTATCACCTCAAATTGCAGGAACTCCGGTTTTACTCCGGCGAGTGGCGCAAAAAAGTCTCGGAGCAACAGGACGGTGATCAACCGGATTGAGCCTGAACTGTCGAGGAAGACGCTGCTTTCATCATCATCCGCCTCGATATGGAACAGGCCATAGACCCCCGCCAGGAGCGCCCCCAGCAGGGCGGGCTTGAGCATGGTCGGCAGCACGGCCAACCGGATTTTCGGGTAGAGAAGGTTCATGGCACCCGAGCCGTCGCCCTGCCTTCGGAATGAAACCAGCACGGCAGCAGGCATGATCTGAGGCCTCTGAGCTTGAATTGTTGTCATCCTCGCGAACTCAGAGACCTTACGACGTCGAAGAAGGCTACAAGCTTGGCCGGATCGAGGATGTCGCTGGTCCGGACACCGCTACAGACATCCAGCCCGAACGGCCGGACGACATCGACCGCCTCGGCGACGTTGGAGGCGTTCAACCCGCCCGCCAGGAAGATCGGCACGGGAACCGCGTCCCGAATCGCGCGGCTGATCGCCCAGTTGTGGACCCGGCCGGTGCCGCCTAACTCCTTCACCGCCCGCGAAGGGTTACCCGAGTCCAAGAGCAAGGCATCGACATGACCGGCCACGCGCAAGGCGTGCTCCACCGCGTCCTCGCCGGTCACATGGATCACCTGGACGATCTTGATCCCAGGCAGCTCTGCCCTGAGCCGAGAAAGGACCTGCATCGAAACTTCATCACAGATCTGGATGGTGTTGGTGCGGCACCGCCGTTGCTGGTCCGCGATGGCCTCAAATGTGGTCTGGCAGGTGAGCAGGAAGGTCGCGACCGGGGGTGGAATTCCGGCCGCGATCTCGGCGATGCGCTCCTCGGAGATGACGCCGGGACCGCTGGGCATGGCGGAGACGAGGCCGAGTGCCGAGGCCCCCTGGGCGATGGCGAGCGCGGCCTCGGACGGGGCCTTGATACAACAAATTTTGATCCGAGGGATCATCTCAGAAATCTGCCTTCTTCGAGTACGGTCCGATGAGCGCGATCGACTTCTGGCCTTGAATCACCAGCCCCATGCACCGGGCGGCAATGTCGGCCACGTAAACCCAATCCCCGACTTCGAGGAGGATCTCGTGGGTTCCCAGGAAGATGGTTCACGTAATGCAGGATGTGGCGCAGAATCTCGGGAGGCATATGGATTCATGGAGCGTGCTCAAGTACCTGGGTCGTTCACATCATCGGACGTCCTTGGCAAGCTGCCAGACGAAGTACACGCCAGCGAGGCACGTGAGGATCACGATGACCCGTTTTGCCAGGAGATAACCTGTAGCCGCGTCATGCGCCAGTGGGCCAACGCCGCCAAATTCCCGATGCCGGTGTCGGTAGCTGAGCAGCCCCAGGGAGGCCCCCGTTGTGAGGAAAAGCAGCAGTCCAGGGAATCCAATCAGGACTGAACGAGGCTTTCCCGTAAACACGTAGGCCCAGCCGCCCAGGCCAAAGGTGAAAACCAGGAACGCCAGGAGGGCTCCGAAAAGCCCATACATCACGATCACAATGATCTCGTCAGCACGCTTCATGGGCGTAGCCCCTTGCGGCGGCGATGACCGTCAAGGCTCGTTTCAGCTCAGCGGACATGATCCGGCACCTCTCCGACTTGTACCGACATCCGCCTCAGAAGACAACCGGATGGCCCGGAGGGCAAGCAAGGAATTCCCGTCCAGCCAATGAGCCCCGCAAGGTCCAAACACGGCTTCATACCGCTCTCGTCCTTCCCTGGTCCCAGAATCATCGGGGTGGATCACCTCCGAACTGACGACCCGAACCTCCGGCCATCGTTTGTGAGCACGGCCAGCGTGCCGTCCCCGCCGCCGTGCCCCCAATCAGCGACCACGCGCGGACGACCGTCCTGCCCCAGCGGAAGGACCCGGAAGTCCTCCCGCTACAAACCGAGATCACCAATGCAGGCGTAGCCGTGGCGCCCACGCCAGAAAACAAGATAATCCCCACCGGCGCTCCCAAGAGTGGTCTTATGGGTGACCGGATTCAGGTATCAAGAAGTTGCTAGCGAGGCGTGACCTCAGACCCGCTCCGGCCCCCATTTTCGCGCAACGCGCCTTCGCCGTCTGGACCCCAATTTCCACGCCTCGCTCTGTAGAATCCTTGCCGGCAGGAGGGACGGGACGAGAACTTGACTCGATTTGATCAAGTTCTGGGCGGCAAGGATTCTAGTGTGGTGTCTCACAAATGGCTGGTGCTTCGCCGCAAGGGATTCTTGCCTCCCGCGAGGCGCGAGCGACGAGCATGCCCGGAACGCATTTTCGTCGTCCCCGGCACCACCCCTCAATGCCCGCCCGTGACCGTGTATCCGGCCCGTCGCAGGTCCTCCGCCAAATCCACTTCCATCTGCGCCGCTGCCTCGAACGGCATCGGGTTCAGGTGCTCGTAAAGCTCCGGCAACAAGCGCATCCCGTAACGCTCCACCACCGAGGCGGCTTTGATCCCAGCTTTATGATTGGCGAACCGCTCCTCTGGCGTGAGTCCCGTCATGCCAACGTAAACGCAGGGCTTTTTGGGGTCGTGGCCGGGGTTCTCCGCTCGCACCTTGGGGATTCTCCTGACGGTCGCGCGGAGGAGCACGACGTACACGTGGTGGTGGTGCAGGTCCGGCTGTTCCTTCGGGCGAAGCGATCTGAGCGTCCGGCGTTTCATGCAGCATCGAGGATGGACTCCTGACGAACAGGTGGTTTGGCCAGCCCTCATCCCCCGCCACAGCATTTCTTGTATTTCTTGCCGCTGCCACAGGGGCATGGGTCGTTCCGGCCGACCCCTGACCATCGGACGTGCTTCGGCGGCATGTAAACGGCTGGTTCCGAGGATGGCGGCGGCTCATTTGATGATGGGGAGGATGATGCCCTCATCGGTGCGGGAGGCGGAGGCGGAGGCCGCCGGGGGACGGGGGTTTCCGGGGCGAAGGCCGCCCAGGAGCGCAACTCCTTGATGGCGTCGGTAATGATGTCGAAGTTCCCTCCAGGCTTTGGTTTGGGGTCGAGGAGATCCCGTTCGATTCCTTTCAAGCTGGCGAACCCTGGATCGACTAGGCCTTCGGCGTAGGCCCACCGCACATCGGCCAACAGTTCGGGGGCAGGCAGATCCGCTGTGGAAGTCACCAGGCCATCCCACGCGTGGGAGTGTTTTCGCCGAAGCCTTCCCCGGAACAGGCTTTGGTAATACGCGACGACCTCCTCGCGGGTCATCTGGCCCGACCTCGCGAGCACAATGAACGCGTCCAGGGCTGAGCTGCGAACGTAGTCGTTGACGTTCTCGTCCTCGACCAAACCCTGCAAAGGGGCCGGATCTCCATCGTAGACCGACCCGAGAATCTGGTGGAGCGCGTCGGTCACGGTATCGCCCACCAAGTCGAAAGGGGTTTCGTCTGGGGCACGGAACATCCTGACCAAGGGCGCGTAGGCGCGCCGCTCACGAAACTGGGCTAAGAGGTAGATCCCGAAAACCAGGAGCATGTAGTCCTTGCGCTTGGCAAACTCGACTGGATCGGCGGCGGCGGTCTCCAACACCTTCAGCAATTCTGGAGTGAGGGCCTCGCGCTGCTCAACGGCGGCACGCATGGCTTCCAGGGGGAACCGTCCGGTGTAGGGTTCCAGTTCTCTCAGGATTTCAGGAACGGTCATGGAACAAGGGGTAAAGAGCGACTCTGGTTCATTGCCCTCGAAATCGTAGCCGACCGGCGGTTGCCTTCCAGATGAATCGAAAGCAGATGATCCGGGTTTCTGGGATGGGGCTACCACTGATCCTTCTCGCTTGTCCGAAGCCCTTTGGCCGCCATGGTCACCTGATAAAGCGCGCCGTTGCCGGGCACATCGCAGAGCGCGATCTCCTCCAGCGGCTTGGCCGTGTAGCCCTCCAGCTTGTGGAGCTTCAGCCGGGCGTTATCTGGCAGGGTCACGCCGCCGATGGCAACCGGCAGGTTCTCCGTCCCCCGGATGATCCACCAGAACTCCGGGGCATCGGGAGCCGTAGCCGCGCGCTGGGCGGTGACCCGGACGCTCCGGCCAAACGGAATGCGGTAGGTGTTGTAGACGCTGTTGCCGGTGCGGATTTTGCCGATGCGAGCCGTTCCCCAGCGGGCCAACCCCGGATCGCACGGGCTTCGATCCTATGCTGCAACCCTGCGGACCACGAGCCTCCACCGCGAAGGCCCCTGCCAGTTGGAACTGGCCATGGCGAAACAACCTCCCGGCGCAGGTTCCCGGTGATGAGGACCAGAGCCCCCATCCCGCAGATTCGCAAGGCCCTGGTGCGGCGAGAAAATCCTGCCCACACAGCACATTTGACGCCCCCAAGATCTGCGATATACTCACCCGCTCGATTATGACGCAAAAACGATCATCGACACCCAAACGCACCCCTGCGAAACAGCCGTCCCTGACCCCGCCCGCCTCTGCCGGGCAGCCACCCGCAAGCCCGTCTTCTCCAGTTCAATCCAAGACGCCCAAGCCCAATCGACCGGCCGCAACCACCCCGAAACCCGTCGACCGGCCCATGGTAACCCCCGCGGCGAATCCAGACACCCCGGCAAGAGCAGCCTCAACCACTGCCCCGGCCGCTCGCCCGCCCACGCCGCCAAGCCCCTCCTCCGGTCAACTCACAGCCCCGGCGCCATCCCGTCCCTCCCCAAACCTTAAACCTGTCACCTTCGCGTTGCCCGAATTGGGCGCCCGCCAGGTCTCCCTTTCCGGCGACTTCAACCAGTGGTCTACCCAGACCCACCCCATGCGACGACAGGAGGGCGGCCGATGGGAAACCACCATCGAACTCACCCCGGGCCGCTACCACTACAAGTTCGTGGTCGACGGGGAGTGGATACCCGACCCGTGGGCCAAGGAAAACGTGTGGAACGACCACGGCACCCTCAACTCCGTCATCGAGGTCCACGACTGACCCAGGCACCCCCTCCCCACCCTCGGCTGGCCTGTTGCCCGTCGTCCTCCGCGGGACGGCGGGAGCGATCGATTGGCCGGATGGATGCAGGCGAGACTCAAGGCGCCAGGATGGCCGCCGTGCGAGCCGGCAGGGTCAGTTCCAAACGGTCCCCATTCGACCGCTGACTCCCCAACCGGCCTAAGCGGTCGCTCAGCAGCCTTCCTCGGAGACCAGGCACCTGCCCCAGCGGCACCTCCAATCGCTGGGCCTGCCGCGCGTTGTTGAACGCCACCACCACTCCCGCACCCCCCGCCACCCGCGCGAACGCGTAGGTTCCCTCGGTCAGCAGCAGTTCCCTGAAGTCGCCCCTGCGCAACGGCGCAAGGTCCTTCCGGAGGCGCAGAACCCTCGCCACATGACCGTGCACCGCCTCCTCTTCCGCCGTCCGCCCAGCCGCCGCAAACGCATCCCGCACATCGTCCTTCCACCCCCCCGGGAAATCCCGTCGATTGTCCGGATCTCCCCCGCCCCGCATCGCGATCTCGTCCCCATAATAGATCAGGGGCGTCCCCCGGGTGGTCGCCAGGAACGTGAAGGCCAACATCAACCCCTCGACGTCTGCGCCCGGCTCGTTCAGGAACCGAGCCGTGTCGTGCAGTCCCAGGAAGGTCACCAGCACCCCCGGATCCACATACAGCGAATCCGCCGCCAGGGTCTCCGCCAACCGCTTCATCGATTGCCCCTTCGCGAACACATCGCGCACCGCATAGAAGAGCGGGAAATCGAATAGGGTGTCGATCCCCGAGTCCACCCCGTCAAACCGCGGCTGCCCCCCCTGGAAGAACGACACCAGCCTCGGATTCCCATCCCACATCTCCCCCAGAATCGTGAGATCCGGATACTCCCGCTTCAACGCCGTCGTCCACCGCGCCCAATACGTCCGCGGCACGTAGGGCAGTGTGTCCTGCCGCACCGCATCCAACCCGGTCTGCCCAATCCACCATAACGAGTTCTGAATCAGATAGGCCGCGGTCTCTGGGTCGTTCTGATTCAAATCCGGCAACAGGTTGATGAACCATCCCTCCAGCGTGGACTTCAACTTGTCCGGGGGCGGGTTTGGTTCGGTGATGGTCCAAGTCTGCCACGTGTTCTCCAAATGGTCCGCCACGGTGCCGTGAAACCAAGTCGGAGTCGGGGGGTTCGTCGTCCAGCGGTGATACGGCCCGGTGTGATTCGCCACCTGGTCCTGCACCACTTTCATGCCCCACCCGTGCGCCTCCTCCACCAACGCCTGCAGCACCCCCAAATCCCCTAACCTCTCCTCGACCGCATAAAAATCCACCGCCCCATAACCGTGGTAGTCCGTCACCGGCTCACCCCGCGGCGACCGCTCATTCTCCGCCGTGTAGGTCTCCTTGCGGTTGAGTTCGTTCACGTTGTCATACCACGGCGTCAGCCAGAGCGCCGTGACCCCCAGGTCCCGCAGGTAGGGCAGCCGATCGATCACCCCTTGGAGGTCCCCCCCGTGGTAACGCCGCGGCTTGCTGCGATCCCATAAGCCGCGGGACGCCGCAGGATCGTCGTTCGCCTCGTCCCCATTCGCGAACCGGTCGGGCATGATCAAGTAAACCACGTCGTCCGAGGAGAACCCCCCGAAACGCCCTGCCCGCGACCGCGGCGAGAGCACCTCGAATGGCACCTCCGCCGTCCCCGCCGCCCCCACCACCCTCAACGCCCCCGCCCCCGCCTCCGCGTCCGGAGGGATCTGCACGCTCGCGAACAGGTAGGTCCCGCTCTCATCGGACCGAACATCACTGACCCGATACCCTTGCGGTGCTTCCACCGTCGTCCCCGCCAGCCCCGATCCGCTGATCAGCAATCGTACCGGGTTCCAGGTGTGTCCCCGCCACCAACTCGGCGGCTCCACCCGCGTTACGCGGGGTGCCGCGGCCTGGGAGACCGGGGCCCCACAGCCCCACGCCACCCAACACCCAACCCCAATCCAGAGGAGAGTCTTCATATCGCCAACCTAACGCACTCGATCCATGTCCCACGAAACCCATCGCTTCTCTCCCGGCCAAACACCCGCACCCCTGTCGCCCCCCACCGGAGGCCCTGCCCGTCCTTCACCCGCCCTCCCCTGCCGGCCGCTCCTCCACCCCCTGCGCCAAGACCGCCGCCAAGAGCATGAACCCGCCCCCCGCCATGACCGCGTGGACCAGATTGCCGCCCAACACGTGCTTGACCAGCGGACCAAACGTCAGCGCCGCCAGGATCTCCGGCAGCACAATGAAGAAGTTGAAAATCCCCATATACACCCCCATCCGCTCCGCCGGCAACGCCCCCGCCAGAATCGCATACGGCATCGATAAGATCGACGCCCACGCAATCCCGCCCACCCCCAACGCCACCAGCAGCAAGTGCCTCTGCCCCTCCCCATGAACAAACCCCACCGCCAGCAACCCCAACCCGCCCAGCAGCAAGCACACCCCGTGAATCCTCCGCCGCGCATACCTCCGAGATAACGCCATCAACCCAAACGCCGCCACGAACGTCACCGCATCCTTCACCGCGTAACACACCCCCGCCCACACCGCCCCCGCCTTGAACAAGTCCGAATCCTTGTCGCTCGTCCCGAACACCACCGGCACCGCATTCGAAAAGTGCAACCACATGCAAAACAACCCCAGCCACGTAAAGAACTGAACCACCGCCAACTGCCGCATCGCGCGCGGCATCTTCCTCAGCGCATCCGGTATCTCCCGCAGGAGATGCGCCAGCCCACCCCGTTCCGCCCGCTTCCGCCGGAACGCCTCCAGATCCTCCGGCGGATACTCCCTCGAGGATATAACCGTCCACACCACCGCCCCGAAAAAGGCCAACGCCCCCAGGTAAAACGAAATCCTCACGTTCGCGGGAATCGCCTGGCCTGCCCCCGTCTCGCTGCTCACCCCAAACCAGTTCCTCAGCATCCAGGGCAGCATCCCGGCGACGACCGCCCCCACTCCTATGAAAAAACTCTGCATCGCAAATCCGGTCCCCGTCTGCTCCGCCGGCAACCGGTCCGCCACATAGGCCCGAAACGGCTCCATCGAGATGTTGATCGAGGCGTCCAGAATCCACAACAAACCCGCCGCCATCCACAAAGCACTGCAATTCGGCATCGCCACCAACGCCAGTGAACTCAAAATCGCCCCCACCAGAAAATAAGGACGCCTCCGCCCCAAGGGCCCCCACGTCCGATCGCTAAGCGCCCCCACAATCGGCTGCACGATGAATCCCGTCAGCGGCGCCGCCAGCCAAAGCAATGGTATCTGCTCGTCCGAGGCCCCCAAATACTTGTAAATCGGACTCATGTTCGCCATCTGCAGCCCCCAGCCGAACTGGATGCCGAGAAACCCGAAGCTCATGTTCCAAATCTGCCAGAAACTCAGACGCGGCTTTTCCATGCTCGGAACTGGGTTGCGTGAATGGGCGGACCTCGGTAGTTCAGCATCCCCGCCCTACCCACGCCAGCCTTTTTAACCCCAGCCCCTTAACCCCGCCCTGCTCCGCCGCTGCGCCCCCCACTGCGTGCCCGTCACCCCAAGAAGACCCGACCGCAGACTCCTTGCGGCGCACCCCACCCCCGGTCAGACCCGCCCCTAACATCCTTGATACCCGAGGCTCATGCTGGAGAGGTCATGTTTGGATCCTCTCCTCACCCAGGTATCGAGGACTTCAAGAGCGAGGCGCGGGGATGGGGCCGAACCACGGCACGGAGGCACGCACAGGGGTCTGGGTTTCTGGTCTGAGGCGCGCCCCGCTGGCCTGGAGAGTTCACCGTTGGGAGAACTCTCTCCCCGACCCCGTTGGAGGGTTTGGCGTCAGCAAGTGCGAACGGTGCGGGCTAGGTCACCCAAAGCCCTACACCCCCCGCCAGGCATATCACCCCCGCCGCCCACAGGATCCGCCGACGTAAGCCCGCACCCCCTAATAACGCCACCATGCCCGCCTTCACCACCGTGTTGCTTAGAGCCGCCAGGATGATCGCCCGCACCGCGGTAACCCCCTCCCCCGACTCCTTCGCATAAGCCGCCATCGAAAGCGTGATCGCATCGACATCGGTGCCGCCAGCCAAGATCGCCACCCAATAAACCCCCTGGCCCGGCGACGCCCCTTGCGCCACTTTCACGACCAAGAGCACGAGTGCGAAGAACGCCGCGAACTTGATCGCCGAGGTCAGGCTGAATGGGTTCTTCAACGGCACCTCCGCCGCTACGGGCGCCTCACTTTCCGCCCTCCGCCGACTCTTCACGTAGAAGACAACCGCCAATCCAACCGTCGCCAATCCAATCGCACCCAGCGGCACCAGCAACGCCCCCAACAATGCCCGGTGAACCACCGCCACCTCCACCGCCCCCCGCCCCGCCATCACCAGCCACGCCAACATGATCCCGACCGCCAACCCCCCCGTCTCCACCACCCCCACCCCCTCCTCCCGACTGCGCCGCGCGAAGGTCAAGGTCACCGCCGTCGAGGACACCAACCCCCCGGTCAATCCCGTCACCGCTAAACCCCGCTCCGGCCCTAACCACCGCGTCGCCACGTAGCCCACCAGCGAGAGACTCGAGATCAGAATCACCAGCCACCAGAGTTGGTAGGGATTCAACACCCCCCACGGATCCACCGCCCGATGCGGCAACACCGGCAGCACGATGAAGGTCGCAATCAACAGCTTCAAACCCGCCGTCAAATCCTCCGCCCCCAGCTTCCGCACGACCCCGTGAATCGGCTGTTTGAAGGTCAGAAGCGCCGACACCCCTATCCCCAAGGCCACCGCCAATGGCGCCTGACCCACCATCGCCAGCCCCCCCACCATGCATACACCCAACCCCGCCAACTCGGTCGTCAGCCCCAACGCCTCCGGATGCTGCCGGGCCACTTGCACATAACCAGCCACAATCATCCCCGACACCCCCACGATCACACCCACGAACACCCACGGACTGCCCATCTCCCGCGACAGCCACGCCCCCATCGCACCCAGCAAGGCCAACAACATGAACGTCCGCACCCCGGGCACGCTGCTTGACCCGCCCTCCGGCTTCCGCTTCTCGCGGTCAATCCCCACCAACGCCCCAATCAGGAGCGCGATGCCAAAATCCCGCAAGATCACCAAATCCAGTTGGCCACTCATGTCATGCCCCCCACCCCCGCCCTCCCCAGCCCAGACCCGCTTGCTGCCGCCGGTTCGAGTCCGAGCTCGCGTTGGGCCGAGTTCAAGTTCCGTGCCGTCAGTCCATCATCAACCACCTTGCCCCAAACCCTCAGCGACTCACACGCACGTCCACACACACTAGACCGTCCTCGCTCCGCAAGTAAAGCCGCCCCCCCGCCAATACCGGCGCCGCCCAACAGGGAAAACTCATCCCCGGCACCTGCCACCGGGCCAATTCCTCCGGCCGATCCGACCGGGCCCGAAATACCCCCAGTAACCCGCCCTCCCCCAAGACCCAGAGCTTCCCCTCCGCCAAAATCAGCGACCCACGCCCATACACCGCCGGCTGCGCCCCAGCCACGCCCCGAGACCAGCGCTCGTCCCGACTCCAAAAAACCCGCCCCGTCGCTAACTCCACACACCGCAAGGTCGCGTCCCCCTCGTTCCGCCCACTGAACGCATACACAACCCCATCCCGTAGCACCGGCGTGCTCCAGTGCACCTCCAACGGCAGCGGCTTCCACCGACCCGTCTCCGCATCCCGCTCCTCCGAGTCCATCGGATGCCTCGGCCGCCGCCACACCTCCGCCAACGAACGACCATCCTCCCCCACCCGCAACACCACCGCGCCGGACCGATAGTAAGCGGAAGAAATCAAAATCCGATCCCCCTCCACCACCGGGACCATCGCATTCACTGATTCCCCAACCTGACTCTGAAACCACCGCCGGAAGCGCACCCGACCATCCGTCGGATCCAGCGAAACCAACCCCTGCCGCATAAAACAAAGCAAGTGCCTCTCCCCGTGAATCGTCGCCGTCACCGGCGACGAATAACTCGCCACCATCTCCTCCCCCGTCCACGCATACGGACGCTCCACCCGCCAACCCAACGTCACCGCCCCATCCCAGGTCGCCCGCCCCACACTCTCCCACAACGTCCTCCCGTCCTCTGGCGACACCGCCACCATGCCGGCATTCGGCTGTCCCCCCACCATGACGATCAAGCGCCCCCCCTCCAACAAAGGCGAACTCCCCACGCCGAAGAACGCCGTCGGCACCTTCCATTCCTGGCCCGTTTCCCGCTGCCACACCAATCGGCCGGTCTCCAACTCCAGGCACACCAACTTCCCTTCCGCCCCATACGTATAACACCGCCCACCCGCTAACAGCGGCGACGCCCTAGGACCATTGTTGTAGCCATAAGGATCCACGAACGCGCTCGGATAGGCGTGCCGCCAGCCCGGCCGGCCCGTCCCTGCGTCGTAACTCTGCACCACTTCCTCCCCCCCAACCCGATGGAACAACACCAGCCGATCCCCCAGGACGCTCGGCGCCGAATACCCAGTCCCCACCCCCGCCGACCATACCACCCTCGGCCCCTCCGCCGGCCACCCCTCAACCAGGTTCGTCTCCCCAGACGTCCCGTCCCGACCCGGCCCCAGAAACTGAGGCCAATCCTCCGCCGCCCCTTGCCCCGCCCCCAGCCCAGCCCAAACCAGCACCCATCCGGCAACCCCCACCCCCCAACCTGACGCAACTCCTCGCATCGCTCGACCCCGACCTCCTTACTCCCGCACCTGCCCTGTCCCGTAGCCCAACCACTTGTAACTGCACAACTCCTCCAAACCCATCGGACCCCGGGCCCCAATCTTGTCCGTGCTAATCCCGATCTCCGCCCCCATCCCGAATTCGCCCCCGTCCGTAAACCGTGTCGACGCATTCCAATAAACCGCGGCGCTGTCCACCTCGGCCAAAAACCGCGCGGCCGTCGCCTCGTTCGCCGTCACGATGCTGTCGCTGTGGCGGCTCCCATACTCGGCAATATGGGCCAGGGCCGCCTCCACGCCACTTACGACCCGCACATTCAGGATAAGATCGTTATACTCCGTGTAGAAATCTTGCTCATGCGCTTCCCGAACTACCCATCCCCTCACCCCCAACGCCCCTCCCGCCTCGAGCATCCGCAACGTCTCGCCATCCGCCCGTACTTCCACCTTCCGAGCCGCCAGTTCCGGGGCTAAACCCGACAGGAACTCCGACGCCACCTCCCGATCGACCAGCAGGGTCTCCATCGCATTGCACACCGCCGGTCGCTGACACTTCGCATTGACCACAATCCGCCGCGCCATCCCCAAATCCGCGTCCCGATCCACATACACATGGCACACCCCCTTATAGTGCTTGATCACCGGCACCTTGCTGCAGTCCGTCACGGCCCGAATCAACCCCTCCCCGCCCCGCGGCATGCACACATCGATATACTCCACGCAGGAGAGCAACGCCGGAATCGCCTCCCTCGCCGTCGTCGGCACCACCTGCACCGCATGCTCCGGAAACCCCGCCCATGCCCTCCGCCCCGCCTCCACCAACAATCTCGCGATCAACTGGTTCGAGTGCATTGCCTCCTTCCCCCCACGCAAGATCGCCGCGTTCCCCGCCTTGAAACACAGCCCCGCCGCATCCGCCGTCACGTTGGGCCGCGATTCGTAGATGATCGCCACCACCCCCAACGGCACCGACACCTTCCGCAAACGCAACCCGTTCGGACGCGTCCGCTCCTCCAACACCCGACCCACCGGATCCGGCAACGCCGCCACCTCTCGCAACCCCCGCGCCATCCCGGCAATCCGAGCGTCGTCGAGCGTCAATCGATCCAGCATCGCCGAACTGAGCCCCATCGCCTCGCCCCCTGCCCGGTCCAACGCATTCGCCTCTTGCAACGCCCCAGCCTGGTCCTGCAAGGCCTCCGCCATCGCCAGTAACACCCCACACTTGGCCTCCGACCCCATCCGCGCCACCACCCGCGACGCCTCCCGCGCCTGCCGCGCCAACCCGGTCATCTGTTCGATCAGGCTCATCCCGGCCCAAATAATGGAAACCGCCGCCCGTGAAAAGCCTTATCCTCCGCGTTTTTTCTGTTGCGTCAGGCCCCCAACCTCCTATTTTCATCCCCCGTTCATCACGAACCCGGAGCCTATTGCCTTGAACACCGACCTCTGCAAACAAGCCCTCGCCAAAGTGGGCAACCCCAATATCCTCGTCAACCTCATCTCCCGCCGGGTCCGCCAACTCAATACCGGCGGCGCGGCCGGAAGCCGCCCGCTCCTCTCCGAAACCGCTACCCTCGGAGCCGCCGATATCGCTCTGCTCGAACTCATCGAACAGAAAATGGGCTGGGAAAGTCAGGGATCTCTGGAAGCCGAAGAAGCCCCCGGCAAACGCCGCAAACGTGCCTAACCCGCCCAACCCTGCGCTTCCACCAGGGCCCCGCCAACAACCCGCTCAGGCTCCGCAGCGCTCAAGACCGGTCCAACCCCGCCTGGCCCCTCCTTCATCCTCTACGCTCCCTGGGATGGCCAGGACCCGCCTGCCCCCACCAACCCCCACCAGCGTCCCCTCCCTCCCCAGACAGTGAGCCAGGCCCGCCCTCCCCTGAATCCCTTCACCCCCTCCGCGCCCGGCCATGGCCGAGATCGTCACTAACTCCGCCGCCCGCCGCGACTACCATATCCTCGAAGTGATCGAGGCCGGCCTCGTCCTCCGCGGCACCGAAGTGAAAGCTCTCCGCGGAGGTAAAGGCCAGATCCGTGAAGCCTACGCCACCGTCGATGAACACGCCGCCTGGCTCCATAACGCCCACATCGAGGAATACTCCCACGGCAACCGCCAAAACCACCTCCCTAAGGCCGTCCGCAAGCTCCTCCTCCACAAAGCCGAAATCCGCCGCCTCCGCACCCTCGCCAACATCAAGGGCAATGCCCTCCTCCCCCTGTCACTCTATTGGAAGAAAGACCGCGTCAAAGTCGCCCTCGCCGTCGGCAAAGGAAAAGCCCAGTTTGACAAACGCGAAGCCCTCAAGCGCCAGGAAGCCGACCGCGAAATGAAACGAGCCGCCAGCGCCCACCTACGCCGCGGCTAACCCGGATGTTTCTCAGGTAGCATGCCCCCTCTCCCTTACTCCCTCTCCCCAACCCCTTAAAAAGATCCGTTGCAGAGGGTTGGGGTGAGGGGTGGGGGTACGGTCGCGTCGATAGACCGGCCCGTGGCTGTCGAAGCGCGTGTGAAACATGCCCCGCCAAAGCACTGAGCCACTGCCCCACTGGCTTACGCTCCTTCCCTCACGACTTCCCAGCCCCGTCGCTCTTGCCCCCCTCCTTCTTCCACGTCCGGCGGACCGGCTTGGTGATCAGACCCTTCTTGATCGCCCGCGTCGAAACCCGGATGTACTTGACCTCCCCGTCAATCACCGCCCGGACGCGCTGCAGATTAGGCAGGAAGCGCCGCTTGGTGATGGCCGTCACGTGGGTGCCGATGCCACCTTTCTTCTTCGCCTTGCCGCTGCGCCAAATGATGCTGCCCTTCATTGGGCGCTTACCGGTCAGTTTGCAAATCCGTGCCATACAAGAAAGGGTTCAAATTAAAGGGCCGCGAAACTAACAGCCCCCCGCCTCCATGCAAGCACTAATTCGGCGCGTTTCCCCGGTTGCCTTCCCGAGCACCCCCCATTACATTCCGCCCCATTGCCGCCCTTCCGCGGCCCCATCATGCATTTGTTCGCCAATATCCTGACTAGTACCTGGCACGTCATTCAGTCCATCGTCATGAACCCCTACGTGACGATCGTGGTCATCCTCCTCTTCGGCGCCGCCATCTTCGTCCACGAACTCGGCCACTACTGGGTCGCCCGCCGACGCGGCCTCAAGGTCCTCGAATTCGCCATCGGCTTCGGACCGAAGATCGTGAGCTGGAAGCGGAACGACATCGAATACTCCCTCCGCTGGATCCCCGCCGGCGGGTTCGTCAAACTCCCCCAAATGTTCACCTCGGAGGTTCTCGAAGGCGCCGAACACCACGGCGACCCGCTCCCCCCGGTCACCCCCTGGTCCAAAATCCTGGTCGCGTTCGCCGGCCCCTTCATGAACGTCCTCTTCGCCCTCGTCATCGCCATCATCATCACCCTGGTCGGCCTCCCCATCCCCGTCAACCCCTCCATCATCGGCTACGTCCCGCCCGCCAGCGAAGAAGCCCGCCTCGGCATCCGCCAAGGCGACAAAATCGTCGCCGTCGACGGAAAAGCCGTCCGGTCCTGGGACCAAGTCCAAACCGCCGTTGTCGTCGCCCGCACCAATGTCATCCCCGTTACCATCGAACGAGACGGCACCCGCAACACCTACCACCTTACCGCCCCGGTCAACGAACTCGTCGGCCTTAAAATGCTCCGCCTCGACCCCAAGGAACACCCCGTCGTCGCCTCCGTCGAACCCGGCATGCCCGCCGCCAGCGCCGGGCTCCAAGTCGATGACCGCTTCCTCAATTTCGCCGGCGTCCCCATCTTCAGCCAGGAACAACTCGTCGAGATTATCGGTAAACGCGCCGGCCAAACCAGCGAAGCCGTCGTCCTCCGCGGCCAGGAACGTCTCACCCTCACCGTCACCCCCAAACACGACGAGACCACCCAACGCGGACGCATCGGCGTCCGGCTCACCAGCCCCACCATCTACGAAGTCCAAAAACCCGGTCCCTCCCCGCTCGCCCAATTCCAAGAGGTCTGGGACATGATGGCGAACACCTTCACGGCCCTCTTCCACTCCAAGCAAACCGGCGTCGGAGTCAAAGACCTCAGCGGCCCAGTCGGCATCATCACCATGCTCGCCGTCCAGGTCAGCATCGACTTCCGCCTCGCCCTCAAGTTCCTCGTCCTCCTCAACATCAACCTCGCTATCCTCAACCTCCTCCCTATCCCCGTCCTCGATGGCGGCCATATCCTTATGTCCGTCATCGAAAAAATCCGCCGCCGCCCCATGAGCCTGCGCTTCATGGAGTACACCACCACCGCCTTCGCCGTCCTCCTCCTCTCCTTCATGCTCTACGTCACCTTCTTTGACCTCAGCCGCTTCTCTTTCTGGCGCAGCATGTTCCGCTCAAACACCCAAATCGAACAACCCGCCACCCCTACCCCCACCCCGCCCCACGCCCCTCACCCCGCCCCCCGCTAAAGCCGCCTCCCAAGCACCGCCCCCCTCCCCAGGAACGGTCTTTAGCCCCCGAGCGCTTGCCCCAAGACTATGAGCCTCCCCATCAGCCTCCCTGAGACCTGCCGCCCCTTCCGCCGACGACCGAGCCGCGAAGTCGTCGTCGGCGACCCTGACCGCGGCGGGGTCAAGTTCGGCGGACAACACCCCATCGTCGTGCAGTCCATGATCACGTGCGACACCATGGACACCGCCGAAAGCGTTCGCCAAACCCTCGACCTGGTTCGCGTGGGCTGCCAAATCGTCCGGATCACCGCCCCGACCGTCAAGGACGCCGCGAACCTCCGGCTCATCGTCGAAGCCCTCCGCGCCCAGCACGTCTGCGTCCCCATCGTCGCCGATATCCACTTCAAACCCGAAGCGGCCATGGAAGCCGTCAAGTGGGTGGAGAAAATCCGGATCAACCCCGGGAACTACGCCGACAAGAAACGGTTCGCCGTCCGTGAATACTCCGACGCCGAGTACGAAGAGGAACTGGCTCGCATCGAGGCCGCCTTTACCCCCCTCGTCCTCGCCTGTAAACAACAGGGCCGCGCCCTCCGCATCGGCACCAACCACGGGTCCCTCTCCGACCGCATCATGAACCGCTACGGGGATACCCCCCTCGGAATGGTCGAAAGCGCCCTCGAATTCGCCCGCATCGCCCGCCACCACGACTTCCACAACTTCTGCTTCTCCATGAAGTCCAGCAACCCCAAGATCATGATCGAGTGCTACCGACTCCTCGTCGCCCGCCTCGATCAGCTCGGGCCCGACTGGAATTACCCCCTCCACCTCGGCGTCACGGAGGCCGGCGAAGGTGAGGACGGCCGGATCAAGAGCGCCATCGGCATCGGCTCTCTGCTCGCCGACGGAATCGGCGATACGATCCGTGTCTCGCTCACCGAGGATTCACCCCACGAAATCCCCGTTTGCCGCGACCTCATCGCCCAAGTCCCCCACCTCACCCTGCCCCCCTCCTCCCCAACGCTTAACCTTCCCCTCCCCTTCGACCCCTTCACCTACCAGCGACGCCCCGCCTCCACCCTCCCCCTGCCCAACCAACTGGCCTGCGGCGGGGACCAAACCGTCCGGGTCGTCGTCACCCGCCCCCAATTCCAATGGCTCGCCCCTAAAGTGAACCCACGCGCCGACGTCCGTCCCGAGGCCGTTCTCGAAGACCTCCCCCTCCTCGAACTGGACCCCCGCGACGAACTCGACCCCAACTCCCTCCCCCACCACCACGCCCTCGTCACCGTCCGCGATGACCTCCCCCTCCCCCCCATCGCCGCCTTCCGCCTCCTCGCCTCCCGCCTCCAAACCGCCAACCTCGCTGCCCCCAT
>CAZVRY010000120.1:6075-20061 GCA_964629545.1 uncultured Verrucomicrobiota bacterium | reverse complement strand
GGCGGGACAGGAGCGGGCGCGTCAGGGCTTGGCCAGCTTCCACGAAAGCGCCGACTGGGCCGTGGTGGGCCCCGCCTATCGTCAAGTGCTGCTGGCCACCGTAAGCGCCCTTCCAACCTGTCACCCAGGGGTCACCCGTTTTGACCACCGTCGCGCGCGGACCACTCTGGGATGCACCGAGTGGGGGGAGCGCCGCGGAAGGGCTTTGACACCGGGCGCGAATGCATGAGACTGCGTGCCGTGCACCCACTGTCTCACCCGCTCTCCGCCTTGTGCTTCCTCCTCGTCGCCGCACCGGCCGCTCGCGCCGCCCACGATTACCAGCCCGGTCCCGACTCCAAGCCGAACCCGGGGGTGCCACAGGGGGAGGTGACCAGGCATACCCTCGAGGGCAGCCGCATTTTCCCTGGCACGTGGCGCGAATACTGGACCTATGTCCCGCGCCAATACGACCCCGCCAAGCCCGCCTGTGTCTTCGTGTGCCAGGACGGCCTCCAGTACCAGGCCCCCACCGTGTTCGACAACCTCATTCACCGCGGCGACATGCCGGTGACGATCGGCGTCTTCGTCATGCACGGGCGCGTGCGGTCGGGTTCCACCAACTCGCTGGACCGGTTCAACCGCAGCTACGAATACGACGGCCTGGGCGACGGGTACGCGCGTTTCCTCTTGGAAGAGCTATTCCCGGAAGTCGAGAAGCTCGCCACGGCGGATGGACGGCCGCTCCGGCTCTCGACGAACGCCAACGACCGCGCCATTGCCGGCAACTCCAGCGGCGCGATCTGCGCCTTCACCGCCGCTTGGGAACGCCCCGACGCCTTCCGCCGCGTCTTCAGCGCCATCGGCACCTACGTTGGGCTGCGGGGCGGCAACGACTACCCCGGCCTGATCCGGTTGACCGAGCCCAAGCCGATGAGGGTGTTCTTGCAGGACGGTTCTTCGGACCTGAACATTTACGGAGGCGATTGGTGGGTGGCGAACCAGGACATGCTCAGTGCGCTGACCTTCGCCGGCTACGCCGTCACCAACGCCTGGGGCGACGGCGCCCACGACAGCAAGCACGCCACCGCCGTCTTCCCCGACGCGATGCGATGGCTGTGGAAGGACTGGCCCGCCCCCGTCACCGCCAACCCCGAAGGCAAGTCGCGCCAACCCGTCACGACCGCGATCCTCCTCCCCGGTGAGGACTGGAGGCTGGTCAGCAAGGGCCACGGGTTTACGGAAGGCCCGGCCGCGAACAGCCGAGGCGAGGTCTTCTTCACCGACATCCCGAGGAACCGTATCCACAAGGTTGGGCTGGATGGGACCGTCACGGTGTTTGCCGAGAACACCGGCGGCGCCAACGGTCTGATGGTCGGGGCCGATGGACGGCTTTACGCCTGCGCCAACGACCGTCGCGCCATCGTGGCCTACAACGAACAGGGCGAGGCAGACACCCTCGTGGCGGACGTGGCGTCCAACGACCTCGTGGTCCTGTCCGACCGCGGCTACTTCACCGATCCGGCCAACCACAAGGTCTGGTTCGTGAACCCCGCCCTGGAGCCCTCGGTCGTCGACACGGGCTTGGGCTTCCCGAACGGGATCATCACCTCCCCCGACCAGACCCTGCTCTACGTCGCCGATTCCCGCTCCCGTTTTGTCTACTCCTACCAAATCCAGTCGGACGGGACGCTGGCCCACAAGCAGCGGTTCTTCCACCTGCGTCTCGGTGACGCCGATCCGGATAGCGGCGCGGACGGCCTGGCGGTGGACACGCAGGGACGCCTCTATGTGGCCACGAGGCTAGGCATCCAGGTCTGTGACCCCGTCGGCCGCGTCCATGCGATCATTCCCAAACCGGACCGGGGCTGGCTCTCCAACGTGAAGTTCGGCGGTCCCGCCTTGGACGAACTCTATGTGACCTGCGGCGAAACCGTCTACAAACGCAAGACCCGCGCCCAGGGCGCCGTCTCCACCCAGCCGCCCATCAAGCCGCCTGCGCCCAGGTTGTGACCGCGCCAGGGAACGCCTCCGAGGGAAGGTGACAGGTTCACCCTCGACCACCGTGCGGCGCCACGCCCTCCAGACGTCAACGATCACCGCCTCCGACGGCTCCCGGCCCTCGCCTGATTACGAACCTGCCCCTCTCCCATCCAGGCAGGATCCTGAACCTGTCACCTTTCCGACGGCTCCCGGCCCTCGCCTGATTACGAACCTGCCCCTCTCCCATCCAGGCAAGATCCTGAACCTGTCACCTTTCCTGTCGCCTTTCCCCATTTCAGGCACGGAATGCCGCCGTCGCTGCCGTTCGGATCACCGAACGCGAGGTGATCCGCCAACCTCATTCCTGCTGGAATCCTGGACCGAAACCTGCTTGCTTCTGTGTCCAGCCCGCGCCCAACAACCGGCGCGGTCCCAACGTCCATACCGAATGAGCATCCGTCTACGCCTCGCGCTGACCCTCCTCGCGATCAGCCCCGCGCTGCCCACCCTCCACGCCCAAACCCCCAGCCAAGGTCTGCTCCAGGAGATTTTTGCCGGTATCGGGGGCGTCAGCGTCAGCGACCTCACCAATAACCCCGCCTTCCCCAATAACCCGTCCTCGACCAATTACCTCACCGTCGCCTTCGAGGCTGGCATCGATGTCCTCGATGACTACGGCCAACGCGTCCGCGGTTACGTCGTCCCTCCCGCCACCGGGAACTACACTTTCTGGATCTCGAGCGATGATGGCTCGACCCTTTTTCTCAGCACTGACGAACAACCCGTCAACCGCCGTGCCATTGCGAGCGTCGCCTCCTGGACGGCGAGCCGCGAGTGGACCAAGGAATCCACGCAAGCATCCGCCCCCGTTCGCCTCGAGTCCGGCCGCCGCTATTACATTGAGGCCCTCATGAAGGAGGGCGGCGGCGGCGATAACCTCGCCGTCCGCTGGCAACTGCCCAACGGCGCCATGGAGGAACCCATCCCCGCGACTCGCCTGCTCCCATTTGGCATTTCCTTCACCCCACCCATCATCACGCAACAGCCCACCAACGCCACCACGATGGAAGGCGAAACCGCCACCTTCCGCGTTGCCGTCAGCAATCTCGATCCCGTCTCCTATCAGTGGCAAAGCAACCGCATCAACCTGCCAGGCGCCACCGGGAACCTCCTCACCCTCTCCCCCACCCCGCTTTCCGCCAACGGTTCCCTCTATCGCTGCATCCTCACCAACAGCCTGGGCGCCACCAACACCCTTGAAGCTACTCTCACCGTTACCCCCGATAACGTCCCCCCACGTCTTGCCGCCCTCCAAAACATCGGTCCCACCACCCTCACCGTCATCTTCTCCGAGCCCGTTCAATCTCCTGGCTCCCTCACCCTGGCCAACTATTCCATCGACCAGAACGTCACGATCCTTGGGGCCGCCCAAACCCCTAACCCAACCACCATCTCCCTGACCACCTCGCCCATGACCCTGGGCCTCACTTACACGCTCACCGTCAACCAGGTCACCGACCGCGCCGTCACTCCCAACCCCATCGCGCCCAATTCCCAGATGACCTTCCGGGCCGTCGAATACGCCCCCATCGATATCGGCGACCCCGTTCTTCCAGGCTCCGCCTCCCCCTCCGGCAACGGCTACGACGTCAGCGGAGCCGGCCTCGATATCGGCGCCACCTCCGACCAGTTCCACTTCGAATACGCCCAACGCACCGGCAACTTCGACCTTCAAGTCCGCCTCGCCGGCTTTACCCCCACCGATCTCTGGGCCAAAGCCGGCCTCATGGCCCGCGAATCCCTCGAACCCAACGCCCGCTTCACCGCCGCCTTCGCCACCCCAGCCTCGGTCGGGTGCTTCATGATGACCCGCTCCACCGCCGGCACCGCCGCCGCCCTCGCCGGACGTTTCCCCGCCAATTACCCCGACACCTGGCTCCGCCTCCAACGCAACGGCAACCTCTTCACCGCCTTCGCCAGCTACGACGGCCTCTCCTGGACCCAACTCGGCACCGCCAACCTCTCCCTGCCCAGCACGCTCTTCGTCGGCACCGCCGTCACCAGCCGCAATCCCACCCAAACTGCCGTCGCCCAATTCCGCGACTACGCCCCAGGATCCGGCTCCGTCGGCCCCGCCCCCACCCCCGGCCGCGAACCCATCGGACCCTCCAGCCGCCGCACCGGCCTTGTCTTCTCGGAAATCATGTACCGCCCGGCTAACCGCGCCGATACCAACAATCTCGAGTTCGTGGAAATCTACAACGGAGGCTTCGTTTTCGAGGACCTCACCGGCTTCCGACTGTCCGGCGCCATCGATTTCACCTTCCCCACCAACACCGCCCTCCCCGCAGGCGGCCTCCTCGTCGTCGCCAAGTCCCCTCAGGCCCTTCTCCAAACCTATTCGCTCAACCCCGCCCTCACGCCCGTCCTCGGGCCCTACGACGGCGCGCTCGCTGACGAAGGCGATACCCTCCGCCTCCGCGACGAACTCGACTCCGTCCTCCTCGAGGTCCCCTATTCCAACCAATCTCCGTGGCCCCTCGCCGCCGACGGTGCCGGCCATTCTCTCGCCCTCGCCTTCCCCTCCTACGGCGAAGCTCACCCCCAAGCCTGGGCCCCCAGCGAACTCATCGGCGGCTCCCCAGGCACCCTCGAACCTGTCCGCCCCAACCCCTACGCCACCCTCCGCATCAACGAATTCCTCGCCCACACCGACGACCCCGTCCTCGACTTCATCGAGCTCTATAACCACGGCAACTCCCCCGTCAACCTCAGCGGCTGCTTCCTCACCGATAACCCCAATACCAACAAGTTCCGCATCCCCGACGGCACCACCCTCCCTGCCCGCGGCTTCCTCGCCTACGACCAGAACGAACTCGGCTTCGCCCTCGACGCCAGCGGCGAAACCCTCTACCTCGTCTCCTCCAACGCCACCCGTATCCTCGATGCCGTCCGCTTCGCCGGCCAGCAAAACGGCGTCGCCACCGGACGCAGCCCCGACGGGGCCTCCACCTTCCGCACCCTCTCCGCCCCCACCCCCAACGCCCCCAACGCCCCCTTCCGCCTCCCGGAAATCGTCATCTCCGAGATCATGTACAATCCCATCACCGACGATGACCGGGATGAATTCGTTGAACTCTACAACCGCTCTGGCTCCCCGGTGAACCTCAGCGGATGGCGCTTCACCGACGGCATCAGCTTCCGCATCCCGACCAACACCACCCTGCCTCCAGGCGGCTACCTCGTCGTCGCGAAGGATCTCGCCCACCTCCTCCCCAAATACCCCAACCTCTCCACGGCCAATACCATCGGCGACTACGACGGCGCTCTCGCCAACTCCGGGGAACGCCTCGTCCTCTCCAAACCCGACCAGGTCGTCTCCACCAACGAATTCGATCAACTCGTCACCAACACCATCTGGATCGCCGTCTGCGAAGTCCCCTACGGCACCGGCGGGCGCTGGCCCGAACTCGCGGATGGCGGAGGCTCCAGCCTCGAACTCGTCGACCTCGACGCCGATTCCCTCCGCGCCCCCAACTGGGCCGCCAGCGACGAATCGGCGAAGGCCCCGTGGACCACGGTTGAGTTCACCGGCACCATGGATAATGGCAACAATGCATATCCCCCCGATTTTCAGATGGGGGTGCTCGGCGCCGGTTCCTGCCTTGTCGATGACGTCGAAGTCTTCACCCCCGGCGGCCCCAACCGCCTCAGCAACCCCAACTTCAACTCCAGCCTCGCCTCCTGGGTCTTTCAGGGCAACCACCGCTACGCCACCCACCAATCCTCCGGCGGTGTTTCCGGCGGCTGCCTCCGCCTCGCCGCCGCCGGCCGCGTCGACACCGGCGCCAACCGCATCTACTCCACCCTCAGCAGCCGCTCCGGCCTTCAAAACGGCGCCACCGTCACCCTCCGCGCCAAAGTCCGCTGGCTGTCAGGCTGGCCCGAATTCCTCCTCCGCCTCCGCGGCAACTGGATCGAAGCCCCCGGCCGCCTCCTCCTCCCCCCCAACCTCGGAACCCCAGGCGCCCCCAATAGCCGCGCCCTCGCCAACGCCGGCCCCGCCATCTTCGACGTCTCCCACTCCCCCACCCTCCCTGCCTCAGGCCAAACCATCACCGTCTCCGCGCGCACCTCCGACCCCGATACCCTCTCTCGCCTCGACCTCTATTACCGTGTCGATGGCACCGCCTCCTTCTCCGTCACCACCATGGTCGATAACGGCTCCAATGGCGACGCGGTCGCCGGCGACGGCCTCTACACCGCGACCCTCCCCGCCCGCTCCGCCAATACCCTCGTCTCCTTCTACCTCGCCGCCAATGACCCCCTCGGCGGAGCCGCCCGCTTCCCCGCTAACGCCCCCACCAATGAATGCCTCGTCCGCTGGGGCGAATCCGAGTCCCGCTCCACGCTCCCCAATTACCGCCTCTGGCAACGCCAGGCCGACGTCAATACCCTCTACTCCCGCGAACCCCTCGCCAACGATAACCTCGATGGCACCTTCGTCTACGGCGACGCCCGCGTCATCTATAATGCCCGCCTCCGTGCCAAAGGCAGCCCTTGGCACAGCGGCAGCATCGGCTCCGATTGGGTCTTTTCCTTCCCCGACGATAACCAGTTCCTCGGCGGCCGCGATATGGCCGTGGTGACCATTGGCAACCTCGGCAGCGACGACTCCGGTCAACGCGAACAAGCCGCTTATTGGATCCTCCGCAAACTCCAAAACCCCTACCTCCACCGCCGCTACGTCCGCTTCCTCTGGAACGGCTCCCAAGCCTACCCGATGCACGAAGATACCCAGGAGCCCACCGGCGAATACCTCGACCAATGGTTCCCCTCCGACAACAACGGGGACCTCCACAAGATCGAGGACTGGTTCGAGTTCGCCGACGACGCCCGCAATTTCAGCCCCACCGACGCCACGCTCCAACGATTCACCACCACCGGCGGCCAGCTCAAACTCGCCCGCTACCGCTGGGACTGGCGCCGACGCGCCGTCCAAGACTCCGCCAATAACTTCACCAACCTCCTCAACCTGGTGGAGGCCGCTAACCTCAACACCTCCGACTACACCCGCCAACTCGAAAACCTCGCCGACCTCGAACAGTGGATGCGCTGTTTCATGGCCCAGCATATCGTCGGCAACTGGGACGCCTACGGCTACAACCGCGGCAAGAATTGCTACGCCTACAAACCCACTAACGGCCGCTGGACCATGATCGCCTGGGACATCGACTTCGTCCTCGGCTCCGGCAGCGATGGACCCTCCACTGATATCTTCGGCACCAACGACCCCACCATCTCCCGCATGTATAACCACCCACCCTTCCTCCGCGCCTGCTGGCGGGCCATCCAGGACGCCTGCGACGGACCCCTCCGCTCCGATCGCATCGGGCCCCTCCTCGACGCCAAATGGAAGGAATTCCAGGCCAATAACCTCTCCTACGCCAATCCCAACGCCACCAAGTCGTGGATCGAAAGCCGCCGCAACTACCTCCTCAACCGACTCGCCTCCGTGGCTTTCGACTTCGCCATCACCACCGCCAACGGCAATAACTTCAGCACCAACCGCAACCTCGCAACCCTCACCGGCACCGCGCCCATCCCCGTCAAGTTCATCGAGGTCAACGGCATCCCCTACCCCATCACCTGGACCACCGTCAGCTCCTGGTCCCTCTCCGTCCCCCTCGCGGCCGGCCCCAACGCCCTCACCCTCCAAGGCCGCGACCTCCGCGGCCAACCCGTCCCCCATTCCACCCGCACGATCACCATCACCTACACCGGCGCCGACCAACTCCCCCAAGACTACGTGGTCATCAACGAAATCCACTACCACGCCGCCACCTCACAAACCGGCTTCGTCGAACTCCATAACACCTCCACCCTCGCCACCTTCAACCTCTCCAACTGGCGCCTCGACGGCATCGGCTACACCTTCCCCGAAGGCACCCTCCTCCCCCCAGGCGCCTACCTCGTCGTCGCCGCCAACCCCACCGAATTCGCCAAACTCTACGGCTCCTCCATCCTCCCCCTCGGCCCCTTCCCAGGTAACCTCGATAACGGCGGCGAGACCCTCAGGCTCCTCCAACCAGGCCCCAACCCCGACGAGGAAACCCTCATCGATATCGTCCGCTACGACGACGACCCACCCTGGCCGGCCTCCGCCGACGGCCTCGGGCCCTCGCTCCAACTCATCGACCCATCCAAGGATAACTGGCGCCCCGCCAATTGGACCACCACCACCACCAACGCCACCCTCCGTACCACCCCGGGCACCGTCAACGCCGTCCGCACCACCCTCCCACCCTTCCCTACCCTCTGGATCAACGAACTCCAACCCGAAAACCTCTCCGGCCCCCTCGACCAAGCCGGCGACCGCGACCCCTGGATCGAACTCTATAACCCAGGTCCTAACGCCGCCTCCCTCGACGGCCTCTACCTCTCCGACTCCTTCACCAACCTCACCCGATACGCCTTTCCTCCCGGCCTCTCCATCCCACCAGGCCAATTCCTCCTCGTCGTCACCGACGGCGAACCCGCCGAATCCTCGCCCTCCGAACCCCATACCAACTTCCGCCTCCCCCCCTCCTCCGGCCAAATCGCCCTCAGCCGACTCCAGTCCGGCCAACCCGCCGCCCTCGATTCCCTCGCCTATAACCTCCTGAGCCCAGGACGCTCTTACGGCTACTTCCCAGACGGCCACCCCGCTTCCCGCCGCGTCTTCCAAATCCCCACCCCAGGCACCCCCAACGACCTCACCTCCCTGCCCACCCTCGTCCGCATCAACGAGTGGATGTCCGCCAATACCCGCTCTGCCGCCGACCCGGCCGACGGCGATTACGACGACTGGTTCGAACTTTACAACGCCGGCGCCGAAACGGTCGACCTCACCGGCTTTACCCTCACCGATAACCTCACCAATACCACCAAGTTCACCATCCCCGCTGGCACCCTCATCCCACCCGACGGTTTCCTCGTGGTCTGGGCCGACGAGGAACCCAACCAAAACGGTCGAACCCCGGACCTCCACACCAACTTCAAACTCTCCGCCGACGGCGAGTCCATCGGCCTCTTCGCCCCGGATGCCTCCCTCGTCGACGCCATCACCTTCGGCCCGCAAAACGATGACGTCAGCCACGGACGCTACCCGGACGGCGACCCTACCAACACCGAACTCCTCCAACTCCCATCCCCAGGCCAACCCAACATCTTCAACACCACCAATCGCGCACCCTCCCTCGCCGCCATCGACCCTCAGACCGTCCCCGAAGGCACCCTCCTCTCGTTCACCGCCCAAGCCTCCGACCCCGACGCCGACCAATCGCTCGTCTTCACCCTCGACCCCGGCGCCCCCGCCGCCGCCTCCATCGAACCCGAATCCGGCCTCTTCGCCTGGACCCCCACCGAATCCGACGGCCCCGGCGCCTACCCCGTCTCCATCCGCGTCACTGATAACGGCACCCCGCCCCGCCGCGCCACCACCGCCTTCGTCGTCACCGTCACCGAAGTCAACCGCCCGCCCACCCTCGATCCCCTCGCCAACCTCACCATCAACGAAGGTTCCCTCGTCAACTTCCAAGCCACCGCCTCCGACCCCGACCTCCCACCCCACGCCCTCTCCTTCAGCCTCACCCCCAACGCCCCAGACGGCGCCGCCATCGACCCCGTCACCGGCGCCTTCTCCTGGACGCCCTCCGAAACCCAGGGCGGCGCCACCTACGGCATCGACGTGGTCGTCACCGATGACGGCACCCCGCCCCTCGCCACCACCAACTCGGTCCAGATCACCGTCAATAAATTCGATAACCCCCCTCGCCTCCAAGCCGTCCCCAGCCAAACCATCGACGAACTCGCCCCCTTCTCCCTCACCTTCGTCGCCATTGACCCCGACCTCCCACCCGCAGCCCTGGTCTATTCCCTCGAAGGCGAAGTCCCCTCCGGCCTCGCCTTTGACCCCAACCTCGGCACCCTCCACTGGACGCCGTCCGAAACCCAAGGACCCTCCAGCTACCTCCTCACCGTCCGCGCCACCGAAACCACCGGCCTCCAACAAAGCGATTCCGTCTCCTTCACCCTCGACGTCCGCGAAGTCAACCTCGCCCCCACCCTCGATCCCATCCCAGATCTCACCGCCCGCGAAGGCCAACTCATCACCCTCACCAACCACGCCTCCGACCCAGACCTCCCCGCACAGTCCCTCTCGTGGTCCCTCGACCCGGGCGCCCCCAAAGGCGCCACCATCGACCCCGCCTCCGGGGTCTTCCTCTGGCCCATCGACCCCGATTACGGCGCCGCCACGAACTCCATCACGGTCCGCGCCTCCGATGGCGGCTCCCCCAACCTCGACGCCGCCCAGTCTTTCACCGTCATCGTCCAACCCGTGAACCACCTCGCCATCAACGAAATCATGTACGCCCCGGCCACCCCCAACGCCGATTACATCGAACTCTTCAACCACTCGAAGGTCACCCCCGCCACCCTCGACGGCCTCCGCCTCGACCCCCTCAACCTCACCTTCCCCCCCAACTCCACCCTCCCCCCGGGCGCCTACGGCGTCGTCGTCCGCAACCGCGCCGCCTTCACCACCGCCTACGGCCCCACCCCCACCATCCTCGCTGAATCCACCCCCTTCCTCAACCCCGCCGGCGATACCATCTCCCTCGTCCGCCCTGGCCCCACTCCAGACGCCGACGAACTCCTCGACCGCGTCCAATTCTCCAGCCAACTCCCCTGGCCCACCAACGCCGCCACCGGCGGCGCCTCCCTCCAACTCGTCGACCCGCGCCACGACAACACCCGCCCCTGGAATTGGGCCGTCGGCGATCGCCTCGTCACCAACCTGCCCGTCAACTTCCTCGCCATCACCAACTCCTGGCGCTATAACCAAACCAACACGGACCTCGGCTCCGACTGGACCGCCCCCTCCTACAACGACACCGCCTGGCCCAGCGGACCCGGCCTCCTCTATGTCGAATCCTCCGCCCTCCCCGCCCCCAAAAACACCCTCCTCACCCTCGGGCCCCCCACCTTCTACTTCCGCACTCGCTTCACCTTCAACGGCAACCCCACCGGCGCCACCCTCATCCTCAATACCGTCCTCGACGACGGTGCCATCCTCCACCTCAACGGCCAGCCTGTCTTCCGCCTCGGCATGGACGAAGGCCCCGCCTCCTTCGCCAGCTTCGCCAACCGCGTCGTCGATAACGCCTCGTTCGAAGGCCCTTTCCGCGTCCCCGTCACCAACCTCCTCCGCGGCGATAACGTCCTCGCCGTCGAAGTCCACCAAGTCAACGCCGGCAGCAGCGACGTCGCCTGGGGCCTCTCCCTCGATATCGAAGAACTCAAACCCGCCGCCTATACCCCAGGCGCCGAAAACTCCGTCCGCGCCGACCTCCCACCCGCCCCCGCCCTCACCCTCAACGAAGTCCTCCCCGCCAACACCGCCGGCCTCACCGACTCCGCCGGCGATCCCGACCCCTGGATCGAACTCCACAACGCCAGCCCCCAGGCCGTTGCGCTCGACGGCTGGACCCTCACCGACAACTACTCGAACCTCTCCCAGTGGACCTTCCCCAACGGCACCCTCGTCCCCGCTCACGGCTACCTCCTCGTCTGGGCCGACGCCGAACCCTCCGAATCCAGCCCAGCCGAACCCCACACCTCGTTCCGACTCCACCCCACCACCGGCCAACTCGCCCTCAGCCGCCCCCAAAACGGCCAACCGGCGGTCATCGACTTCCTCGAATACCTAAACGCCTCCCCTAACCAAGCCTCCGGCGCACGCACCGACGGCGATCTCTTCAACCGCGGCCCCCTCTCCCAACCCAGCCCCAACGCCCCCAACACCAACCTCCCCGCCAACCAACCCCCAGCCCTCGACCCCGTCGCCAACCTCCAAATCCCCGCCGGATCCTCCGTCCAGTTCACCCTCAGCGCCTCCGACCCCGATCCCAACCAAACCCTCACCTTCTCGCTCCTCCCCGGCGCCCCCCCCACCGCCTCACTTCACCCCACCTCGGGCCTCTTCACCTGGCCCATCCCCACCGACCAACCCGCCGGCGATTACCCCTTCACCGCCCAAGTCACCGACAACGGCCTCCCACCCGCCTCCGCCCAAACGACCTTCCTCATCACCGTCCAAGCCGTCCTCCCCCCCGACCCCCCCCTCCGCTCCCTCCCTCAACTCGACGACTCCCACCGCGTCACGCTCACCTGGTCCTCCCTCCCCACCCGCCGCTACCGCGTCGAATTCAAACACGACCTAGCCGACCCCGACTGGATCACCCTCATCGAACTCGTCGCCACCGACACGCAAACCACTGCCTCCGACCCCAACACCCCCCAGCAACCCTACCGCCTCTACCGCGTCCTCCTCCTCCCCTGACCCGGATGTTCCACTACCTGCAAAACATGCGGGCTAACCCAACCGCCATCCCCCAATCCGCCACCTTTCACCGCCCCTTCCGCATCCGCTCGATCATCCGCGCCACCTTGTCCCGATGCTCCAAAATCGGCCGCGGATCCACCGTGAAGGTCGTCAGATCCTTCGACACCTCCGGCGGCACCACCAGCAAAGCACGAGCAGCCTCGACTCGACCCACATCCCGCGGCGACGCCTCCTCCAACCGCCGCACCTCCTCCCGCAGCAACCACAAGTACTCGTAGTCCTCCATCCCATCCCGCAAATTCTCCCACCTCAATGAGTTGATCGGCGGCTCCACCACCGGAGACCGCTCCCCATTCGGATCGCGCCGCGGCGGATACAGGAAACGTCCATCCCCGTTCCCCCATAACCCAATAAACCCCGGCGGATTGTCGTAGCCCGAGACGTAACTCATCGGGTCCGCCCACGGATTCTGCACCCGTGGCGCCACGAACGCCGCCGGACTATTCCAATAGACCGTCGCCCAGACCAAAATCCCGCTGATCCCATACTGCCAGGACTGCCACGGCCAGAGCCGCAACTCCGTCCCCGGATGATCGATGAACTCCGTCACATAGGGCGCCTTCGGGGCCGTGCAGATGTACCACCACACCTCCTCCCCAGCCTCCCGCCGCACCCGCACCCGCTCCGGCGTCCACTCCGGCGTCAACCCACACCAAATCTCTACATGCCCCATCAACGCCGCCTCCGGTTGCTCCGTCAACATCCGCCTCAACCCGGGCGCCGCCGCCCGTATCCGCTTCATCCCCGCTACCACAAAGTCGTAGTCCTTCGGATCCGGCTCGTCGAACCAGTAGGTGAACGCCTCGTCCAACCACCCTTTCTCCCGCAAGTGCGCCTCCACCTGACCCAGGTAATCCTGAAACAACCGCGCATGCTCCGGCGTCCCCTCCTCGTACCCCTCCAACCGCCCCAGGTGACGCGAATGAAACGTCCCCCCACCCATGCCGCGCAACGGCATCGAAAACGTGTTGAACCCCGCCCCATCAATCCACCGCGCCGCCGCCCGATCGAATCTCGCGAAATCCACCCGCGCCCGCTTCGCCTCCCCCTCGCCCTCGAACGTCACCTCTATCGGATCGTAATCGAAGAATGAATACGGACTAATCCGATGCTCGGCGAAGTTCCGTAAATACATCTCATAGACCTCCCGCCGCGCCCCCTCCAACGCCTCCCCCCGCCCCTCCAACCCGTGATACTGGTTGATCGCCCCCGTCCCCAAACCAAAGGCACTGCGCAAATGCGTCTCCCTCGGCAACTCAAACCCGTAAACCTCCAACCGCCACGGCACCCGTAGCTCCCCCGCCGACGTCGCCAACACCACACTGCCTTCCTGCCACCCCGACTGCGCCCCGCGCGGCACCCGAAACGTCACCCACAACGGCTGGTTGCGCCCACCCTCCAACCGCAGCGGAAACCGCAGCGGCGGCAAGGGATCCGGATACCACCCCCGCTGACTGCTCCCATCCGTCGGCTGCGACACATACACATACCCCCCCCCCCCCCCCCCCACCACCCCCCCCGCCCCCCCCCGGCCCCCCCCCCCCCCCCGCCCCCCCCCCCCCCCCACCCCACCCCCC